>NZ_JBHVWS010000046.1:0-78403 GCF_042882185.1 Streptomyces sp. NPDC058239
CCCACCACGGGTGCCCCGGCCCACTCCTCACGTCCGGTACGACTAAAGCCCCTGCCACAGTGGCTTCGCCGCATACGTGGCGCGGAAGTAGTCCGCCAGCTTCAGCTTCGACGCGGCAGCCTCGTCCACCACCACCGTCGCATGCGGATGCAACTGCAGCGCCGACGCGGGCACGATCGAGGCCACCGGCCCCTCCACCGTCTGCGCCACGGCGTCCGCCTTGCCCTCCCCGGTGGCGAGCAGGATCGGGTGGCGGGACTCCAGGATGGTGCCGATGCCCTGGGTGATCACGTGGT
This sequence comes from Streptomyces sp. NPDC058239, assembly GCF_042882185.1. Classification (NCBI taxonomy): domain Bacteria; kingdom Bacillati; phylum Actinomycetota; class Actinomycetes; order Kitasatosporales; family Streptomycetaceae; genus Streptomyces; species Streptomyces sp. NPDC058239. Next base: position 297 of record NZ_JBHVWS010000046.1, read on the forward strand.
GCGGCACCTGCGTGATGTCGTTGTCGAAGAAGCGCGCGTTGTCGACCCGGGTCTGCTCGGTGAGCGTCTTGATCCGCGTACGGGAGGCGAGCGAGGAGCACGGTTCGTTGAAGCCGATGTGCCCGTCGGTGCCGATGCCGAGGAGCTGCAGGTCCACCCCGCCGGCCTCGGTGAGCGCCTGGTCGTATGCCTGGCAGGCGGCCAGGACGTCCTCGGCGGAGCCGTCGGGGCCCATGAAGGACGCCTCGGACAGGCCGAGCGGTTCGACGACCTCGCGCAGCACCACGGAGCGGTAGGACTCGGGGTGGCCCGCCGGCAGCCCGACGTATTCGTCGAGCTGGCAGATGCGGGCGCGCGAGGCGTCGACGGCGCCGGAGCGGACCTTGGCCGCCAGCGCCTGGTAGATGGGCAGCGGGGTAGAGCCGGTGGCAACGCCGAGAAGGGCGTCGGGCTTGCGGCTCAGCAGGGCGCCGATGGCTTCCGCGATGAGTTCGCCGCCTGCCTTGGCGTCCGGGACGATGACAACTTCCACGCGGGGCCTGCCGATCTGAGAGTTGAATCATGTGGTATAGACCAATCGGGGTCCAATCTAGCAGAATCCGGTAACGCGGACACGACGGCCGTACCCGCCCCGGCCGCGGCCCGCTGGCGAGTGTCCGGTTCGCCGTGGTCGACTTGGTCGAACGGCGTTCCTGACGCACCGGGACACCCCTGGGAGGCACTCGACATGTCCGCCACGACTTCGGCAGGGGAGAGTGAGCGGCCGGGCCGGATCATGTCCGGCGAGATGGCCGAACAGCCCGGAGTGCTGAGGCGCATCCTCGACCGGGGCGCCCCCAGGATCCGCGAGGTGGCCGCCGGGATCGCGGCGAAGAAGCCGCGCTTCGTCCTCCTCACCGCCCGCGGTACGTCGGACAACGCCGCGCTCTACGCCAAGTACCTGCTGGAGATCCGGCTCGGCCTGCCCTGCGGTCTCGCCTCGATGTCCACCACCACCGCGTACGGCGCCAAGCCGGACCTCAAGGATGTCCTGGTCGTCACCGTCAGCCAGTCCGGCGGCTCGCCCGATCTGGTGGCCTCCACCGGAGCGGCCCGCGAGGCCGGCGCGATCACCCTGGCCGTCACCAACAACCCGGACTCGCCGCTCGCCGCCGTGTCCGAGCACCACATCGACATCCTGGCGGGCCCGGAGAAGGCCCTCCCGGCCACCAAGACGTACACCGCGTCGCTGCTGTCCCTCTACCTCTTCGTGGAGGGGCTGAGAGGCGGCGACGGGGCGGCCGCCGCGATCCTGCCGGAGCTGGCCGAGGCGATCCTGGCCCGCAGGGACGAGGTCAAGACCCTGGCCTCGCGCTACCGCTTCGCCGAGCGCATGGTCATCACCTCACGCGGCTACGGCTACCCCACGGCCAAGGAAGCCGCTCTGAAGCTGATGGAGACCAGCTACATCCCGGCTCTCTCCTACTCCGGCGCCGATCTGCTGCACGGCCCGCTCGCCATGGTCGACAACATCTCCCCGGTGATCGCCGTCGTCACGGACGGCCGGGGCGGCGAGGCCCTCCAGCCGGTCCTGGACCGGCTGCGCGGCCGTGGCGCGGACCTGTTCGTGGTCGGCCCGAAGGCCCAGGTGGAGGCGGCGTCCGCGGGCTTCGTGCTGCCGACGGCTGGGGTCGCCGAAGAGGTCCAGCCGATCCTGGAGATCCTGCCGCTGCAGATGCTGGCATACGAGGTGACGATCGCCCGCGGTCAGGACCCGGACGCGCCGCGTGCGCTGGCCAAGGTCACCGAGACCCGCTGATCACGGGGCCGGGCACGGGCGACGCCCGTAGAACACCCGCGGGCCGCGGCGCCGGGACGGGACCCTCAGCCCGTCCGGCACCGCAGCCCGGAGTTGCTCGGCCGGCGGTGTGCGGTGCCCCCGGCCGGGGAGAGGTGCCTGCGCAGTCAGGGCAGAGAGCGCGGGTACCTCGATCCACTCTCCTGTGCGGGGAGAGCGGAAGCTCTGTCTTGAGCATTGTGGACTAGACCATTCACCCGTGTCCATCCATCGGACCGCCGCAATTTTCCGGGTCCTCTACCTTTACACGCGCGGCCGGGTCGTTCGGTTCGGAACCATTGCCCATCCGCGGGTACGCTCGCACACGTGCCCTCCATGAACGACCTGGTCCGCCAGCACACAGCCCTCAGTGACACCGACCTGGAGTGGCTGCATCTGCTGGTCTCGGAGTGGCAACTGCTCTCCGATCTGTCCTTCGCCGACCTCGTGCTGTGGGTGCCCACCCTCGACGGCACCCGCTATGTGTCCGTGGCCCAGATGCGGCCCAACACCGGTCCCACCTCCTACCAGGACGACATGGTCGGCCACCTGGTGCCGCGCGGCCGCCGCCCGCTGCTCGACGCGGCGCTGGACGAGGGCCGGATCGTGCGCGAGGGCGACCCGGAGTGGCGCGAGGAGGTGCCGGTACGGGTCGAGTCGATCCCCGTACGCCGTGAGGGCCGGGTCCTCGGTGTCATCGCCCGCAACACCAACCTCCTGACCGTCCGTACACCGTCCAGGCTGGAGCTCACCTACCTCCAGTCGGCCTCCGACCTGGCCCAGATGATCGCCGCCGGGTCCTTCCCGTTCCCCGGCCAGCAGGTCGACATGGACGCATCGCCGCGCGTCGGCGACGGGCTGATCAGGCTCGACGCCGACGGAGTCGTCCAGTACGCCAGCCCCAACGGTCTCTCCGCGTACCACCGCCTCGGCCTCGCCTCCGACCTGGTCGGCCAGCACCTGGGCGGGATCACCGCCGAACTCGCCCCCTCCCGCGGCCCGGTTGACGAGGCCCTGGTCAAACTCGCCAGCGGCTACGCGCCCCGTGAGTTCGAGGTCGAGTGCGCGGGCGGGGTGATCCAGCTCCGGGCGATCCCGCTCAAGCCCAAGGGGGTCAGGATCGGCTCCCTGGTCCTCCTCCGGGACGTCACCGAACTGCGCCGCCGCGAGCGGGAGTTGATCACCAAGGACGCCACCATCCGGGAGATCCACCACCGGGTGAAGAACAACCTGCAGACCGTCGCTGCCCTGTTGCGGCTCCAGGCCCGCCGGATGGACTCGGCCCAGGGTCGCGAGGCGCTCAACGAGGCGGTACGGCGCGTCGGTTCGATCGCCATCGTCCATGAGACGCTGTCCCAGAATCTGGACGAGCGGGTGGAGTTCGACGAGATCGCCGACCGGGTCATCGCGATGGTCGCCGAGATCTCCCCGGGCAAGGTCACCTGCCGCCGTACGGGACGCTTCGGCATTCTCGACGCCGAAGTGGCCACACCGCTGGCGATGGTGCTCACCGAGGTCCTGCAGAACGCCCTGGAGCACGCCTTCACCCTTGCCGAGTCCGGCACGGTGGAGGTGTCGGCGGTACGCGGCGGTTCCTCTGCCGGGACGCGGCTGCTGATCACGGTCCAGGACGACGGCTGCGGGCTGCCCGAGGGTTTCGACCCGCAGCGCGCCGGCAACCTGGGGCTGCAGATCGTGAGGACGCTGGTGGAGGGCGAGTTGAGCGGCACCTTCGGCATGGTCCCCGCCCCGGACCGCGGCACCCAGGTCGTCCTCGACATCCCGGTCAGCGCCGAGAAGTAGCCCCGGCGGTCGGCAAGGCACGAACACAGCAGTGAGCCCGGACCGTTGATCACGGTCCGGGCTCACTGTTCATGCATGCGCTTCGGGGGTACTGCGCGCTGCGACTCGGGGGGCGGGGTTGTGCGTACGCTCTGTACGCGCCGCCCGGCTGAGGCTCGTAGCGGTGGCGTCGGATCAGGCGCTGGCGTTACGCGCCCGGTTGCGAGCGGCACGGCGCTTCATCGCGCGGCGCTCGTCCTCGCTGAGGCCACCCCAGACGCCGGAGTCCTGGCCGGACTCGAGCGCCCACTGCAGGCACTGCTCCATGACGGGGCAGCGACGGCAGACGGCCTTGGCTTCCTCGATCTGCAGCAGCGCAGGACCGGTGTTGCCGATGGGGAAGAACAGCTCGGGGTCTTCCTCACGACAAACGGCGTTGTGACGCCAGTCCATGGCTGCTACCTCTCCTTGGTAATTACATACTGTTGCTTGTGAATGTGAACGCTTTCACGAATCCCCCCGCAGCTGATGGGCCGACGCCCAGATGAACTGGTTGTGGTCCTGTGAAGTGAGGAGGGGTTCTGGCTCTCAGTGGAGGCCGTTGTTGCGGGCCGTCCCGATCGCCATGTAGAGATTCGCAAACCTCAGCTGCGGATACAACCCCTTCTGGAAACTTTTTTTTGATTCCTCGGTGTCGACTAGGTCACAGCCGTACTTCTATGGGGTGGAGCCCAGCCCAAACGTTCGAGTTAAAGGACTTTGGTCCCTTCCACTCACACAATCACACGCAGTGCACGGCGTACGCCTGTGAACGTCACACTGGTACGCACTCCCAGGTGGTCGCCGTCCATCTGGAAGGGCAGTGGCACCTTTGAATGCAAGGTGAAGTCCGTGAGGTCATGGAGTGAAACGGCGTGCTTGCCGGACGGGCCCTTCTCCGGGCTCGAAGTGAGCAGCTGGGTGCCGTAGCGGGTGACCGCCGGGGTGGAGAGCCGCTTCAGTCCGAGCACGTCCAGGCCGGTGTCGAAGGTGGCCTTCGGGGACGCGTACAACGGGCGATTCCCCAGGTAGGACCAGGGTGCGGTGTTGGAGATTATGGACAGCGCGAGGTCGGTGACCGGTTCCTGTCCGGGCGTCTCCAGTGTCATCACCCCGCGCCGCCGGTGCGGCTCCTCCAGGAACTGCCGGACCACCTGGCGTACATACAGCGCATGCGTCGAGCGCTTGCCGCGTTCGCGTTGCTGTTCGACCCGGCCGACCACGCCCGCGTCGAATCCGAGACCGGCGCAGAAAGTGAACCAGCGCTCCGGGACCGACTCGTCCTCGGTGCCCGGGGTGCCGGCTGCCAGCCCGAGACCGACCGTGCGTTCGGTGTGGTTGGCGAGCGCGTCCAGGATCGCGCCGGTCGCCTCCACCGCATCATTGGGCAGGCCCAGGGCGCGCGCGAAAACATTGGTGGAGCCACCGGGAACCACCGCGAGACTCGGCAGGTTGTCCAGGTCGGGGCCGTTGTGGAGCAGTCCGTTGACGACCTCGTTGACCGTGCCGTCGCCGCCCAGGGCTACCACCAGGTCGATCTCCGAGGAGTCCGCGGCCCGCCGCCCCAGGTCCCGGGCGTGGCCCCGGTACTCCGTGGTCACGGCCTCCAGCTTCATCTCGCTGGCCAGCGCGTGGATGAGCACATCACGCGTCCGCGCACTGGTGGTGGTAGCTGCTGGATTGACCACAAGGAGTGCGCGCATGACGGCCAGACTACCTACCGCGTGGTATCGCTCTGAAGTCCTGCCCCATGACCTTCACGCTCGGTGACGACCGGGCGCGGTCGGACGGGGGGTGGCCGTCCGTTTTCCTTACCCTTCCCGACCCCGGCTTCGCTTTCGCAGGGCCGGGATGTCAACCTGCAAGGGTGAGTACTCAGCAGAACACGCCCTCCTCGTCGCCTTCGCCGTCGGTCGGACAGGCGAAGCCGAGCAGGATCACTCTCGTGGCCGGACTCACCGCTCTGGAAGGGGCGGCGCTCGTCGGCGGCGGGATCTACATGCTGGTGATGGGGCTGCTCGGGCGCCCCGAGAGCCCGCAGCAGGCGGAGATGGGCGGCCTCACGCTGATCGCGCTCGGCCTGATCCCGCTGTTCGCCGCGCGTGGTCTGCTGCGGCGGCGCAGCTGGAGCCGCGGCCCCGCGCTCATCACGCAGATCATCGCGCTTCCGGTGGCCTGGACGCTGCTGAGGTCCCACGGCGTACTGATCCCGGCCGGGATCGTCCTCGCCGCGGTGGTCCTGACGGCGCTCTACCAGCTGGTCAGGCCGACGACGGTCGAGGCACTCGGTATCCGCCGACCGGGCACCACGCCGGACGCCTGAGCCGGATGCCCGGTGTCCGGGTGAGGCGGCCTTCGGGTGCCGACGACTCCCCGGGCGCAGGGGCTGCACGCACGAGCTGACCTCCGGGCGCCGCTGCCGCGCGTGGGCGCGGCCGTTTCCGCCGGCCCACCCGCGCCCGGATCGGCCCTTTGCGCTACTCCTCGATGAGCAGCCGCTCGCGCAGCTGCGCCAGCGTGCGGGCCAGCAGCCGCGAGACGTGCATCTGCGAGATGCCGACCTCCTGCGCGATCTGCGACTGGGTCATGTTGCCGAAGAAGCGCAGCAGCAGAATCCGCTTCTCGCGCGGCGGCAGGTCCTCCAGCAGCGGCTTGAGCGACTCCCGGTACTCGACGCCCTCCAGTGCCTCGTCCTCGGAGCCCAGCGTGTCCGCGACCGCCGGGGACTCGTCGTCCGTGTCCGGCACGTCCAGCGAGAGCGTGCTGTACGCATTGGCCGATTCCAGGCCCTCCAGGACCTCTTCCTCGGAGATGCCCAGCCGCTCCGCCAGCTCGTGCACCGTCGGCGAGCGGCCGTGCTGCTGGGAGAGTTCGGCGGTGGCCGTGGTGAGCGAGAGCCGCAGCTCCTGGAGCCGGCGCGGCACCCGGACCGCCCAGCCCTTGTCACGGAAGTGGCGCTTGATCTCGCCGACGACCGTGGGGGTCGCGTACGTTGAGAATTCGACGCCGCGGTCCGGGTCGAACCGGTCCACCGACTTGATCAGGCCGATCGTGGCGACCTGGGTCAGATCGTCCAACGGCTCGCCGCGATTGCGGAACCGGCGGGCCAGATGCTCCACGAGCGGCAGATGCATCCGCACCAGCTGATTGCGCAGCTCCGCCTTCTCGGCCGACCCGTCGGGAAGCTTGCGCAGTTCGATGAACAGCGCCCGCGCCCCGCTGCGGTCGTGTGGATCGTGGTGCCCGTGCTCGCTCATCTGGCCTGCCCGCTCCGCCTGCGACTGCTCCACCGCGACCGTACGGCCCGCAGGCCCGTCCGCCCCGTCCTCCGGATGGGGCAGGGCCTGCTGTTCCGGGATGCCTGCTGGTCGCACCACCCCTGGTCGGATCGTCTCGTCCCGCACAGGACCGTCCCCGTTCCCGTTGCTCACGCCGGCCCGGGTCCCGCGCCGCGCTGTTTGTAGAGGCTGATGCTGACAGTACGGTCGTCGGCAACCGAGGAGTCGACCTTTCCTGCCAGTGCGGAGAGCACCGTCCAGGCGAAGGTGTCTCGCTCGGGCGCCCGGCCGTCCGTCGTGGGGGCCGACACCGTCACCTCGAGAGAATCCTCGATGAGTCGGAAGACGCAGCTGAGGACGGAGCCCGGCACGGCCTGCTGAAGCAGGATCGCGCAGGCCTCGTCGACCGCGATGCGAAGATCCTCGATCTCGTCGAGAGTGAAGTCCAAGCGCGCTGCGAGACCGGCCGTTGCCGTACGCAGCACCGACAGGTAGGCACCCGCAGCGGGCAGCCGGACCTCTACGAAGTCCTGATTCCCGGGCTCGCCTGCGATCTGGGACACCCTCACCTCCAAGGTGGCACAAACTCTTTCGAGGATCCGGGAAGGGTGCCCCGGAGCCATGCGGTACGTCTTCGGTTCTGGTCCGGCGACGCTATCGCGATCCATGATGCCGTGTCGCCGGACCCCCAGCCCATGGCTGTCACTCATGGTAAGCCCATGAGTACACACAGTGGGTAGAGGTCTGCGGCGGTCAATTACGAACAACCGGCGCCGGTTTGACGTACCCAGGCGTCAGACGATCGAACCGTCCTCGAAGCACCAGCGCCAGCTTTCGCCCGCCTCGAAGCTCCGCATCACCGGATGACCGGTCTCCTTGAAGTGCGCGGTGGCGTGCTGCAGCGGTGACGAATCGCAGCAGCCGACATGACCGCAGAGCAGACAGAGTCGCAGCTGCACCGGGTGGGTGCCCGCCTCGAGACACCCGAGGCAGGTCTCGCTGAGCGGGGCCGGCTCGGGGCGCGGCAGTTCGGACACATGCGCGCAATCACTCATGATTGTCAGGTTACGACGGATGCGAGGACCGTGAAATGGACGCATTGCCGCTGGTGGCATTGGTCGCGGCCAGTGCGGCCGTGGCAGGGGCCGCCCGCCGTACCCCGGTGCCGGCCCCCCTGCTGCTGGTCGCGGTGGGGCTGATCGCCTCGTATCTGCCCGGGGTGCCGACGTACACCCTGAACGCGCACATCGTGCTGCCGCTGCTGCTGCCGCCGTTGCTCTACACGGCGGCCGTCGACAGCTCGTACCTCGACCTGCGGGCCAATCTCCGGCCGGTCGCGCTGCTCTCCGTCGGTTACGTCCTGTTCGCGACCGTCGCGGTCGGCTGGCTGGCCTACCGCCTCGTACCGGACCTGCCACTCACCGCCGCGCTGGTGCTCGGCGCGGTCGTCGCCCCGCCGGACGCCGTCACGGCCGCCGCGATCGCCCGCCGGGTCGGGCTGCCCGGCCGGGTCACGACGATCCTGCAGGGCGAGTCCCTGGTGAACGACGCCACCGCGATCACTGCCTACAAGGTGGCCCTCGCCGCCGCCGTCGGCGAGGGCATGAGCTGGGGTGCCGGGATCGGTGAATTCCTCCTCGCCGCGGTCGGCGGCGTCGTGGTCGGCCTGGCGCTGATGGTGCCGCTGCACTGGCTCCGCACGCACCTCAGGGAAGCCCTGCTGCAGAACACGCTGTCGCTGCTGATCCCCTTCGTGGCGTACGCGGCGGCCGAACGCGTGCACGCCTCCGGAGTGCTCGCCGTGGTCGTCGTCGCGCTCTATCTGGGCCACCGCTCCTGGCAGGTCGACTTCGCGACCCGGCTCCAGGAGGCAGCCGTCTGGAAGATGGTCGCGTTCATCCTGGAGTCCGCGGTCTTCGCGCTGATCGGGCTCCAGCTGCCCTTCGTGCTGACGGGGCTCGGCACGTACGCAGTGGCAGACGTCCTCTGGCACGCGGTGGCCGTGTTCCTCGCCGTCGTCGTGGTCCGCTTCGTCTGGGTCTACCCGGCGACGTATCTGCCCAGGTGGCTGTCGAAACGGATCAGGGAGCGCGAGCCCGAGACCAACTGGACGGCGCCGCTGATCGTGGGCTGGGCCGGGATGCGCGGGGTCGTCTCGCTCGCCATCGCCTTCTCCATCCCCGTGCTCGCGACCGACGGGCAGGCCTTCCCGGCCCGCAATCTGGTGCTGTTCCTGACCTTCACCACCGTCATCGGCACTCTCGTCGTCCAAGGGCTCAGCCTGCCATTGCTGGTGCGCGTCCTGAAGCTTCCGGGGCGCGATGTCACGGCGGATACCCTGGCCGAGGCGCAGGCGCAGAGCGAGGCGTCCACGGCCGCCGAGGCGCGCCTGGAGGAACTGCTCACCGACCGGCGCAACTCGCTGCCGGGACCGCTCGCCGACCGGCTGCGCACCGTCCTGGAGCGCCGCCGCAACGCGGTGTGGGAGCGGCTGGGTGCGGCCAATCCGGTGACCGGGGAGTCGGCGGACGACACGTACCGGCGCCTGGCCAGGGAAATGATCGAAGCCGAGCGCGAGGTCTTCGTACGGCTGCGGGACGAGCGGCAGATCGACGACGAGATGCTCCGCACGCTGCTCAGACGGCTCGACCTGGAGGAGGCTGCTGCCTACCGGGAGGAGTCGCAAGCGCCTTAGGTGTTCCGTCCGGTGGGATGCGCCTGCGGCCGGCCCGTGACGACGGCCGCGACCGTGGTTCCCGCGGGGAACGCGCCCTCCTCGGCCAGCGCAGTGAGTGCGTACAGCAGCTTGGCGACATAGAGGCGCTCGACGGGCAGCCCGTGCCGCTGCTCGAAGTCGTCCGCGAAGGCGTGCAGCTGCGGGGTCGTACGGGCGTAGCCGCCGAAGTGGAAGCGCTCGTCCAGGGACCACGACCCGGCGGGCCCGCCGAACGCCTCCTGCTGCAGTTCCCGTACCGCGTCACCGAGGAAGCCGCCGCGCAGCACCGGGATACCGAGGGCGCGCTGCCCCGGTGCGAGGCCGGCAGCCAGTCCGGCGAGGGTGCCCCCGGTGCCGCAGGCAACCGCGACCACATCGGCCCGGCCGCGCAGCTCGCGGCCCAGCTCCGTACAGCCCTGTGCGGCCAGGGCGTTGCTGCCGCCCTCCGGGATGACGCAGCAGTCCCCGAAGGCGCTCAGCAGCCCCGCCAGGACCTCTGGATCGGCCTTCGCGCGGTACGTCGTACGGTCCACGAAGTGCAGGGTCATCCCGTCGGCGGCGCAGCGGGCGAGCGAGGGGTTGAGGGGGCGGTCGGCCAGTTCGTCACCGCGTACGACCCCGATGGTGGGAAAGCCGAGCAGCCGTCCGGCGGCGGCGGTGGCCCGCAGATGGTTGGAGTACGCGCCGCCGAAGGTCAGCACGGTGCGCCCGGCGGCGGCCCGCAGGTTGGGGGAGAGTTTGCGCCATTTGTTGCCCGGGAGATCGGGGTGGATCAGATCGTCGCGTTTGAGCAGCAGCCGTACGCCGTGGCGCGCGAAGCGTCCGTCCTCGGCCGGTTGCAGGGGCGAGGGGAGTACCGGCCGCAGGCGGGAGAGGTCGAGTGCTTCGGAGCGCATGCCGCAATTGTCGCCGTGCCATGCCGCGCCGGGTGGGTGCGGGTCATTTCAGGCGGTCGTGGATCCGGTCCCGCATGGAGTCCATCGAGAAGCCGCGGGGATCGACTTTGCCGGGCTGCCACTCCTTGTGGCCGATCACCGAGCGGGACGTCCAGCCGTGGTGACGGCAGACCGCGGCGGCGGCTTTCTCGATCGCTTCGAGCTGTTCGTCGGGCCAGGGGTCCTCGCCGTCGCCGAGGTTCTCGCACTCGAAGCCGTAGAAGTGCCTGTTCCCGTCGGTGTCGGCCTCGTTGTCGGACGGGAGGCGCTTCTCGGCGACGACGGCGCGCAGCACGTCGTCGTCGCCGAGTCCGGCGTGGTTGGCGCGGCCGTAGCCGACCAGGTGGACCCGGCCGTCCTTGGCGATCACGCCGTGGCACAGCGGGCCGGGCAGCTCCGGATGGCCGTCGCGGCAGATGCGGACGGTGGAGGCGGTGCCCTCGGTGACCGTGTGGTGGATCATCACGCCGTTGACCGGGCCCCAGGGGCCCTTGTGGTTGCGGTTGTGGGTGCGCCAGTCGCCGATCTGGACGATGGTGAGCCCCTCGTTCATCAGGGCTTCCAGAAAGGTGCTCGCGGACATGGGTGAGGACATGGCCGACTCCTTTTGCGCGTGGGGGACCGGGCTTTAATGCGCTTGTATCGGAATGTCGGTCTCCGGGCCATCCCCGGACCGGTTGTTCGGTCCGTGTGCGAACCGATGCGGTCAATTCCGCGAGCGGTGGGCCGGGTTCAGCCCTGGGCGAGCCACAGGTCGGGGCCGAACACCTCGTAATGGATGTCCGCCGCCGGGACGCCCTTGGCCAGCAACTGGGTGCGTACGGCGCGCATGAAGGGCAGTGGTCCGCAGAGGTAGGCGTGGGTGCCGGGGGCGACCGCGAGGCCGCTCAGGTCGACCCGGCCGGTGCGGTCGGCGGGGTGGCCGGGCTCCGGGGTCTCGTACCAGAAGTGGGCGATGGCGTCGGGGAGTTTGCCGGTGAGCAGGGCGTGGTCGTGGCGCATCGGGTGGTCGGCGGGGGAGCGGTCGCCGTGCACGACGGTGACCGGGGCGCGGTGTCCGGTCGCCGCGAGGTGTTCCAGCATCGACAGCATCGGGGTACAGCCGATGCCCGCGGAGGCGAGCAGGAGCGGGGCGTCGGCGGAGTCGAGAACGAGATCGCCGTACGGGACGGAGACGCGCAGCCGGTCGCCCGCCCCGACCTCGGCGTGCAGATGACGGGAGACCTCGCCATCGGGTGAGCCGCCGCCGTGCACCCGCTTGACGGTGATCGAACGGAGCGGGGAGCCGGGGGCGCTGGAGAGGCTGTACTGGCGTATCTGGCGGGCCCCGTCGGGGAGTTCCACCTGTACGGAGACGTACTGGCCGGGGCGGAAGGCGGGGGCGGGTGCGCCGTCTGCCGGGCGGAGCTGGAAAGTGGCGACATCCGCCGTCTCCTCGATCCGGGCGGCCACCTCCCACTCGCGCCACACGTCACCGGCGACGACGCCCTGCTGTGCGTACAGCCGCTCCTCGATCGAGATCAGGGCGCCCGCCATCAGCCAGTAGACCTCGTCCCAGGCGGCGGCGACGTCCGGGGTCACCGCGTCGCCGAGCACCTCGGCGATGGCGGCGAACAGATGGGTGTGCACGATGTCGTACTGGGCGGCGGTGATGCCGAGCGAGGCGTGCTTGTGCGCGATCCGGCTGAGCATCACATCGGGGCGGGTGTCCGGGTGCTCGACCAGCTGGGTCGCGAAGGCGGCGATGGAGCCCGCGAGAGCCTGGCGCTGGGCGCCGGATGCCTGGTTGCCGCGGTTGAAGAGGTCACGCAGCAGCTCGGGGTGGGCGTCGAAGAGCTTGCGGTAGAAGAGATCGGCGATGTCTCCGATGGCCGCTCCCACGGCGGGGAGAGTGGCACGGACGGTGGCGGTCGACGTCTCGGAGAGCATCGGTGACTCCTGGGTCATTGAATTGGTATTTGAGATTCGCATTTTTGAGCAGTGTGAAACCGGGCGATGGCGCCCGTGGTGCGGTGTGCGGTGGCTCAGTCGGTGGCCGGGCGGCCGCTGCTGATGCCGATGAGCAGCGGTCCGGTGGGGGAGGTGACGAGTTCGGCGACGGTGATGGGATCGAGCGAGGCGTAGAAGGCCTCCTCCGCCCGGCGCAGGGCGCCGCGCAGCCGGCAGGCCGAGCGCAGGGGGCAGGGGGTGGCGCCCTCGCACTCGACGACGTCGCCTGGTCCCTCCAGCTCCCGGACGAGTCCGCCGATCGAGGCGGCCCGGCCCGCTCCGGTGAGGCTGAGCCCGCCGCCGCGGCCCCGGCGCGCCTCGATGAGGCCGAGGTGCTGGAGCCTGGCGACGACCTTCGCGGTGTGGGTGTACGGCACCTGCATGGTCGCCGCCACCTCCCGGGTGGTCGGCGGGTCCTCGTTCTCCACGACGGCGAGGCGCATCAGTACGCGCAGCGCCACGTCGGTGAATCTCGTCAGCCGCATGACGGACACGATAGATATGTTGCATCAGGGATGCAAATTAATGGGATCCGTGGACATCGCTGAGCGTCGTGCCCAGCCCAAAGCCCGAATAGTCACACTCTTTTGTGTAATGGCGTGCCGACTCTCCGTGCTGAAAGGCTTCTTCACGCAGGTCAGCCGATGATCGAGAGGACGTCAGATGTCCGTTGGTGAAGAGGTTCAGAACGCGCCGGTGCCGCCACAGCAGAGTCTGGGCACGGCAGCGGCGCGGAACCTCGCGACGACCACCAAGTCCGCTCCGCAGATGCAGGAGATCACCTCACGGTGGCTGCTGAAGATGCTGCCATGGGTGCAGGTGCAGGGTGGCACCTACCGGGTGAACCGCAGGCTGAGCTACTCGGTCGGGGACGGCCGGGTGACTTTCGTGCAGACCGGTGACCGGGTCGCGGTCATCCCCGCCGAACTCGGAGAGCTCCCCGCCCTGCGGGAGTTCGGCGACGAGGAGGTGCTCGGCGAGCTGGCCCGGCGGTGCGAGCAGCGTGAAATCGCCGCAGGCCAGGTGCTGGCCGGTGCGGGGGACACGGCGGACCGTGTCTTCCTGCTGGCGCACGGCAAGGTCGAGAAGGTCGGCACCGGCCCGTACGGGGACGAGGCGGTGCTCGGGGTCCACGCCGACGGGGCCTACTTCGGCGACCATGCCCTGATCGACGGCGACGCCGTCTGGGAGTACACGGCCCGTGCCGTCACCGCCTGCACGGTGCTGACACTGAGGCGGGCCGATGTGCTGAATCTTGCCGAGCGCGCGGATTCGCTCCGCACCCATCTCGCCGCACTGCTCAGCATTCCGCAGCAGCGCACCAACAAGTACGGCGAGGCGGAGATCGATCTCTCCGCCGGCCATGTCGGCGAAGCCGTCGTCCCGCACACGTACGTGGACTATGAATCGGCACCGCGCGAGTACGAACTGAGCGTCGCCCAGACCGTGCTGAAGGTCCACAGCCGGGTCGCCGACCTCTACAACCAGCCGATGAACCAGACCGAGCAGCAGTTGCGGCTCACGGTCGAGGCGCTGCGCGAGCGCCAGGAGCACGAGCTGATCAACAACCGGGAGTTCGGTCTGCTCAACAACTGCGACTACGAGCAGCGCCTCCAGCCGCACGACGGGGCGCCCGGCCCGGACGACATGGACGAACTGCTCTCGCGCCGCCGCGGCTCGAAGCTCTTCCTCGCGCATCCGCGGGCCATCGCCGCGTTCGGCCGTGAATGCAACAAGCGCGGTCTGGTGCCGGAGAGCGTGGAGGTCGGCGGACACCATGTGCCGGCCTGGCGGGGCGTACCGATCTTCCCGTCCAACAAGATCCCGGTCACCGACGCCCGGACCACGTCGATCATCTGCATGAGGACGGGTGAGGCCGAGCAGGGCGTCATCGGACTGCAGCAGACCGGTATCCCCGACGAGATCGAGCCCAGCCTGTCGGTCCGGTTCATGGGCATCGACGAGCAGGCGATCATCTCCTACCTGGTGACGGCCTACTACTCCGCAGCCGTCCTCGTACCGGACGCCCTCGGCGTACTGGAAAACGTAGAGGTCAGTCGCTGGCGGTAGCCCATCGGGGGCCCGGACGGCGATGTCCGGGCCCCTGTCAACCTCCGCCACCGGGCAGCCGTGCCCGGGGCGGCCTCGGGAGGACGCCCCAGTGAAGACCCACCATGCACCCCAACCACCCACACCCCGGGCCCCGGGCGACAACGACCCGGCCGCCCTCGCAACGCAGGGCCATGAGGCCACAGCCCTCCTGGAACAGACGCGCACCCTCGTCGATCCCCAACTGCACGCCGCCGTCGACTCCTTGCCCGGATCGATCCGGCGCGTGGCCATGTACCACTTCGGCTGGCAGCAGGCCGACGGCACCCCGTCATCGGGGCGGGCGGGCAAGGCCATCAGGCCCGCGCTCGTCCTCGCCGCCGCACGGGCGCTGGGCGGTGACCCGCAACGGGCGGTACGGGCAGCCGTCGCCGTGGAGCTGGCCCACAACTTCACCCTGCTGCACGACGACGTCATCGACGAGGACCGGACCCGTCGGCACCGGCCCACGGCCTGGGCGGTCTTCGGCATTCCGGACGCGGTCATCGCCGGCGACGCCATGCTCGCCCTCGCCCAGCGGCTGATCGCCGAGGACACCGGCCCGGCCTCGGCCCGCGCCTCGGCGAGGCTCTCGACCTGTGTCATCGAGCTGTGCGCGGGCCAGCAGGCCGACTGCGCCTTCGAGGAACGCGGTCCGGACGAAGTCTCGCTGGACGAGTGCCTGACCATGGCCACCGCCAAGACGGGCGCCCTGCTCGGCTGCGCCTGCGCACTGGGTGCGCTGTACGCCGGCGCGGGGGAGCGGGCGGTCGGCGCGATGGACGGATTCGGCCGGGAGGCGGGCCTCGCCTTCCAGCTCATCGACGATCTGATCGGCATCTGGGGGGATCCGGCACAGACCGGAAAGCCGGTCGGGGCGGATCTCGCCGCCCACAAGAAGTCCCTGCCCGTGGTCGCCGCACTGACCTCCGGCACGCCCGCAGCGGCCGAACTGGCCGCGCTCTACCGGGGATCGATGAACACGCCCGGTGAGGTGAGCCGTGCCGCCGATGCCGTCGACCGGGCCGGCGGCCGGGACTGGGCTCAGATCTGCGCGGCCGACCGGATGGCACGCGCGGTCCACCACCTGTCCCGGGCGGTCCCCGACCTGGCCCCGGCGGGCGATCTCCTGACCCTGGCGGAGTTCGTCACCCGCCGGACGCACTGAGCGCAGAAAGGAGGGAGCGGGACACGGAGCGGGATCGGAGGGGGCACGGAGAAAGGAGCGGTGAGCCGAGAACAGCGAAGGGGGCGGAGGAAGGAGGACGGAGCAAGGTGCCGAGGTCACAAGGCCCGTGAGAAGAAAAGGAGGGCGACCGGGCGACTGTCATGGGCACGGGCTACAGTCCGTGCCCATGACAGATGAGTCATGGGCAGGGTGGTACCGGGACCGACAGGGTTCCGACGCCGTCATCCTCACCACCGACGGACAGCAACTCCGCCTCCGGATCAGGGGCATCGACTTCGAGGGCGAAAGCTTCGACGGCCTCACCCCGGCGGCCGGCACACCACCGGCCGACGAGCAGTTCGCCCTGGTGGACGGTGCGTTGGGCGACTGTGTCCTGGAGTGGGACCTGCCGCTCCCGGTCCTCTGGGACGAAGCGGTCCATCAGGCCACGCTCAGCTGCCTGTTGTCGCTGCGCCGCCCCGATCCGTATCTCTACCTGGAGCTGCAGTTCGGCGGCGCGGCCTACCGGTCCCATCGCGCGGAGAGCGACTTCGCCTCCGCCCTAGCCACGATCCAGCGCGCCCTGCCGCCCGGCGTGCGCCTGCAGACCTGCATCGCCTGCGCCTTCTCGGACTACTTCCCGGCCCCCGGCCGCGGCCTCTCCGGCGGCCTCGCATGCTTCCGGGGCGCCAAGGACGCCTATCGCGGGGCGGCCGGTGAGGGCGATGTCCTGGATCTGTGGGACCGGCGGACCGGATTCGTCCAGGAGATCTGGAGCTGCCGCGAGTACGAGCCCCGCCCGGACCGGGGCGCCGGAACCGGGCACCGGGGTGCGTTCCCGCTGGAGCTGGCTTGATCTTTACTGCCTGACCGGTTGTTGTCGCCCTCCAGTTGCTCGGCGGACCGTTCCTGACCACGACGAGGGCGGTCCGTACCTGATCCCGCCATCCCGACGGCATGCCATCCCGACGGCATGCCGTCAAAGCTTTGCCATGCCTCCATTGTTCTACTAGCATGCAAACAATGGAGGTTTTCATGAAGCGTAAGAATCTGGGCAGCGCGACTCTCGTCGCCCTGCCGTTCCTGCTCGCGCTCGTCGCCGATCTGGTGCTGCTCGCCGTCTTCCGCGACCGGCTCCCCGGACAACTGGCCAGTCACTTCCAGGCCGATGGCCGGGCGGACGGCTATACGGGGCAGGTGTGGCACGCCGTGGCCAACGTGCTGCTGTTCGCCGTGACCGGTGTTCTGTGGGCCCTCACGGTGGTACGGGGGAAGTTCTACGGGTGGGCCTACCGCTGGCTGGTCGCCGGTGGATATGCCTTCGCCGGATTCCTCGGCTGGGTGATGGCGGCCGTGCTGCTCGCCAACGTGGATGCCAGTGAGAATGCGCAGGGGGAGGCGCAAGGTGCGTCGTTCCCGATGTGGCAGCTCGCCGTCGCCCTGGGGGTCGCCGCGCTCGCCGGAGGGCTGGGGATGGTGCTGGCCGCGCTCGGTCCCGTACCGAAGCAGCCGGCCGCGACCGGGCAGGCCGGGGACGGTGCGCGGATCGCGCTCGCCGACGGGGAGGTCGCCGGATGGGCGCGCAGCACCGGGAGTTGGTGGCTGCCGCTGATCGCGCTCGCGCTCGTGGCCGGCGGGGTGGTGCTGCTGTTCGTCTCGGGCTGGGCGGCCGCGATTCCGCTGCTGCTCCTCGGTGTGCTGCTGGCCGCCTTCGCCCGGCCGTGCGTGGTGGTGGACCGGCGCGGCATCACCATCTCGGGAATGCTGCCCTGGCCGCGCCTCAGAGTGCCGCTCGACCGGATCGAGGCCGCGACCAGCAGGGACATCAACCCACTCGCCGAGTACGGGGGTTGGGGCTATCGCATCCGTCCGGGACGGAGCGGTGTCATGATCCGCTCCGGTGAGGGAATCGTGGCGACACTGGCCGGCGGCCGGGACTTCGCGGTGACCGTCGACGATTCGGCGACCGGCGCTGCGCTCCTCAACACTCTCATCGACCAGCGCCGAGCGGAGCACTGACCATGCTCTTCCGGGTCGATCCCACCTCCACCGTGCCGCTCGGTGATCAGATCGCGGCGTCCGTGCGCCGCGCCGTTGCCGAGGGGGCGGTGGTGCCGGGCGAGCGTCTGCCCGCCGCCCGGGTGCTCGCCGATTCCCTGGGGGTCAATGTCCATACGGTGCTGCGGGGTTATCAGCAGCTCCGCGAGGAGGGGCTGATCGAACTGCGCCGGGGGCGCGGTGCGGTCGTCACCGGCGGCGCGTCCCCGCACCGGGCCCGGCTGCTGGAGCGCGTACGCGAAGTGGTCGCGGATGCGCGCGAGCTGGGGATGACCGAGGACGAGCTGCTGACCCTGGTCCGCACCGCACTCAACAACCCGTAGGTCAGCGCAGGCCGTCCCAGCCCCAGCGCGGCGTCGGGCCGGGATCGCCGAGGTCCTCGCCGACCGGGGACGCCGACACATCGCGGGCGATGCCCGTGCCCCAGTCGAAGTACTCCAGGATCCGGCGGCGCAGCAGCGCGTCGTCCGGGAGTTCCTTCTCGACGGCGTTTGTCATCAGCTCCATCCAGCGCAGCCGCTGCGGCTCGGTGATGGACAGCCCGAGGTGGGCGCGCAGCAGGGCCTGGTGGCCACCGTGTTGCGCGGTGAAGTCGGCGGGACCGTCGAAGATCTCGGCCAGCCAGACGGCGACATGCTCGATATGGGTCGGGGTGAAATCCGCGAAGACGGGTGCGAGCAGCGGATCCGCCAGCACGTTGTCGTAGAAGGTGTTGCTCAGCCGGCGCAGTGCGTCCATGCCGCCGACGGCTTCGTGCAGGGATTCGGGACGCTCGCTCACGCTCATACCTCCATGGGGGGCGGCCCGCTTGTGGTGGCCGTTTCCAGCATCCCCCGGAACGAGTGGCGCGCGCGGCCCGTTCGCTGCGGGCGGATCAAGTGGGGGTGAGCGTTCATCCGTCCGTCAGGGGCTCAAGGGGCCACCCCGTCCTACGAGGTGGCCCCCGGTGCCGCTGAGCAGCCGGACAGTGGTCAGGAGCCGCTGCGGGCGAGTGTGGCAGCGAAGCCGTTCTGCCACAGGTAGTTCACCTGGCTGCGCTCGTTCGCATTGGGATACGGGTTGGTGCAGGACGTGCCGGGGCCGCCGCCCGACATCAGCTCGCTGCACGGACCGGAGTAGTGGTCCGGAAGGCCGAGCACATGACCGGTCTCGTGCGCGGTGACGCGGGTCGAGTCGTACTGCTGGTTCTGTGCGTAGTCGAGGAAGATGTACCCGTTGCCGTGCCCGTCGGTGCTGGCGTACGAGCCGCTCGGGTCGTTGCCCTCGTAGTAGGCGAAGTCGGCGTTCGAGCCCTCCTGGAGCCGGACGTTGGAGACCGAGCTGTTCCAGATCTGCGCACTGCTGGATATCTCGGAGCGGAAGCTCGGCGCGTTGGCGGTGCTGTAGACGATGGTGACCGCCTGGGTGCCGGGGTTCGCCGCCCGCTTCTTGGCGACGGACTTGGCGACCGCCTCGAAGAACGCCTTGTTCGCGGCGGCGCTCTCGTGCGACCCGGAGTCGGAGGTGTAGCCCGCGTGGGCCTGGGAGGCGGCGGCGGGGGGTGCGGCGGGTGCGGGAGAGGAGGCGATGGCGGGTGCGGTGCCCAGCGCGGCCGCGAGTCCGAAGCCGAGGCCGACCACGGCCGACATGACGGTCCTGGGGTGTCTCATGGGGGGTCTCCTACCGATTGCCTGTCCGATGAACCCGTCCGGTCATCGGACTCGGACGGGGTGCGGTACGGAGAGAGTGTCGGGGAGCGGAAGCCGTGGCGGATGATGTCAACCGGCGATAGCACCGGCCTATCGCCACCAGCGGTGCCGTTGTCGACGACTCCACCAACTCCCGGTGAATTAACGGACTTTGATGGGATTGGGACGTCTGGTGCGACAGTGGCCCGCCGTCCTACGCTCGACCGTATGGAGCTTGAGGTGAGACACCTCAGGGCGCTGTGCGCCATCGCCGACACGGGCAGCCTGCACCGAGCGGCCCGCAGGCTGGGCGTGAGCCAGCCCTCCCTGACCACCCAGCTGCGGCGGATCGAGAACACTCTGGGCGCCGAGCTGTTCAGCCGCGAACGGACCGGCTGCCGGCCGACGTTGCTCGGCCGGGCCGTCCTCAGCCGGGCCCGCCCCCTGGTCGACGGAATGACCGCCCTGGTCAGCGAGGCGAAGGCGGAGGCCGACGCGGTCCGCGCCTCGGGCCCGCGGCTGCGCATCGGCTGCACCGCGAGCCGGGTCATCGGCGGCTGGCTGCGCAGGCTGCGGCTCCGGCTGCCCGGCACGGACATCTCGCTGCGGGTCGACGTATCGGCCAGTGCCCTGCTGCATACGGTCGATGCGGGCGGGCTCGATGTCGCCTTCGTGCACGAGGTCGAGGGCTGTCCGCTGGCCATCCCGGAGGGCCTGGAGCAGCGCGTACTCCTGGACCGTGAGCCGCAGTTCATCTCCATGGCCCGGGACCATCCGGCCGCCGCCCGGCCCGTGGTCGACCTCGTGGACCTGGCCGCCGACCGGTGGATGGTCGACCCCACGGTGGACGGCGAATGGGACGGGCTGCGCCGGGTGTTCGGCGAGGCGGGCCTCGCGCCGACCGTCCTGCACGGCGACTACCTCACCGCCGCGTCCCTCGTCGTGCTCGGCGAGGCGGTCGCACCCTGCCAGCCCACCTCCGGGCCGCGCGACGACATGGCGATCCGTCCGTTGCGCGACGACCCCCTGGCCGTACGGCTGCTGTTGGTGTCCCGGCCGGGCGCCGACATGGCGACGGTGTACGGGGAGCTGGAGGCGGCCTACCGGGAGGCGGCCCAGCGGGCGGCCGGGTACCACCAGTGGCTGCTGCGCAACCGCAGCCCGCTCGCCCGCACACAGTGAAGGACCGCCGTCCGATTCTGCCGAGAGCGAGGACCTGTTC
The DNA here is from genome assembly GCF_042882185.1 of Streptomyces sp. NPDC058239. Classification (NCBI taxonomy): domain Bacteria; kingdom Bacillati; phylum Actinomycetota; class Actinomycetes; order Kitasatosporales; family Streptomycetaceae; genus Streptomyces; species Streptomyces sp. NPDC058239. The sequence goes on from NZ_JBHVWS010000046.1 coordinate 21,055, forward strand.
CGGTCCGGCCGTCCGGCGGGCAGAGTCGGTCCCATGAGGCTTCTGATGCTGGGCGGTACGGAATTCGTCGGTCGCGCCGTAACCGAGGCGGCGCTCGCGCGCGGCTGGGAGGTCACGGTGTTCCACCGCGGCCGTCACGCACCCCCGCAGGGCGTGACGGAACTCCTCGGCGACCGCACCACCGGCGACGGCCTCGCCGCGCTGGCCGCAGCCGCCGGCCGCCACGGGGGCACGCCCGACTGGGACCTGATCGTCGACACCTGGAGCGGCGCCCCCTCGGCCGTACGGGACGCGGCCCGTCTCCTGGCCGACCGGGCCGCCCGGTACGCGTATGTTTCCAGCCGTTCCGTGTACGACTACCCGGCCCCGGCCGGTCTGCCCGAGGACGGCCCGCTGGTGGCCGGCGCCTCGCCCGACGCCGGTGGGGACGTCTCGTACCCCCTTGCCAAACGCGGTGGCGAACTGGCCGCACTCGACGCCTTCGGGGACCGGGCCCTGCTGGCCCGCGCGGGACTGATCCTGGGCCCCTGGGAGAACGTGGGCAGACTGCCCTGGTGGCTGCTGCGGATCGCCCGCGGCGGGCCCGTACTGGCCCCGGGGACACCGGACCTGATGCTCCAGTACATCGACGCCCGCGACCTCGCCGATTGGCTCCTGGACGCGGGACGCGGTGGTCTGCACGGGCCGTACAACCTGGTCAGCCGCCCGGGTCACGCCACCATGGGGCAGCTGCTGGACGCCTGTGTGCGCGCCACCGGCTCAGACGCGGAACTCCGCTGGACACCCGCTCGGACCATCCTCGCGGCAGGCGTGGAGCCCTGGAGCGACCTGCCGGTCTGGCTGCCGCCGGGCGAGCTGTACGACACCATGCACCGGGGCGACGTCAGCAAGGCGTACGCGGCCGGTCTGCGCTGCCGGCCGGTCGACGAGACGGTCGCCGATACCTGGAAGTGGCTGGTCGAACTGGACGGTGCGGCCCCGCAACGGCCGGACCGGCCCGCAGTCGGTCTGGACCCGCGGGTGGAGGCCGAACTGCTGGCGGATACGGCCTGACGCGCGCTCGCGCGCCCCGACGCGGCACTGCATTCGGGGCATCCGGGTGCATCTGAAACCGGCCGGCCCACCCTTACCCCCTCGGAGACGGAATCACCCACCCAGGCCCCTGCGGAGACGACACCCGCACCGACGCCCACCCACTCCTGGCCGCACGGGCCCGACCACAATCGGCCGGACGACGCCGGCCACGGGGGCTTGCTCCCGAACAAGGTTTCCCACGGCGGTGAGGTGAAGGGATGCTCGGCGGCATCGCGGCAGTTCTTCTCGCTGCCGCATCGGCGGCCGCGCTGATGGCCCGCAGGGCGCGTCGACGCAGTTAGCTTTGGCCCATGGCCGAACTGCTGCTGCACCTCACCGAAGGCCCCTTGTGGGAGGCGGCCCGCGGGATCGGGACGTACGAGATGTCCACCCGCGGCCGCACTCTGCACGAAGAGGGCTTCATCCACTGCTCGCTGCCGCACCAGCTCACAGGCGTGGCCGAGATGCTGTACGGCGCCGGGAGCCGGGCCGGGACCGGTGACCAGGATCTGGTGGTCCTCGTCATCGATCCCGCCCGTCTTCCGGCACCCGTACGTTACGAGTCCGTCGCGCCCGGCGGCGAGGAATTCCCGCACATCTACGGACCCGTCCCGGTGGACGCGGTCGTGGAGGTGCGCCCCTGGCCGCGAAAGGAAGGCGAGCCCGCATGAACCCCCCACCCCCCACGGACCCCACCGACCACACGGACCCGGGCGCCCCCATCATCGCCGTCACCGGCGCGAGCGGTGCGGTCGGCGGCCGTGTCGCACAGCGCCTGGTGCGCGCCGGTGTGCCCGTGCGGCTCCTCGGCCGTGACCCGTCCCGGCTGCCGGAGCTGCCCGGCGCCGTCGCCGCACCGCCCGCCCCCTACGGTGATGGGGAGGCCATGCGCCGCGCCCTCGCCGGGGCGCACACGCTGTTCCTCGTCTCGGCACACGAGAGCCCCGACCGGGTGCGCCAGCACACGACGGCCGTGGACGCGGCGGTCGCGGTGGGCGTCGAACGCATCGTGTACATCTCCTTCCTCGGCGCGGCGCCGGACGCCACGTTCACCTTCGCCCGGGACCACTGGCACACCGAGGCGCACATCCGGGCCGCCGATGTCCGCTACACCTTCCTGCGCGACAGCCTGTACCTCGCCGGGCTCCCGGCGATGACCGGAGCCGACGGGGTGCTGCGCGGTCCGGGTGGCGACGGCCGGGTGTCGGCGGTGGCGCACGAGGACATCGCGGACGCCGCGACCGCGGTGCTGCTGGCCGACACCGAGAGCGACGACACCCGCCACGACGGGGTCACGTACGACCTCACGGGCCCCGAGGCGTTCACCCTCGCCGAAGCGGCCGAGGAGATGGGCCGGGTCACCGGCCGGACCATCACCTACGTACCGGAGACCCACGAGGAGGCCTATGCCTCACGGGCGCAGTACGGTGCCGAGGACTGGGAGGTGGCCGGCTGGGTGACGTCGTACGAGGCCATCGCCACCGGCGAGATGTCCACGGTCTCGGACGCGGTACCGAACCTCACCGGCCATCCGGCGATGAGCCTGGCCACCTATCTGAGGGAGCATCCGGACAGCTGGCGGCACCTGCTGAAGACGGACTGACGCCACGTCGGGCGACATCGGAAGAGGAGAGGGGCCGGCAGCCCATGCGTACGGAAACTCCCTGGGGCCCATGGGATCCGGCCTCGCTCGAAGAGGCTGCCCGCCTCTTCGCCCCGTTGCGTGCGCCCTGGTGGATCGCCGGCGGATACGCGGTCGAACTCGCCGTGGGCCACACCTTCCGGGTCCACGGCGACATCGACGTACTCCTGCTCCGCCGCGACCAGCTCACCGCCCAGCAGATCCTGGCGGGCTGGGAGTGGTGGGCCGCCGATCCCCCCGGCACCCTGCGCCCCTGGCTCCCCGGCGAGGTCCTGCCGCGTCACGTCCACGACATCTGGTGCCGCCCCGGGCCCGCCGAGCCCTGGCGCGTCCAGCTCATGCTCGACGACGCGGAGGGTACCGATTGGCTGTTCCGCCGCGATCCCCGCATCCGGCTCCCGCTCGACCGGCTCGGCCGGGTCTCGAAGGACGGCGTCCCGTACCTCTCCCCCGAGGTGCAGCTCCTGTACAAGGCCAAGTCCCCGCGGCCCAAGGACGAACAGGACTTCGCGACGGCGCTGCCGGCCCTCACCGCGGACCAGCGCGCCTGGCTGACGGAGACGATCACATCGGTCCAGGGCGCCGGCCACCCGTGGGCGGCACGTCTGCGTGCCCACCCGGTCGGCTGACCACCCCTCACCTCACGTACGCGCCCGCCCGCGCCGCCGCGGCCGCGGCAGCGGCGGCGCGGTCCGCCGCCGCCTCGTCGAGCGGGTCGCCGCTGGCCAGCAGCCGGTAGTAGAGGGGGGCCGATACGGCGCGGATCACCTCGTCCGCGTCCGTGCCCGCGGGCAGTTCCCCGCGTTCGACGGCCTCGGTGACGCAGCCGGACCACTCCTTGATGCGGATCGCGTAGAAGCGGTGCAGGGCTTCGGCCGTGCGCGGGTCGCAGGTCGCCGCGGCGATCACGGACTTGAAGAGGGCGCCCTGCCGTGGATCGGTGAGGGTGGTGACCACCAGCCGGGCATTGGCCCGGAGGTCCTCGGTCAGGGAACCCGTCTCCGCACGGGGTGAGGACTGCTCGGCCATGTCGTCGAGCAGGTCGGCGATCAGGCCGGTGGGGGTGGACCAGCGCCGGTAGACGGTCGTCTTGCCGACTTCCGCACGGCGCGCGACATCGGCGAGGTCCAGTCGGTCGAAGCCGTGCTCGGCCAGGGCATCGCCCGCGGCCCGCAGGACCGATTCACGGACCCGGGCGGTACGGCCACCGGGCCGGACGGTGCCGGGCTCCACACCCTCAGAAGTCATAACGGGTCTCCAGTTCCATTAACAAGCTTCCCCTGCTACGGTGGCTCTCACATTAACGGAACCATAGTCCCATTAATACCTCTCCCTGAGGAAGGGCAGCCATGTCCGCACCCAGCCGGGCCCAGTCTTCCGACACCACCTGCGCCACTCCCGCCGTGCCGTCCTCGAAAATCCGCATGACCGGACGGCAGAAGCTGGTCCTCGCGCTCCTCCTCGGCGCCCAGTTCATGATCGCCGTGGACTTCTCGATCCTGAACGTCGCACTGCCGGTCGTCGGCGAGGGCCTCGGCTTCTCCCTCTCCCACCTGCAGTGGATCGCCACCGCGTTCGCACTCGCCGCCGCCGGCTTCACGCTGCTGTTCGGCCGCGTCGCCGATCTCGTGGGCCGTAAACGGCTGTTCCTGGGCGGCATGGTCGTTCTCGGTCTCTCCTCCGCCCTGGGCGGTCTCGCCACCTCGCCCGAAGTCCTTCTCACCGCAAGGGTGTTGCAGGGTCTCGCCACGGCGGCTGTCACCCCGGCCGGACTCGCGCTGCTGACCACGGCCTTCAAGGAAGGCTCGCTGCGGGAACGCGCGCTGGGTCTCAACGGCGCACTGATGTCCGCCGGATTCACCGCCGGAGCCATCCTCGGCGGCCTGCTCACCGATCTGCTCTCCTGGCGCTGGGCCTTCTTCATCAACGTACCCGTGGCCGCCCTGGTGGTCGCCCTCGCCCCGGCCGTCATCACCGACTCGCGCCCCGCACGGCGCCCCCGGCTCGATGTCCCCGGAGCCGTGACCGTAACCGGCGGACTGCTTCTGCTCGTCTACGGACTGACCCAGGCCGGTGAGTCCGGCTGGACCACGCCCACCACCCTGGCCGCACTCCTCGCAGGTCTCGCGCTCCTCCTCGGCTTCTGGTTTGTCGAGAAGAGGGCCGCGGCGCCCCTGGTCCCCGTACGCATCCTGAAGCGGCGCAGCGTCATCTGGGGCAACACCGCCGGATTGATCGCCTTCGTCACCGAGACCTCACTGGTCTTCCTGCTCACCCTCTATCTGCAGGAGGTCCTCGGTTACTCGCCACTCGCCACCGGTCTCGCCTTCGGCGTCCTGGGGATCGGCACCGTGACCGGCGGCGCATTCGGCGGCCGTGCGGTCGGCCGGTACGGCAGCCGTACGACCATCGTCACCGGCGGCGTCATCCAGGCCGTCGCCACGCTCTCCCTGGTGGCGCTCGGGACATCGGGGGCCTGGATCTGGCTCCTGTTGGTGGCCACCTTCATCGGCGGCATCGGCAACATGCTGATGATCGTCGGCTTCATGGTCACCGCGACCTCCGGACTCCCCGACGAGGAGCAGGGCCTGGCCACCGGCCTCGCCACCATGACCCAGCAGGTCGGCATCACCATGGGTATCCCGGTGATGAGCGCCGTCGCCACCGCCCGGATGTCCGCCCTCGGTGACACCGGACCCGAGGGCGTCCTGTCGGGAGTCTCGGTCGCGATCCTGGTCGACTCGGCACTGGTCCTGGCCGGCGCCCTGCTCGCCGGCGCCTTCCTCGGCCCGCACCGCGCAAGGGGCGCAGCGCAGCGGTGACGACGGGCTCACCCGCCGATGGAGCGAAGACGCCGGGACCAACCTCCGCCCGGCGTCCTCGCCCTGTCAGCCCTCGTCGTGCGCCTTCTGCAGCGCGGCGATGTCCAGCTTCTTCATGGCCATCATCGCCGCCGTGGTCCGCGCGGCCTTCTCGGCGTCCTGATCGCCGATCAGATCGATCAGCACCTCGGGAACGACCTGCCAGGAGACCCCGTATCTGTCCTTCAGCCAGCCGCAGGGCCCCTCTTCGCCCCCGTCGGTGAGACGGCTCCAGTAGCGGTCCACCTCGTCCTGGTCCGAGCAGCGGATCTGGAACGAGATGGATTCGTTGAACGTGAACTGCGGCCCGCCGTTCAGTCCCACGAACTTCTGCCCGTTGATCTCGAACTCGACCGCCATCGCCGAACCGGCAGGCCCGGGACCTGCTTCGGTGTAGCGGCCGATCCTGCCGAGGCGGGAGTTCTCGAAGACCGAGAGGTAGTACTCCGCCGCCTCCTCGGCCTGCCCGTCGAACCACAGACATGTGGTGAAGCCCTCGGTGGTCATCGTGTCTCCTGTCGTGAGCGCATCCCCGTCGTGTGCGCATGTCCACCCATACCGACTGATTCCGTCCCGGAAACTCACCGGTCGCACATGGGGGGCATCGGTGGCGCCCGGCCGACGGCCGACAGCCGCCAGCCGCAGCTCAGCGGGCGTCCGGGCCGGAACCATTCCCGTCTGCCGGGTACGAAGAGGGGGATCGGCGACGATCGGCTCCACATGACCCCGGACCGGCCGGAATCGGCAAGGTCATGGTGATGACGGAGATTCGGCCGCCGACCGCCACGACCTTATCTCCCGGTCCGGTGACGGGCCCTCAAATTTTGCTCAAACCCGTTGCGTTCGCGAATTCAACGGTGCATGATCCCGTTCGGGCTCTACCGGCCCAGCGGGATCGGACTCCGGACTCACAGGGAGAGCAATGAGGCATGACTTCAAGGCAGCCGTCGTCGTCTGCGCACTAACGGCCGCTACAACACTGGGATTTGCCAGTACTCCGGCCAATGCCGCGCTGATGTCGTTCCGTCTCAAGAACCAGACCACGGGCAAGTGCCTGAAGTGGAACGGATACGACAAGCCGGTCACGCAGGTAACCTGCGCAAAAGTGAAGAGCCAGTACTGGGGAGTCGGCGGAACCCACCTGGTCAGTCTGGCCACGCCTCTCGTGGGCGAGGGCTGCCTGACCGGCCCGAGCAAGCACGAGGGACGGGTGTACGGGCGGGCCTGCTCGAAGATGAAGGGCAATCGAATCAGCTGGAGCATGTACTCCCACAACAACAACTCGAAGAACACCCCATGGAACCCGGTGGGCGGATACCTCAAGGTCTCGAAGTCCGGCAAGGTGGTGGCCGGCGCGAGGGTGAGCGGTAACCGGGACGTCTGGATCGTCAAGACCTGACGCCCGGTGCGCTGTTCCCGGACGATCCCGGGAACTCAGAAGGGCCCGACCGGTCGAAGCGGTCGGGCCCTTCTGGTCGGTCTTCATCGGCGAGCCTCCTGCCGCCAGGCGCGGCCGAGCCGCACGGATGTCAGGCACGAGACTCCAGCGCGGCAGGTGGCGCAGGTCACGGTGTGTCCGAGCCAGGTGCGGTATGCGGCATCGGCGGTGGCCGACTTCTCCAGCGCATAGTGACTCATTGCATCCGCTCCGTCCGCGGGCCAGCCGCATCTTCGAGGGCGGCCTGCAACGCTGCGGCCTTGGTCGTCCACACCTCAGCGGCAGGGCATACCCGCCAGCGCGGACCAGGTCCCTGCGTGCGCCTGACCGGGGGAATGACCAGATGGGCATCCTCGTCGAGGACACGAGTGCCAGCCACATCCCAGGTAGTGGCGTCGCCTACGGGGATGAACCAGTGCAGCGCGGCTGAGAGCGGGTCTTCGAGGACAGCCCCGGACTGACCGCCGAGGATGGCGAGGGCATCGAGGCCGACGCTGCGGGGCACGCGGACCGCGTCCCAGGTACGGCCGGCCTTTTCGAGGCGGCAGTCTCTGATGGTACGGATGCTGGGTGGGGGCATGGCTGCGGCTCCTCGGGGGCACCGTGCTTGGCAGTGCGCTAAGACTGGCCCTCGCGGGGATACGTATCGAGGACTTCCAGAGGTCTTTTCGCGGCACCAAAGAGGACTTTCATGCCGTCGTTCGGGTGACGACTAGCCCACGAAAGGGCCTGCTGTGAAACTGACTTGAGATGCCGTCATGGAGGTCCCGCATGTCGCAGCCCGCAAGCAACGTCCGTCTCAGGTCAGCCCGTCATGCCGCGGGCTACCGTTCCCAGCAGGAGTTGGCCACCGCCCTCGGGGTCGGTGTCCGGCAGGTTCGGCGCTGAGAGTCCGAGAATCCGCCGTGGCCTCATCCCGACCTTCAGCAGGCTCTCACCGAACTGCTCGGGCAGGACATGGAATCGCTCGGGTTCACTCCTCCGGCTGGACGCGACCGGCCCGACCCCGTGCGGCGCTCTCTGGTCGGTGCGTCCGTGGCGGCTGTCGGGCTTGCGGCTGTGCCGATGCAGTCCGCAGTAGCGATGCAACCTGCCTCTGTCGCGGCGGACTTCGAGGCGGTGACCCGTTCGCACCGGCGTCTGTACTGGTCCGTTGCACCGGCCACCCTCCACCCTGCGGCCGTCGCTCACGCCACGCTCGGGTGCGCGGTGCTGACCGAGACGGCTGGGCAGACCCGCCGCACCGTCGCCGCGGCACTGGCCGAGTCGTACCTTCTGGCCGGACGAATCGAGTTCTTCGACCTCCGCGACGGCGGCCAGGCAGCGAAGACGCTCCTGCTCGCGCTCCAGGCAGCCGGCCAGGCAGACGATCCGCTGCTCGGCAGCGCAAGCCTCGCGCACTCCGCTTTCATTCCGGCGTGGGTAGGCGAACGCGATGCGGCAGTGGAGCGCATGGTGGCCGCCCGAACCTACGCCCGACGCGGCCCTGCGTCGGCCGAGTTCCTGGCGTGGCTGGACGCAGTCGAGGCCGAGTGCGAGACCCGATGCGGGAACACCCGTACCGCTCTGCACCTGATCGGGCACGCCGAAGATGTTCTGGCTACGGGCGCCGAGCACGCAAGTCCGGCATGGCTGGACTGGTTCAGTCCAGTGAGACTGGCTGCGTTCAAGGGCAATACTCAGCTGAAGGCAGGGCACCTTCCGCAGGCGCGTACCACGCTCCTCGGAGTCCTCGACGACATGCCGACCACTGAGGACAAGCAGCGCACCGTCATCTACGGCGACCTTGCGGCAGTCGAGGCGGCGGCCGGGAATCCTGAGGCAGCGTGCGAGTACGCGTGCCGGGCGCTCGATCAGCTTGAGGTCACCTGGTACGCCATGGGCATGGACCGAGTACGGGAAGTGCGCCGGGCCCTGGCCCCGCGCCAGCATGAGCAGTGTGTGCGGGACCTGGACGAGCGGCTGTACGGGTGGGCTACGACTGTGAGCGCGCTCGCTCGTTGAACTTCAGGATCTGCTCTGGCAGTTCGGTGAGCGACTCAATGCGGAATGTCGGCAAGTCGCGGGCCTCGGCGGTGTTCCACTGGATGGTTCCCCAAGGCCCGCGATGGATCAGCGCGGTGTGCATCCCGGCGGCCACGGCCGGGCGCAGGTCGTTGTCGACGCGGTCACCGACGTACAGGATCTCCCCGGGGTCGTGCGGGACGACGTCGGCGACCCGGATGAAGAACTCCGGATCGGGCTTCGACGCACCCCAGTCGTCTGAGGTACCGATCAGGTCGACGTCGGCGGTGAAGAGGTCTCGCAGGATTCCGCCGGCCCGCACGGTCTGGTTGCCCGCGATGCCGAGCCACAGTCCTGCGGCTCGAAGTTGCGCGAGGGCCGGACGAACGTCCGGGTACAGGTCGGTCTCGTCGAAGTGCTCTGCCTGTCCGGCCTGCGCGCGCCTTTCCCGCTCGGCGTACAGGTCGAACCCGGCCTGGAACTCCTGGAACGTGTCGCGGTAGTCCCGCCCCTGGGCGATGACGGCACCGAACATGGCGGCGAACGTGTGCCGCGGTACGCCGAGCCAGTCGGCCCAGGTGCCGTACTCGCGGGTCTCGTCTACCAGGCACTCACCGACATCGAACACCACTGCGCGAATCATGGGGCGCATCCTATGCGGACGCACGAAACCGCCCCCCTGCCCGGCCGTAGCCGGAACAGGGGGTGTGGTGGTTCATGAGCGGCGGCGGTCCGCCGGGAGACCGACGAGCGCCAGGCTTGATGGTCGCTGTCCCCTTCCCCGAGGAGGGGGCGAGTCGGGTCACTCCATAGTTGCGGTGCGTTGGCAAGAGGCCCCCGAGCCGATGCAGTACGTTACGTTCCGTATCTAATGGATACGGAACGTAACAGGTTCGAAGTAGAGGAGTCCTTCATGCGCATTCGATCTGCCTGCGTCATGGTCGCCGTAGCGTTAAGCGCGACCGTACTCGGGGTGGGCACCGCCGACGCGACCGGGCCGTTGAGCGGCACCAAGGTCCGCAACTGGCAGACCGGCTTCGTTCTTGGCGTCGCCGGTAACTCGACGGTCGGCGGCGCTGAGGTCCAGTACCAGGCCGACACCGGCGACCTGGCCCAGAAGTGGGCCATTGACCCGGTCACCAGCAGCACCTTCCTGCTGCGCAATCTCAACAGTGACATGTGCGTCACCGCGGTGGGCGGCGCCGACCTGGAAGCCCTCCAGCAGCGTCCGTGCGACCCCCGGTGGGACGAGCAGGTCTTCTCCATGGAGGCCTCCAGCAAGCCCAGTCGGTACCAGCTGAAGAGCCAGGCCCACAGCAAGTGCCTGGTCCCTTACGCCGCCACAGCCCCCACCTACGCCAGGGTTGCCACCTGTGGCCCCACGAACGGGTACATGACCCACTCGTTCGACGTCCGCTGACGTCTTCAGGGCGGCCGGGCGCACCGGTATGAAGCAGCATGACGAAAGCCCCCTGCCCTGGCCGAAGCCGGGCAGGGGGCGTGTTGGTTCATGAGCGGCGGCGATCTGCCGGGAGACCGAAGACGGCCGGGCTCGGCTGAGCTGGGTCCGGGCTGCTCGGCGCGTTGCGGCGGCACACCAGCACATCCGGATCGTCCGGCGGAGGATGGAGGCTGTACCCCGCCGGGCAGGTCTGCCCGTCGGCGCCATCGCGGCCGTTCGTACCGTCCCTCCCGTTCGTACCGTCCCTCCCGTTCGTACCGTCCCTCCCCGCCGGACCAGGCGGGCCCGCAGGCCCGGCCGGCCCCGGGACAGTGGAGTCGGCGCCGGCCTGCCCAGTCGCACCGTACGGGCCAGGCACCGGAGTAGCAGCCGGTCCGGCCGGGCCGCGGTCACCCTTCGCGCCTGCCGGCCCCGGCGGGCCGGGGACCGGTACGGGCACCTCAGCACGGGCGGGCAGATCGGCGACCGCGTCCCCAGGGTCCGGCGCGGCCGGCGTCTCGCCCTTCGCCTGGATCTGCGAGCGGAGCTCCCGCACATCGGTGGCCAGTGTGGTGACCGCGCCGCCGCGTCGGTCCGCCTCGGCGGCCAGCTGGCACGCGCGCTGGTCGGCCTCGTTGATCCGGAGAAACGTGAGCGCGACGGCGCCACCAAGGGGAAGGAGCGCCGCCGTGATCCACAGCAGGTAGCGGCGCCGGTGGAACAGGCGCTCTGTCCGCGTCACGGTGTGCCTCCCAACTGGGTGACCAGCAGCCGCAGACGCGCGGTCTCCGCCTTCTCCGCCGCCAAGTCACTGCGCAGTGTGGCCGGCTCGGAGCGTAGTTCTTTCCGTTCCTCCTGCAGTTGGTCGGTCAAGCTGCTGAAGCCTGTCTGGCGGGAGAAGCGCTCTTCCTGACCTCGTCTCCCGAACGTCTCCCAAACGATCTGCGAAAGACGGAAAGGCCCGACCGCTCGAAGCGGTCGGGCCTTTCGAATTCCTGCTCTGACCTGCGGTCCAACCTGGGGCTGAACGGCGGGCCGATCAAGCCTTCTTGGTCTCCTAGTAATGGGCCGGGTCGGTGACCTGCGGGGATCTTGCCTGCGGGTCGCTGACCTGGCCTTTTGTCGATTACTGGCGATGGGGTGCGACGGTCTTGAGCGGGTGTCTTGCGGACTGTGTGCGGACTGGCTGGGGACCTCCCGTCACGGGTTTCGTGGCCTGGGTACAGGGAGGGTTCCGCCTGACTCGCACATGGCAGCGCTTACGTGCTGCCTGATCCATCGTTTGTGATCCAGGGGGGCGGGTTCCACTACGAGTTGGTTGTCGGCAACGGCAACTCTGACAGTGCCGGCGCAAGACCTGTTTCCTGTGTTGCCGGCAGCAGGGCGATTGAGTAGATAGCCTCTCTCGCCCTCAGGCACGGTGCCAGCGTGGCAGTTCTCGGAAAGCTGTGTGCAGGCCACGCGCGTATCTGGGAATGAGCGGGTTATCTCCTCCACAACCTCGGGCAGTGGATTCGTGAACACCCCTCGGCCCATGGAGAACAATACGACGTCTGGAGAGACTGCGTCGCATAGAATTTTTGCGAAGGATTCCTCTGGGCCGCCTCCGCTATGTCCACCGTGATGTGGATAAACAAGAACGTGAGCCGATACGTCTTTATCGCGGCCGAGTATTTGATCCAGGCCGGTAGAGTCGAGGTCGCCAGGAAGAAGCAGCGCAGGAATTCCTTCGAGGAGGACGCGAAGTACGACGGACATCCCATTGGTCGTAATCTCTGGGCGGACTCTGCCTCTTTTTCCGGTGCCATGACCGATATCGGTCAAGGTGGGATGGATAACATCGATTAAGACGTTTTCGAGAGAGAGGTCCCAGCCGTCGAGATCGCAGATGGCGAGTCTGGCCTTTAGGCGCCCAGCTTGGTGCAAAGCTGTCAGAAGCCCCAGTAGCTCATGCCATTTCTGGCTGTCTTTCTGGCTGTCGGAGTTTACCCATACCGTTCCAACTTCGAAGTCTTCATTGGGGAGTAGCCTCAAAGCACCAGCGATGTGGTCACTGTCGGCGTGAGAGAGCACCAAGTGCTCGATGCGGCGCACGCCTGATGCCATAAGTTCTTGATAGAGCAGCTTGTCGGACTTGGCGTCCACTATTACGCACCTACTGCCATCGCGAAGGACGGCACAGTTTCCATGACCCACGTCCAAGATAACTGCTTCTGTCGCAACTTTCGCGGTTCGCGGCATGGGATGGATCCCCGCTTGGGCCGTGGTCATTCGGACTTCCAATCAGTGGGGATCTCTGGCGCTGGCCGAAGTTCGTGAAAGAATAACTCGGATTCTTCCTCGGCGTAGAAATTAACGTTACCGAGAAAGACCTGACCGATGAGTCCGGGAACGAGTTTTCGGTACGTTACCGGGAGGCGGGTAGCAGGAATCGTCACTCTGGTGTCCGGCTTCCATGCGGTCACGGTAACTTCCACCGTTGGGTATCCTGAATCGCGGTGAATATCGACGACCCGAATCGGGGTGAGGAAGCCTCGCCGCTCAAGTGGGCGCACACCATCTGATTCTTCCTTGGCGGCTTTTAGGGCTCCCGGGATCACTTTGACGGACCCAGGTCCCTTCTCTACGACGCGGGGGATGAAGTAGCGCCACTCGCGGATTGTTGTCGCTTCGTCATCCTCTACGTATGCGCTGTACAGGATTGCTGGTAACTTTCTCTCGTTAGCCCTGTATACGAGTTCCGCACCATCGAATCCGACATGCGATTGATGACGTAGGCGGTGATCCGAAATCAAAGCGTTGCAGCCGCGATCCCGGATCTCCTTGAGCACGCTATCGAGCGTCTGAGTTTCCCGTAGAAGCATCGATTCAACGCTGAGGGGTAGATCCTCCAGGAGATCGCAAGTCCTGGTCAGTGCATCCTTGCGATCATCCACAAGGGCAACTCTTATCTCATCGAGCCCTTGGAGGTCAGATGTGGCCGTGTTGAGCATCGGGTTGTGCTACCTACCTGTCCCTACCGTCGGCCTGCTTGGGCAACCGGATGTGAAATGCGGCGCCCCCCAGCTCCCCGTGGATTTCAGCCGACAGTTCTCCGTCTTCCAGCACGCTCTTCTTCCCATGAAGGTCGGCCACAATATCCCTGACAATCGTCAGCCCCAGACCTGTCCCGTCGGATCTTTCGCCCCCCTCGCCTGGTAGCCACATGTTCTCCACGGAGACGTCAGTTAGTCCCGGCCCTGAGTCGGCCACGTCGATGAATACATGGCGAGGGTCTATTCGGGTGCGAATCAGAACTACTTGTTCACCTGAAGGTTCCGTCGAATGCGAGAAAGCATTCGCTGAATTAATGACTAGATTGGTGTAGATCGACTCAATGTCCGCTACAGGTGTGAGCACCCGCGCCGGTTCATCGCACAAATCCAGGTCCAGCAGGATATTTCTGTCGCTAAGGTAGCCCCCGAACATCTCGGCAAACTCTCGGCAGGCGTCATTCACGTCTATTACTGCCGCTCGACGTTTGCTGCGCCGCAGCATACGCAGGGGAACCTTCGCGAATGAATGGATGGATGTGGCGCATGCCTTGGCACGGATCAGGATTTTTTCGAGGCGCGCAGTGTACGAGGATTCTTCAGTCAGCTCCTGGATACGGCTCTCCAGTAGCTCCAGGTCCTCGCCGAGTCCGGCGGAAGTTGTCAGCGACTCATGGGCAAACACTGCGGTGCTAATGCCGACTGTCGCCAGAGACCTGTACAGGAGGCGGTCGCGCTCAAGGGCTTGAATGTATCGCTCTTGAGTGTCAACCAACTCCGAGACTTCTGCCGCCTGAACTGGATTGAATCTCCTGATCTCGTTCAGTACCGTATTGATCGAACGCTTGGCTTTCTCCTTCTCCTTTTTGGCTGCTGCAGCTCCGCCGACCCTTCCGTCTTCGCGAATTCGAAGACGCTCGCGCGCCGCCCAGTCAGTCGCCCGTCGAGCAAACTCGCGCAAGTCGATGAAAGCCAGATTCTCCTGAAACCCCATCCGGTCGGTTTTGGGAGTTAGGACGTCTTCCGGATCCTCCACGGAAACGCGACCCACGCTAGTATTGCTAGAGGGGCGAAGTTCTGGACTGCGCGACCGTAGGAGGTTCAGATCTAGCCAATCGAAACCGGGATCACCGTATGGGTGAACGCGTAGATCTCGATGAAATAGATGCACTCCGCCGATCACTTTAAGCCATGGCCTGAGGTCGGAGTGTTTGTGGGGTGAAGCCCGGCGGGTAAAGGATTTGGCATCCAGGAGGAACATCCACAGTTCGAATGTTGCTGGCGGTGCCTGATAAGCGAGTGGTGCTTGCAATTGACCCCGCACGCGGCCCTGTGCCACATCAAAATGGTCGCCACGCGCAACTTCTTCGTTCTTCCAGTTGTAGAGTTCCGCGCTTGCGTGTCCCTCTTCGTTTAGATGAGCTACCAGTCTGTACTCGTAATCATCGAAGAATCCGTTATTTACTGCAGCGGCGACTTTCTCGAACTGTGGTGCATTGAGCGTGGCCTGAAAGCCGGTGTCCTGATCTTCGAAGAATCCTGTGAGGAGGCGCATGGCTCGTGCGAGCCGCTGCATTTCGCTGTCATCGAATCCTTGGCGCAGGCCGTAAATCGTGAGACTAGTGCCTGGATTCTTCGTTGTGGGTCGCGCCTCGACATTTAATTCAACGTCCTCGACGGTATTTACCGACTCGTATTCTGCCCAGTCGATGTGGAGCACATACTCGATACCCAACTCTTCGCGTGGTCGAGTTATCAGATCCACTCTGCGCCCCAGGCGCAAGGCCGCAAGCCGCCCCAGCCCCTTCTCGCCTACTTTGCGTCGATCCTTGCGCGTCAGTGGCGAGCCAGGCTTCGTCGAGCGACCGATCAGGAGGAAGCCGTCCCTGATGTCCTCTGCGGTCATGCCGTCACCGTTGTCTTCGACAACCAGTGTCCCGCCAGGCTGGGATGCGTTGGTGAGGGTGACGTTGCAGTAGTCAGCGTCAGCGTCGTAGGCGTTCCGGACCAGTTCGATCACCCCCAGGTCGGGGTGCGGGATGAGCTCCTCGCCGAGTCGCACCAAGATCTCTGGGGCGAAGCGCAGATGAGTAGTCAAGGGTCCCCCTCCGAACTGGACCCACCCCGGGGTTCCGGGGCGTGGCCAGCCTGCTGCAGAATAGCGGCGCACTGATCGTCAATGTCAGCTACATATAAGGCAGTTGACACCGTTGGGGAAGGGGACCGCGTGCGAACGGCCGAATATGGGGTGTACACCGACCGACTGAGGTTGCTTGCCGCGGACGTTGTGCGTGGGTCGTGGGGGCGTGTTGAGCAGGACGTTCATCACGCCTTGAACGGTCAGGCGGCGCAGCAGTTGCGTTCTCTGGTGCCGCTGCAGGTGCGACGTGACGAGGGAGCCTTCTTCACGGGTGGGCCGGTACGAGCCAAGTTCGCCGCGTTGCTCGGTGGCCCTGAAGCGTCCGCGACAGTGGATCGCTACTGGGACCCCTCATGTGGCGCTGGGGATCTCCTGATCGCTGCTTCTGAACGCCTGCCCACTGCTCCCACCCTCGCCGGCACGGTGAGGTTGTGGGGCAGCAAGCTCCGTGGTTGCGATCTTCACCAGCCGTTCGTGGATGCTGCCCGGTTACGCTTGTTCCTTGCTGCTGCCGCACGCCATCAGGGGGAGGTCCAACCGCAGAGTATCGATCTTGAGACGGGCCTAAGAGCCTTCCGGGGGGTTGAGGTCGGAGACGGACTTGCCGCGCTCCGCGCTACTGCCGGATATCAAGGTCATCTCCTGCTCAATCCGCCCTATGGGAACACTTTCGCTGACGATGACTGTGATTGGTCGAGTGGTGCAGTCTCCCAGGCTGCCGTATTTGTTTTGGCAGGTGCGCAAGCGCTAAAAGTGGGCCAGCAGTTGTATGCGGTCCTGCCGGACGTGTTGCGTAGTGGCAGTCGGTATGAACCGTGGCGCTCGCGAATTGAGTCAGTGCTGAGGGTCGATCGAGCGGAACTGCACGGCCAGTTTGATCCTCATACCGACATCGATGTTTTCTTTTTGGGTGGGGCACGCAAGAGGAAGAGTCGGCCAGTAGCCACTGTCGCGCCGTGGTGGCCGGCACCCATAGGGGCCTCCACCATTGAAGAGGCATTCGAGGTACGTGTCGGGCCGGTGGTGGACAACCGGGATCCGCATGCAGGGCCGAGTGCGCCCTTCCTTACGGCTCGCGACCTCCCGACCAGTGGAACGAGGGGGGTTCCAGGTCGTACTCGGCAGTTTGCCGGGCGTCTTGTTGCGCCGCCATTCGTTGCAATCCGGCGAACGTCACGTCCTGGCGCTCGGGCAGGAGGTGAGGCGCGGGCGGCTGGTGTATTGGTTACGGGCGTCGAGCCCATTGCAGTGGATAATCATCTTATTACCGCCTCACCGCTTAGCGGCGGCGAGTCCGACTGTAAGCGTCTCCTGGAAATCTTGGAGTCTTCTACGGTCTCGGATTGGCTGGATCAGAGAATTCGCTGTCGGCATCTCACGGTTGGCGTAATTCGATCCCTGCCGTGGCCTCATTGAATTATATGGCTTCCCGCCCGTCAAGGAATTTTTGGAAATGTCCGTCGCTGGATTACTTCTGAAGGATCTCCTGTGGGGTCGTGCGTTCGATTTCGATAGCTAGGGCACCGAGATTTTCCTTTTCTGGCGGATAGATGGTGCGGATATTGGCGAGCTGCTGGTCGCGGGTGGAGGCCGGGTTGACGTTGGCTGGCCCCTCGCCGTCGAGGAGAGTTTCGAAGTTGAGGTATTCGGTGACCCGCTTGACCTTGACCTCGCAGGTTTCGTCGGTGCCCTTGATGCGGAAGCGGATGATGTCGCCTGCAGTGAGGTCGGCGAGGTGCGGGTATTTCACCCGCACCTCGATGGTCTTGGTGCCTGCGGCGACGAGGTCGAAGTACTGGCGGTAGAGGTTGAGCTCGCGGACGCGGGCGGTGGTGTCGGTCATGGGGCGGGGACGCTCCTGGTGGCTGGTGCGGTCATCATGCGGCTGATCTCGGAGGCCGAGTACGAGCGGAAGAAGTGGCGGGGGTCGGACAGCAACGTATCGGTCATGGCCAGCAGTTGCTCGGCGTACTCCGCGATGGTGCCGGGCCATTGCCGGGTGTCGAGCATCCAGTCGGCTGCGCCTTCGGGCAAGAACGCATGGCCCTCGCGGATCAGCGACTTGGACAGCTTGGCGCCGGTGTCGGTGACGACCTGCGGGCAGAACAAGCGGGCGGGGAGCTGAGCGCGAGTGAGGCCGACAGCCTGGAGGGCTTCGTCGACCAAGTGGGAGCCGAAGACCCAGTCGCCGCCCTTGACCATGACGTGCAGCGTGCCGTGCGGGTTGGACAGGGCCAGCTCTTTGACCATGTTGCGGTACAGGGTGGCCAGGTCCAGGTAGGCACCTCCAGTTGGGGTGATGGTCGCCTGGTAGGGGCCGTGATGGAGGCAGACGGCAGCCACTTGCGCGGTCTCGCGGTCAGCGAGGCGGACATGCGTGCGCTCGGCGTGCTTCTCGGCCCAGCCGCAGCCGGAATGCGGGCAGGGGACGCGCAAGTGCGGGGTGCCGGTGGAGGGGGCGAGCCACCAGCGGGCGGCGTCGAGGCGGGGCAGGAGCCGCAGCCAGGTGCGGCGGAAGTGCTCGCCAGCCTGCTGCTGGCTGTAGGTCTCGACCCGGTGTGGGATGCCCAGGCGGCGGGACAGCGCGGTGAACAGGGGTTGGTAGAGGGCGGTGACGAGGTCGGTCAGGGCCTGGTCGCCGAGGGCCTGGGCGTAGGCGCGTTGGTAGCGGTGACCGCTGACCGGGTCGGTGGACAGCTCGTAGGGGGCGTTGTCGAGGGCACTGAACAGCACCTCGGTGGGGATGCCGAAGCGGTCGCGCAGGCGGGCGGCCATGGCGAAGGCCAGGGACTGCACGAGCGAGGTGCCGATGTGCGGGGCACCGTTGATCTGGGTGCCGACGACCAGCACGATCCGCTCGGGTGGGGTGGCCAGGATGCGTGGGGTCAGGATGTCCTCGGCGTGGTGGAGGGCGTTGGCCAGGACGGTGTTCGGTGAGACGGGGTGGGTCGTCACGGGATGTCCCCCTGGGGTGGGTTGGGGTTCATTCGGTTCGGGTGTGGCCGAAGAGGAGGCGCTGGCGAAGCGTGGCGTGGTCCAGGTAGGCGTCGATCTCCGCCGGTGTGGCACTGGGGGAGAGCGGGTCGAGGCCCAGGACGAGGGCCACCGGGGTTCCTTGGCTGAGCAGCAGGGTCCAGGGGCGGCCCGCGGGGATGCGTTTGCGGTACGGGGTGCCGTCGAAGCGCAGGGCCACCTCGGCCGGAGTGAACAGACGCAGACGTGGCCCGATGTCCGGTGGGGGTGCGGTGGCGGGGCCGAGGTGCAGAGCTTCGCCAACTGCACGCATGCGTTGCTCGATGACGGCCGGCGTCTCATGGAAGGTGCGGGGAGGTTGGGGCACCAGTAGGAGGCAGCACAGGGTGGCGCCGGTTGAGGTGGCGTCGAGCCATGTGGTGGTGGCCAGGGAAGCGATAAGACCGGCGGACGGAGCGAAGGACTCGGTGCGGGCAGGCATCAGCATGCGGGCACCACCCCGTGGTGGAAGGAGGCCCAGACGCATTTTCCGGGGCCCTGGCGTTCCTCCACGCCCCAGTGGTCGGCGACTGCGGACACGAGCAGCAGGCCGCGCCCGTCGGCGGCGGTCTCCCGTGCCTCTCGCTTTTCGGGTCTCCCGTTGCCGCCGTCGTGCACTTCGATACGCAGCACGGTGGCGTGCAGTTCGACGCGTACGAGGACCTGACCGCCCGCAGGGGCTCCGTGCAGAACGGCGTTGGTGGCCAGTTCGGAGGTGCATAGCTGGACGTCGTCGAGGCGTTCGGTCTGGCCCCACTGGGTAAGGGTCTCGGCGACGAAGGAGCGGGCGGCGCCTGGGGTGGTCCGGCGCCGGTCGAAGAGCATCGTTTCGTGCTCGACGGCGCCGTCGAGGGCTTGGCCCGGTGCGAGTGTGTCCGGCTCGTCGGGCAGTCTGCTGGGCATGGCCAACAGCCAACCTCCGTCGCTCGTTTGGGTCGGGAGCCAGCATGGGGGTCATACCGGGGGCCACTATGGGGGCCAGAGTTCGCATGCTCCGGGGAGAGGGATGGGCGACACGGGGATCGGCGCGTTGCTCATTCGGCTGCGTACCGCGCGCGGCTGGACCCAGCAGCGGGTGGCCGACGAATACAACGCCATCGAGGGGCGTGCCGCCAAGACCGGTAAGGAGATTGGGCGTTACGAACGCGAGGCGCGCATCCCGGTTCCGTACACCCGCAAGTACCTGGCGCAGGTGTTCGGTGTCGATGTCGAGGTGCTCGACCGGGCTGTAGCGGTCAGCAAGAGCCTCGGGGGCGAGGAGAAAGGCGTCCCAGGGGCCTTGCAGGAGCGGCCAGCGCGGCCTGCCGAGCCTTCACGCTCCGGCGGGGGTGCCGTCTCGGCGGACGCGGTGATGTCAGCCGACTTCGCCCGGTTCATCGCGCAGCGCAACGCCGACGAGTTCGTCGTCGAGCAGTTGGAGGCCGATGTCGCCCGGCTCGCCCGCGCCTACGTCAGCCATCCGCTGCTGGAGCTGTACGTCGAGATCAAGCGATTGCGAGACGGGGCGTTCGAGCTACTGCGAGGGCGTCAGCACCCGCGGCAGACGGCTGACTTGTATGTCGCGGCCTCCCGGTTGTGCGGGCTGTCCGCGCACGTCTGTCTGGACCTGGGCGAGTACGACTCCGCAGCCACCCATGCCCGTACTGCCCGGGCGTGCGCCGAGGCAGGTGGGCACGAAGGGATGCTGGCCTGGGTTCGGGCCGTCGAGTCCCTGATTGCTTACTGGACCGGACGGTACGAGCAGGCGGCGCGGCTGGCGCAGGCCGGCCGTCATCATCGGGCTCGCGGCAGCATCGGCGCCCGGCTGGCGAGCCTGGAAGCGCGGGCACTGGCCATAGCAGGAGATCGGGCGGGCGCGGTGGACGCCTTGGTGGACGCCGAGCGCTCCCGCGAGGCGATGGCCGACCACGACGAAGTGCCGGGCATCTTCGCCTTCCCCGCCGCCAAGCAGTTCGCGTACGCCGGGACGACCCAGCTGGCTGTGGGTGGGCGGGAGTACGTTCAACAGGCCATCGTCAGCGCGGACACCGCGATCCAGCTCTACCGCAGCAGCGAGGACGACGACCAGTCGGTCGGCGACCTGTTCGCCGCCCATGTCGATCTCGCCCGTGGCCATCTACTCCTGGGCGACTTGGACGGCACCGGGGCGATGCTCGGATTCGTCCTCGACTCCCCGCCGGAGCGCATGTCGGCCAGCATCGTGCGCCGGCTCACCGCTCTGGGCCGGGAGCTGGGAGGGCCGCAGTACGGTGGAGCCGCGCAGGCCGCACAGCTACGCGAACGACTCCAGCACACGGCCGTCCTCGCGGCCTCACCCACCGCCCACCCACCGGAGCTGCCGACGTGACCGAACTGCCCGCCGCACACGATGCCGCCGTCACCGACCGGAACCGCCTCGCGGGAAGCGCCTACAACAGCGACCGGGACCTGGCTGCCCGCCAGTCGCTCTACCAGTGGCAGACGCCCCGGTACGACCTGCCCGGCATCGTCGCCGAGCAGCTGAGCGGCGTGCGCGGGCGTGTGGTCGATGTCGGCTGCGGCAATGGCAAGTTCATCCAGCGGCTTCGCGACGATCGGCCCAACCTGGCCCTGCTCGGCCTGGACATCGCTCCCGGCATCCTCGCCGGCGTGCCCGGCCCGGTCGCCGTGGCGGATGCCACCCACCTGCCATTGGCCACGGCGAGCGTCGATGCCGCCCTGGCGCTGCACATGCTGTACCACGTCCCCGACATCCCCCAGGCAGTGCGAGAGCTGTCCCGCGTCCTCGCCCGTGACGGGCTGGTGATCGCCTCCACCAACAGCGACAGAGACAAGGCGGAACTCGACGATCTGTGGCAGCGGGCCGCCGGAGACGTCCTCGGCACCGGACGCGGCCCGGCCCGCATCTCGCTCAGCGCCCGCTTCTCCCTGGAGAAGGCCCCGGCCTTCCTGGGCGAGGAGTTCGGCCGCGTGGAGACGATCGAACTGCCTGGCACCATCACAGTCCACGATCCCGAGCCGGTCATCGCACACATGGCCTCCTACCGGGCGTGGGCAGACCAGCACGACGTGCCCTTCGAGACCACGATCGAGCGGGCCCGCTCGATCCTTGTCGATCACATTGCCCAGCATGGGGCCTTCGAGGTCACGTGCCTGGGCGGCATTCTCGTCTGCCACCGCTGATACAGGGATGTCCTCAACCAGACTTGGTCAACCGAGGTGCCATCCTGGTAGCAGGGCGCGCTGGACTGTCTCTTGCGCGGGGTGCATCCAGGCAACGATCTCAATTTGTTGGTCGCGGTCGGCCTTCTCCGTGATTAGTTGCCGATGGGCTTCGCCGGCAGCCAGTAGCAGAACCGGTAGAAGCCTGTGGCGGAGTTCTGAAACTCTGCCAGCTACCGGGTAGAGCACTGCGTATGGCTGACCTTGGGCGTAAATGGGAACCCCCATCGCCCACTCGGCGCTCGCAGTGTCAGAGATCGTGATCTCTGATGTCGGCGCCCTTTCGGATACCAAGGCCAGCGCCCGCTCTGTAATATCTCGCTGACGCTTGGCCCAGACCTGGTTTGCAGCTTGCCGATGATCACCTTTGGTTTCATCGTCATCCTGGAGACAGGAATCGAGCGCCTGCTCGTACTGCCGATCACGGCGAATACGTGCAGCTATCTCTTCCTGCGCGGCATCTACATCGGCACGAGTGGTGAAAGCAAATTCCCAACGCACGCTTCCCTGGTAGCGGCCTTCCCACCACCGATGTCGATCGAGATGGAGTTTTCCGTTGCATACAGCGCCGATGGCCTCGGTGAGCTCCATGGGACCGGCACCTTCCCAACTCCCATGTCCAGCACACGGACCGGGAGCGCAGACAAAGGTTTTGGAAGGGTCGGTGCACCACCGGGGCACGAAGCGAAGGACACCGCCGGTCACAGCCAGAGGGCCGCGCTCGTCATTCGCCTCTACTCGCAGCGACGCTACTTGGCCCAGCCACGGCCCATCGCGATCGGTCACCCAGCAAGCGTCGATCCCCTCAGCCCCCATCCGTCGTGTCCGGTCATGGACCTCGTCGAGTGTGATGCTGGACAGCTGGGCTTCGAAGGCGATCTGGCGACCACTGTTCGGTTCGGTTACGAGTACATCCGCCCGCCAGCCGTTGCCCGACACTTCGAGCTCAGCCTCCCACCCGGCGGCCTCGGCAGCGTTCTTGAGCTCGATCTTGAGGAGCCGGTGTGCCATCGACTCCTGTGTCAACGAGCACCTTGGTGACCCAGGATCGTGAGCGAAATACCGCATGCGTCTGGGGGATAGCTTGGCGTGGATTGAGTGTCCGCACTCCGGGCAAGCGAGCGGAACTCTCGGCCGCCTCTTGTAGATCTTTGCCCAGTCCCAGCTGCATCCGAGGTCGTCCAAGGTTGCATCAAGTCGTCCCTGCTCGCGGTGAACTGCAGTCAGCGGCATTGCCCGAACCTCCAGGTCTGGGGTCTCGGTCTCAGGTTGCCATCCGCCTCTGACAACGACGTGTGGGGCCGTCGGCACCGTCATCGACGCTGCCCTCGTCCTTCCCGCGGTCGTCCTGCTGGTGAGTCAGCCCGAGGTGAGGGGGTAGCCGAGGCAACGGTGCCCGCCTTGCCACGCCTCAAGGCCGCCTGTCGGCGCCTGTTGGGCTGCACGGTGATGCGCCAGTTGATGACCTCGGCGGGGCGATCGGCGGTATCGAGTTCTCGCTGGGCGGCGACTTCGGCCAAGAGGTGTCGGGGGTTGTGGCCGGCGGTCTCGGCGCGGGCGAGGGTTGTGGTCAGGGCCGGCCAAGCGGGATCGGCGAGGACGCGGTCGGCGTGGTCGGGGAGGGCTGCGCGTAGGTCCTGTTCGAAGCGACTGATGGTGGCGGCGCGTGGGGCGCGGCGGGCGAGATCCGCCAGGACCGGCTGGGCGGCCTGCTGGTAACCGGCCTGTAGGTGGCGGAAGGCTTCATCGGCTGCTGCGGCCTGCTGCTCGTGGCCGCGTTGCTCGTGCCACTTGGCGGCTGCGCGTGCCAAGTGGAGCGCGGCGAAGACCAGGGCGATGGCGAGTCCACCCGGATCGTGTGTGGCGTAGGCGAGTTCCTTGGCTGCTTCCCGCAGGACAGTGGCGGCCTGATGGTCGGCTCGGATTGCCGAGCGGCGGGCGCGGTTGAATGCCCTTGCCGCAGCTTGCAGTTCAGCCCGATGCGCGCCGTGTGTGGCGAGGGCCAGGTTGTGGAGGGTGTCGCCGAAGGCATCCAGGTGGCCTTGGGCCACAGCGTCGTCGCCCGAGTCGAGGACGACGTGGCGGGCGTGGCGGATGGCGGTTTCGGCGCGGTGCCACGTTTCGGTCGGGTCCGCCACCTGCTGGGGGCGGTCGGCCAGGTCCTGGGTGGGGAGGCGTTCGCACAGGCGGTCGTAGGACAGGTCAGGGGCGAGCTTTGAGCCGCCGTACCAGACCGGCTTGCCGCTGGTGGTGTCGCCGGGCGCGGCCAGGCTGTAGCCGGTCACCTCGCCGGTCTCGGGGCCGATGCGCGGCCTGACCTGGATGCCGAGGGAGCGCAGCACGGTGAAGTACTCGTCGATGCTGCGTACGGCGGCGGCCGCGTACGCCTGCTCGCGTAGCCACTCCCGCGCGGGCTCTTCCAGGCCCTGGCGCTCGGCCTTGGCCCGCTCGGCGCCGGTGGGCGTACGTGGGGCGGTGAGGTCGCCGGACTTCAGGCGGCGCAGCCCGAACTCGGCCTCGATCTTGCGGCATTCCCGCTGTGCCCGCCATCCATCCCGGTTCGTACGAGGGCGGCGGCCGTCGGCGCGGACGGTAGTGGCCATGATGTGGATGTGGTCGTCGGCGTGCCGGACCGCGATCCATCGGCACGCCTTCTCGTCGCCCTCGGGGGCGATGCCCGTTGCGGCGACGACGCGGCGGGCGACCTCGGCCCACTCGGCGTCGGTGAGGTAGCGGTCGCCGGGCGCGGTGCGCACGGGGCAGTGCCATACGTGTTGCGGCGGCTTTTTGCCGCCCAGCTCGCGGGTGCGCAGGTCGACGTGGTGGTCCAGGCGCCGGGCGAGCCGGGTGTAGGTGGCCTCGGGGTCGCGGCCGGGGTCGGGGGCGCCGGCCATATCCCAGGCGGCGACGATGTGGGGGTCCGTGTGCTCGTCGCGCCGCCCCTTGCCGAAGAGGTAGTTGATCAGGCCGAGGGTGCTGGAGCCGGTGGAGACGTCAGGCACCATGCGCGTTTCCCTCCGCAAGGAGCCGGTCGATGAGCCGGTAGCTGTTCTCGGCCGTCTGCTCGACGCGGGCCAGCACGGCCTCGGCGTGCTCGGGAACAGTTCCTCGGTGGATGGCTCCGCTGATCTGGTTGAGGTTGTTGCCGATGCGGTTCAGCGCGACGGTGTGGGCCTCGATGGCCTCGATCAGCGGGCGGATGGCATCGTCCTCCGGGCTGCCGGCCAGGCCCGCCTTGCCGAGGGCGACGGCGAGTGCGGCATCGCCGACGAACCCGGCGAACGTCTGGCTTCGCCGGTCGGCCTCCTTTGCGATGACGCGAACTGCGGTCGGGGTGAAGCGGATGGTCTTGTGCTGGTCGCGGTTCTCGGTGGTGCGCTTGCGGTTCATCACTGTGGGCAAGACAGGGGCGTCGGGCTCGCGCCACGAAGGCTGCTCGACGGGCGGTCGGGCATCGGCAGTCGGATCGGCGTGAGGGGCAGCGGAGTCAGCATCGAGCGCGATGTTGGGCTCGGCCACCCCCTCCCAAGGCTCGGGCGCCCGCTGGCGCTCGGCCTCCTCCGCCACCCCTGGGGCGGGGGCAAGCGCGGACGAAGCCTCGTTAGAGGCTCGTCCGCTCCAGCTTGCTGCTGTTCGGTGGGCCAGGCCGAACCATCGACTGCGGCGAGGAGCGGGGCTGGGGTCGTGGGTGTCGGTGTCGTGCATGGTGGTGCTCCAGTGGTGTGTGGGCGGGACGTCGTCACGTCCGTCGCATCCGTTGCCGGGCTGGTCAGGGCAGGTACGGACGCGGGAGCTGGTACGGAGAAGTCCGTCCCTGTGAGGATGTCCGTCCCCGCGCTGACCTGCGCGGGGACGGACGCGACGGACTGAGACGGACCCAGGGAAAGTTGGGTCAGCGGCCGCGCTGGGGGCCGGTTGTGCCGCCGGGCGGGCCGATGGGCAGCGATCCCGCCGGGGCGGCGGGCGGGTGCTTGAGGGCTGGCCGCGCGGCCTCCGATGCGGGATCGGGTGCCGCCTCGACGAGGTCGGGGCAGTTGCGGGCCCATGCGTCGAGGAAGCGGTTGCGCATGTATGCCTTGGCCTGCCTGCCCTGGGCGAACCGGTAGTTGGCCGAGCCGATGTTGAAGTCCCGCAGCAGGTTGCCCAGGTGGTAGGCGTTCAGACCCTTGGTGCCGTACTCCGCCCAGGGGGCGTCGGCATCCTGGATCAGGGCAGCGACCAGGTCATGGGTGGGCAGAGCCTCGGGGTTGTTCTCCCGCTCGAAGATGCGATGGATGTCGCGCAGCAGCCGCGTCTTCAGGCTGCTCTGCTCGTCCTGGACCGCCTCGTGGCGGGTCATCGCCAGGCAGGCCGCCCGAGCGCTCGCGGGCCAGTGGCCGCCGGCCAGTTCGGCGATGATGACCAGCGGCTCCCAGGTGTCCGCCGCCCGGTCCTCCACCGGCATCTTCGGCACCATGCGGGCAGCCTCGCTCCGTAGCGGACCCAGCCAGGCGGCCAGCTGGTCACGCAGAGCGTTGAGTTCCGGCACCGAGTACCGGGAGCGGAACTGGGCGACCTTCTCGTCGGGCTTGCGCTTCTGCATCCGCAGCACGACCGACCGGTCCGTGATCGTGTCCGGGAGCTCACCGATCCCCGCGATCGCGGCCATGGCGAAGGTCGGATACGGGGTCGGTTTGTGCTCCGGACCGGAGATCCGCCAGGCGGGGCGGTTGCGCTGGTGCCCGGCGTTCAGCAGCCCGCGCAGGATCTCACTGTCGCCACTCGCCTTGGGGCCGAAGATGGTGTCGGCCTCGTCCACCAGGAGCGTGCGAGGGTTCTTGCCGATGACCCGGAAGATCACCGCTGGGGAGGTGTTCACCGTCATCATCGGCTGGTGCACGGTCTCGTGGAGCACGTCCAGAACCCGGGACTTGCCGCAGCCCTTCGTCGGACTCATCACGGCCAGACGCGGCGCGTGCTGCAGAGCGGTCTGGATATGTGTGGCAGCCACCCACAAGGTGACCGCGGTGAGCGCCTCGTCGCTGGGCAGCACCACGTACTTGCCTATCGCCGCCCGCAATTCATCCAGCAGTGGGGCCCCGTCACCCGCCACCTTGATGCTGGCGCCGTCGTGGATTCCGGTGCCCGACCCGTCATGGGGGACCGGGGCGTCGTGTTGCACGGTCCCCTCCACGGGACCGTCGGTCCCCGGTGACTGGCGGGGACCGTGAGCACGGTCCCCATTGCGATCCCCTGGTGCAACACCCGCCCTTTGGGGACCGGTCCCCGTTTCCGCACCGCTGGCCTGCACGTTTCCACCGGATGCGGATATCGGGACCGCCGCTCGTGGGGACTGGGGGTCGGGAACATTGTGGGGACGGTCCCCAGCCGTGGCGTCAGCGGTGCGCTGGTCCCCGCGCGGCTCCGCACCCGTCGATTGCTCTGTAGCCCCCTGCGCAGGGGACCGTGTGTCTGCTTGGTCCCCACGGCGCCAGGGGACGCCCCCGCCGGGGACCGCAGCGGCGGGCCAGACAGCGGGGGATGTGTTCGTGGGGTTGGGGGACGTAGAGTCCTCCATAGACGTTCCTCTCCGGTGAGGAGCAGGACGGGCAATGTCCCGCCCCTCACCAGCTCGTTCGTTCAGCGATGGGCAGTCAGTAGGGGAATCTCCGGCCCTCGGCGTTGGCGTGCCGGGGGCCGTTGCCTTGCCAGGGGCCGGGGCCGGGGCCCGGCGCCTCACGCGGCGGTGCCCCACTCGCCCTGGCCCAGAGCCAGCGCCTGCTCGTAACGCAGCAGCTCGGCCTCGGGGTACAGCACCCGCTTTCCGACCTTGATGCCGCGCGGGCCTTTCCCGATCTGCCGCCAGTAGCGGACCGTGCTCTCGGCCGTGCGGTAGCGGTCGGCAACCTCGGCGGTGGTCAGGTGTCGAGCCATGCATTTTCCGATCCGACTAGGTAGCGATTCGATCTGCACAAGGTGTACCCGACGATCTCCGATTTTCCAAACCGGGAAGTGCATGTTTCAATTCGGATAGCGATGGTGAGGATGGGAGACGCGATGGCAGACGGCAAGGTGGGCGGCGAGGTGCCCCTGCTCTATAGCGAGGGGAATGTCGCAGCGAGAGTGGCGCTGGAGCGCGAAGTTCGGGGCTGGAGCACCACCGAACTGGCGGAGCGCGTGACCAAGGCCGGCGTGCGGATGAACCAGACCGCGGTCTGGCGCATCGAGAACGGCGAGCCGCGCCGCCGCATCAACCTCGACGAGGCCCTCGCCTTTTCCAGGGTCTTCGAGCTGCCCCTGGAAGAGCTCATGTCTCCGCCGCTCGAAGGCATCGACATGGACGGGCGGCGCCTCGTCCAGGAAGCCGTCGAGGCGTTCTACGAGTCCCGCGACGCCCAGGACCGCCTCCATCACGCAGTCGTCGCGACGGCCGAGCACATCCAGGCCCACCCCGACAGCTCACGCGCCATCCACGAGCAGTGCCTCCGCCTCATGGGCGAAGAGCGCGACGCCCGCGCCCTCACCGAGTACATCGACGGCGGCTACTACCACTGACCAACCCAAGGGAGAACCGACTTGGCCAACATCCAGAAGCGCCCCAACGGCAAGTGGCGGGCCCGCTACCGCGACCTCGACGGCAAGGAGCACGCTCGCCACTTCGATCGCAAGGTCGACGCCCAGCGCTGGCTCGACGAGGTCACGACCAGCATGGTCACCGGCCTGTACGTGGACCCGCGCGCAGGCAAGATCTCCTTCGAGAAATACGCGACGAAGTGGGAGGCCGAGCAGATCGCCGGCGAGGCGGGCACGCGCATCACCGACAACGCCCTGCGGCTCCACCTCATACCCGCGCTGGGCCCCTACGCGATGGCGTCACTGCGCCGAAGTCACATCCAGGCCCTGTTCAAGAAGCTGTCCGAGCAGCTCGGGCCCGGCAGCGTACGCAACGTCTACGACGTCCTGGTCCGCGTCATGACGGCCGCCGGCGAGGACAAGGTCATCCCCGTGACGCCGTGCAAGCGGATCACCCTCCCGCCCATCCCGGACGACGAGATCACGCCGCCCACCGTGGCCCAGGTCGAGGCGATGTCCGGTGCCATGCCGCCGTACATCCGCTCGGCGATCGTCGTCCTCGCCGGATCGGGCTTGCGCATAGGCGAGTTGCTCGGTCTCAAGGTCTCGGACGTCGACTTCAAGCGCGGCGCCATCCGGGTCGAGCGGCAGCGGCTGCAATCCGGCCTGATCGGGCCGCCGAAGACCGGCAAATCACGGCGCACGGTCCCGGTCGGCGAAGTAGTCACCGACGCGCTCCTGGCGCATCTCGCCGCGCGGCCCTCGAAAGAGTGGCTGCTCACGATGGAGGAGGGCGAACCCCTCAACTACCGTCGCTGGAAGACCGAATGGAACTGCGCTCGCAAGGCGCTCCAAGCGGCGGAGAATGAGGCGGCCGAGCGCGAGGGCCGCAAGTCCGTCGAGCTGCCGCACATGGTGACCCACGACCTGCGCCACTTCTACGCCTCCGCCCTCATCGCCGGCGGAGCGAGCGTCAAGCAGGTCCAGCTGGTCCTCGGCCACGCATCCGCCGTCATCACGCTGCGGATCTACGCGCACCTGTGGCCCGGAGAAGAAGACCGCACCCGCTCCGTCATGGACGCCGTTCTCGGCGGCCTGCGGACCGGGTGCGGACAGGTAGGCGATGCAACCCGCGAAACCGCAGGTCAGGTGGCCTAGCCATAGATCAAGCCTTCTTGGTCTCCCAGAAGATCTTGTCGATCTGGGCGATGTAGTCCAGCGCCTTCTGGCCCGTCGCCGGGTCCGTGGAGGCCTTCGCGGCCGACAGCGCCTTCAGGGCGTCGTTGACCAGCTGGTGCAGCTCCGGGTACTTCTCGAAGTGCGGGGGCTTGAAGTAGTCGCTCCACAGCACCGAGACGTGGTGCTTGGCGAGCTCGGCGCGCTGCTCCTTGATGACCACCGCGCGGGCCCGGAAGTGCGGGTCCTCGTTGGCCTGGTACTTCTCCTGGACGGCCTTGACGGACTCCGCCTCGATGCGGGCCTGGGCCGGGTCGTACACGCCGCAGGGCAGGTCGCAGTGGGCGCTGACCTTCACCTTGGGGGCAAACAGGCGGGAAAGCATTGAGCTGTCCT
The DNA here is from genome assembly GCF_042882185.1 of Streptomyces sp. NPDC058239. Lineage (NCBI taxonomy): Bacteria > Bacillati > Actinomycetota > Actinomycetes > Kitasatosporales > Streptomycetaceae > Streptomyces > Streptomyces sp. NPDC058239. The sequence continues at coordinate 51,024 of NZ_JBHVWS010000046.1, forward strand.
TCCTCGTGATCGTCTTCTCAGGTGGGACATTACTCCGTGAGAGACGGGATTTAGCGGGTGCCCCCATGGGCTTAGGCCAAAAGTCCGGGGTGAGGATGGGCCCAGTGGCCGAATGTACGGAACGCTGTACGGGACGGTGTACTGGACGTACCGGGGAGGTGCCGGAGAGATGCGGGAGGTGCCGGAGTTGCCTGAGCTGACGCAGGAGCAGCCCGGGCGAGGGCTGGCTGCGCGTGTGCCGTTTCAGGTGGTGGAGGTGACGGGGCCGTCGATGGTGCCCACGCTCCATCACGGGGACTGGCTGCTCGTGCAGTACGGGGCGACGGTGCGCCCCGGGGACGTGGTGATTCTGCGCCATCCGTTCCAGCAGGATCTGCTGATCGTCAAGCGGGCGGCCGAGCGTCGTCGGGGCGGCTGGTGGGTGCTGGCCGACAACACCTTCGCGGGCGGTGACAGCACGGATTACGGGACGGTGCCCGAGGAGCTCGTGCTGGCCAGGGTCCGGGCGCGCTACCGGCCGCTGAAGAAGGATCAGCGGTCGCTGTGGGGTGTGGTGACCTGGGCGGTCTCCGCGCTGCGGCCGGTGTCGGCGGCCCGTTCCGTCTCCAGGCGCTTGCGGGCCCGGTAGGCAGCCACGTTGGCGCGGGTCGCGCAGCGGTCCGAGCAGTAGCGGCGGGAGCGGTTGGTCGAGGTGTCGAGATAGGCGTTGCGGCACGGCGCCGCCTCGCACAGGCCGAGCCGGTCCACACCGTACGAGGTGAGATGGAAGGCGAGGCCCATCGCCGCGATGGCGGCGTACCCGGCCGTCGCGTTCGACGGGTGGTCGGTCAGGTGCATGTGCCAGTCCGGCTTGCCGTCCTCGTCGCGGAGATCGTGCCCGGAGATCTGCGGGCTGACCGGGAACTCCAGCAGCAGTGAGTTGAGCAGGTCGACGGCGAGTGTCTCGTCACCGCCGTCGGCCGCTTCGAAGACCGCGCGCAATCGTGCCCGTACGGACCGGAAGCGGGTCACATCCGCGTCGGTCGCCCGTCGGGCCGCCTGCCCGTTGGCGCCGAACAGCTCGCGGACCGCCTCGACGGAGGTGAGGGAGTCCTTGTTGCGGTCCGGCTCCTCGGTGTTGACCAGACGCACGGCATAGTCCGAGTAATAGGCCAGTTCCACTTGTAGTCCTTACGGCGTCGGTCTAAAGTCGATGCAGCGAACGATGTAATGGGCTTTGACGGTTCCAGGGTATTACATGGGAGGTTCCTCGTGACGGAGACAACGACAGGTACTGACTGGGCGGCCTGGCAGGAGAGCTGGGACCGGCAGCAGGAGTGGTACATGCCCGACCGCGAGGAACGGTTCCGGGTGATGCTGGACATGGTCGAGGCCATTGTGGGGCCCCGGCCGAGAGTGCTGGACCTCGCATGCGGTACAGGAAGTATTACGGACCGGCTCCTCAAGCGGTTCCCCGAGGCCACCAGCACGGGCGTCGACCTCGACCCGGCGCTCCTCGCCATCGCCCGCGGCTACTTCGACGGCGACGAGCGCGTCACCTTCGTCACCGCCGACCTCAAGGACCCGGACTGGGCAGGGCAGTTGCCGTACGACTCGTATGACGCCGTCCTCACAGCCACCGCCCTGCACTGGCTGCACGCCGAACCGCTCACCGCGCTCTACCGGCGGATCGGCGGGCTCGTCAGGGACGGCGGAGTGTTCATGAACGCCGACCACATGATCGACACCGAGACCCCCCGTATCAACGCGGCCGAACGCGCCCACCGGCACGCGACCATGGACCGTGCCAAGGCCGAGGGTGCTCTCGACTGGGCGGACTGGTGGGCCCTCGCCGCCAAGGACCCGGTTCTCGCCGGGCCGACCGCAGAGCGGTACAAGATCTACGGCGAGCACGCGGACGGCGACATGCCGTCCGTGCGGTGGCACTCCGACACCCTGCGAGAGGCGGGGTTCGGTGAGGCGCGGGCCGTCTGGGCATCCCCGTCGGACAGTCTGGTGCTGGCCGTGAAGTAGCGGCAGCATGCGCAGGAAGGGGCGGTACGGGCCTGGGCCCGTACCGCCCCTTCTTTTTTCTGCGCTCTGCTGCAACCCACTGTGCGTCCCGCCGCACTGGAAGGGTGAGACGGTCCGCACCCGCGGACCCGGAGAGGGGCGTCGACGATGCGGATCGATGACGATGCCGCGCTGCACGCCTTCGTCGAGGGCAGACGCACCGCACTGTTCCGCAGTGCGTATCTGCTGTGCGGCGACCGGCACGAGGCCGAGGACCTGGTCCAGGCGACGCTGGTCAAAGTGGTGCTCGGCGGACGGCGGCACGGGCGGCTCGACAACATCGAGGCGTACGCACGCAAGACCCTGGTCAACACCTACATCGCGGCCCGCCGCCGGTTCTGGCGGCGTGAACAGTCGTACGGCGAACTGCCCGACCGCGCGGACCATGCGCCCGACACGGACACCGGCCTCGCGGTGCGGGCGGCCCTCGCCCGGCTCACGGCCAAGCAGCGAGCCGTACTGGTGCTGCGCTACTGGGAGGACCTGAGCGTCGAGGCCACGGCCGAACTGCTCGGGATGCGGGAGAACACGGTCAAGAGCCATGCGGCTCGGGGGTTGGCGGCGCTGCGCGCCGAGATGGCAGAGGAATTCGTATGAACGACGTGCATGAGCTGTTGGGGCGGGTCGCCGCGGACGCGGGGCAGCCGGTCATCTCCACCCAGGCGGTGTATGCCAGGGCCGGCCGGGTGCGCCTGCGGCGCCGGGTCACCGTATCGGCGGCCGCACTCACCGTGGTCGCCGCCGTAGTGGTCGCGGTACCGGGCCTCGCCTCGGGGACGAAGCCGAAGGAGTCGTCGGTGGCGGCCCCGGCCGAGCTCGCGGGGAACACCGGCAGGGCCGAGCGGTTGGTCAAGCTGCTGCCCAAGGACGTGGGGGGCGTCGAACAGGTCTCGCTGGCCGTCATCATCAAGAACGCCACCCCCGAGCAGGCCGAGGAACACCCGGTGGGGCCGCTGGACGGGCAGTACGCCGTCCGCAGGGACGGCGGCGTCGGCTATCTCACCGTCGACCTGAGGGATGCCGAGTCCGTCGCGAAGAAGTTCGGCGGACTCGATCCGGCCGCGGATCTGTGCAAGCCGAACCGTGGGGAGCATCGCCCGGCGGACTGCGTACGCGAGGAGTTCCCGGACGGGCGGGTGCTGACCATCTGGAGCGACCCGATGAAGTACGGGGGCACGCCCCTGTGGGGGCCCGAGCTCGTCGGCCGGCTTGCCCTGAAGGACGGCGGGCTGCTGGCCGTCCGCAGCAGCACCGGTCTCAAGAGCGAGCAGGCACAGGGCCCGCTCCTCAAGACCCCGCCGCTCACCCGCGCCCAGATGCGGACCCTGATGCTCAGCCCGGAACTGCTGCCGAAGAAGTAGAGAACAGAAGGAGGGGCAGGGATACGAGGAGGAGGGCGGTGCGGACCCGGATCGGTCCGTACCGCCCTCCTCCTGCGCCCCTAGAGCACCTTCGACAGGAACGACTTCGTCCGGTCGTGCTGCGGGTTGGTCAGTACGTCGCGCGGGTGGCCCGACTCGACCACCACGCCGTCGTCCATGAAGACCAGCGCATCGCCGACCTCACGGGCGAAGCCCATCTCATGGGTCACGACGATCATCGTCATGCCGTCCTCCGCGAGACCGCGCATGACGTCCAGGACATCGCCCACCAGCTCCGGGTCGAGCGCCGATGTCGGCTCGTCGAAGAGCATCAGCTTCGGTTCCATGGCCAGGGCGCGGGCGATCGCCACCCGCTGCTGCTGGCCGCCGGAGAGCTGGGAGGGGTAGTTCTTCGCCTTGTCGGCCAGGCCCACCCGGTCCAGCAGCCGCTCCGCCCGGGCCCTGGCCACTGCCTTCGCCTCGCCCTTGACCTGGACCGGAGCCTCCATGACGTTCTCGATCGCCGTCATGTGAGGGAAGAGGTTGAAGCGCTGGAAGACCATGCCGATGTCCCGGCGCTTCAGGGCGACTTCGCTGTCCTTGAGCTCGTAGAGCTTGTCGCCCTTCTGGCGGTAGCCCACCAGCTCGCCGTCGACGTACAGCCGGCCGGCGTTGATCTGCTCCAGGTGGTTGATGCACCGCAGGAAGGTCGACTTGCCGGAACCGGACGGGCCGATCAGACAGAAGACCTCGCGCGGGGCGACCTCCAGGTCGATGCCCTTGAGGATGTGCGCGGCGCCGAAGGACTTGTGGACGCCCTCGGCCTTCACCATGGCGGTCATGCCATGCCTCCCTTCGGGCGGCCCAGGGACAGCAGGTTGGCCCTGATCTTCTGCAGCGGGGTGGGCGGCAGGCTGCGGCTGGACCCGCGTGCGTAGTACCGCTCCAGGTAGAACTGGCCGATGCTCAGCACCGAGGTCATGATCAAGTACCAGGCCGCGGCCAGGAAGTACATCTCGACCGGGGCTCCGGACGACTGCCCGATGTCCTGGGCGTACTTGAACAGCTCGTAGAACTGCACGGCCGCCACCAGCGACGTCGTCTTGAGCATGTTGATGACTTCATTGCCCGTCGGCGGCACGATCACCCGCATCGCCTGCGGGATCACGACGCGCCGCAGGGTCTTGCCGTGGCTCATGCCCAGCGCGTGCGACGCCTCCGTCTGGCCCTCGTCGACCGAGAGCAGACCCGCTCGGCAGATCTCCGCCATGTAGGCGGCCTCGTTGAGGCCCAGGCCGAGCAGCGCCGTCAGCAGCGGCGTCATGAAGCTCGACCAGTAGTCCTTGTAGATCGGTCCGAGGTTGATGTACTCGAAGACCAGACCCAGGTTGAACCAGACGAACAGCTGGACCAGGACCGGGGTGCCGCGGAAGAACCAGATGTAGAACCAGGCGATCGACGAGGTCACCGGGTTCTTCGACAGCCGCATGACGGCCAGCAGGACGCCGCCGACGATGCCGATCACCATCGACAGGGCGGTCAGCAGCAGGGTCTTGCCGACGCCCGTGATGATGCGGTCGTCGAAGAAGTAGTCGGGGACCGCACCCCAGTTGATCTTGCCCTGACTGAAGGCGTAGATGATCGCGACCAGTGCGGCGATCGCGATGACGGCCGAGACGTACCGGCCGTAGTGCCGGACCGGAATGGCCCTGATCGCCTCAGGTCCGGCCGGCGGGGTGGGGGGTATGGGCGGCTGGTCGGCCGGGCCCGTCTTCTCGATGTCAATCACAGGAAAAGCCTTTCAGCGCCGGAGCCGTTTCAGGATCCGCCGTTCAGCTTGGCCTCGGTGACCGCGCCTGCCTCGACGCCCCACTTGGAGATGATCTTCCCGTACTCGCCGCTCTTGATGATCGCGTCCAGGGCCGCCTGAACGGCCTTGGTCAGCTGGTCGTTGCCCTTGGCCACGGCGATGCCGTACGGGGCGGCCTCGACCTGCTCGCCGACGAGCTGGAAGTCCTTGCCGCCGCCCGAGGTCTTCACCGCGTACGCGGCCACCGGGAAGTCGGAGGAGCCGGCGTCGGCGCCACCGCTGCGCAGCCGGGTCTGGGCCTCCAGGTCGTTGTCGAACGTCTCGATGGCGATCTTCTTGCCGCCCGTGCACTTCTTCGACTCCGCCTTGGCGAGGTCGTGCGAGACGGTGCCGCGCTGGACGGCGATCTTCTTGCCGCAGAGGTCCGCCCAGGTCTTGATTCCCTGGTCGTCGCCCTTCCTGGTGTAGATCGAGACACCGGCGGTGAAGTAGTCGACGAAGTCGACACCCTCGCCGACCTTCTTCTGCGTCTCGGAGTCGACGCCCTCCTGGCGGTCCTTGGTGTCGGTCATCGCCGACATCGCCAGGTCGTAGCGCTTGGAGCGCAGGCCCGTGATCAGCGTGTCGAACGTGCCGTTCTCGAACTGGAACGTCACGCCGAGCTCCTTGCCGAGAGCGGCGCCGAGGTCGGGGTCGATGCCGACCGTCTTGCCGGACTTGTCCTTGAATTCGACCGGCGGGTAAGCGATGTCCGAGCCGACCTTGATGACGCCCTTGTCCTTGATGTCCTGAGGCAGGAGTTCGGCGGCTGCGGAACCCTTGGTCTTCGTCGAGTCGGAGCTGTTGGTTCCGCTCTTGGTCTGGTCGCCACAGGCGGTCAGCAGCATGGTGCCGGCGACCGCGATGGCGCCGACCGCTGCAATCCGTGACTTCGCGGCCGTACGACGTGTGGTGCTTGCGGTCATGATCGGGTTCCTCCGGCATATGAGGGTGGTGCTAGGCGGTTTGACACGCGATGTCGGATGTCGCCGCCGTGTGCGATTACGGCATCTTGCCATTCGGATTTGCCCAAACAGGGGGCCAGTCATGTCAAAATCGGGTAACGGGCGATCCCCGAACCTCAAGGGGCCGGTACATCAAGGCCGGACCATCTGTGGGGTTTTCTTCTTCACGCCGGAGGATTTTCGGTGCGTCTCGACTGGTGTGCGTCATTTCGCCAGTTGGCTGACTTGTCCAGAGATTCGACTATGAGTCACATCACCGCGTCGATATGGACTCGTCCGTGACGTGGTCCGTCCGGTAAGAAAGACCTTTACACCCCTCATCCGGGGCTCAGGGCGCGTGTGCGGCGCGCCCGCGCGTACGTATCTCCCCCTGCCGGGGCGGGCCAACCGCCGGGCGCAGGGAACGTACGCGGTGCCCGCCCACCCCTCCTCAATCAGGAGTGGCCACCCTCAAACGTTGAAGACTTAAGGGGTCAACACCATGGCAGCGGAGATCGTCAATCCTCGCAGCGACAGCACCACCGACAGCGCCACCGAAGAGCCGTTCGATCCGGCCTTCGCGCTCCACCGCGGCGGCAAGATGGCCGTGCAGGCCACCGTTCCCGTCCGTGACAAGGACGACCTGTCCCTCGCATACACGCCCGGCGTCGCCAAAGTGTGCAGCGCCATCGCCGAGAATCCCGAGCTGGTCCACGACTACACCTGGAAGTCGCAGGTCGTCGCCGTCGTGACGGACGGCACCGCGGTGCTCGGCCTCGGCGACATCGGCCCCGAGGCGTCCCTCCCCGTGATGGAGGGCAAGGCGATCCTGTTCAAGCAGTTCGGCGGCGTCGATGCGGTCCCGATCGCGCTCGCGACCACCGACGCGGACGAGATCGTCGAGACGGTCGTCCGGCTCGCGCCGTCCTTCGGCGGCGTGAACCTGGAGGACATCTCGGCGCCGCGCTGCTTCGAGATCGAGCGCAAGCTGCAGGAGCGGCTCGACATCCCGGTCTTCCATGACGACCAGCACGGCACCGCCGTCGTGACGCTCGCGGCCCTGCGCAACGCCGCGAAGCTGTCCGGCCGTAGCCTCGGCGAGCTGCGCGGCGTCATTTCCGGCGCCGGTGCGGCCGGGGTGGCCATCGCCAAGTTCCTGCTGGAGGCGGGGCTCGGCGATGTCGCCGTGGCCGACCGCAAGGGCATCGTCAGCCGGGACCGCGAGGACCTGACGGACGTCAAGCGCGAGCTGGCCGAGCTCACGAACCGGGCCGGGATCTCCGGCCCGCTGGAGAGCGCGCTGGCCGGCGCGGACGTCTTCATCGGGGTTTCCGGCGGTACGGTGCCCGAGGCGGCCGTCGCCTCGATGGCGCCGGGTGCGTTCGTCTTCGCCATGGCGAATCCGAACCCCGAGGTCCACCCCGACATCGCGCACAAGTACGCGGCCGTCGTGGCGACCGGGCGTTCCGACTACCCGAACCAGATCAACAACGTGCTGGCCTTCCCCGGCATTTTCGCGGGTGCTCTTCAGGTCCGGGCCTCCCGGATCACCGAGGGCATGAAGATCGCTGCGGCGAATGCACTGGCGGATGTCGTGGGCGACGAGCTCGCGGCGGACTACGTGATTCCGTCGCCGTTCGACGAGCGGGTGGCTCCGGCGGTCACGGCCGCTGTTGCCGCGGCGGCGCGGGCGGAGGGCGTGGCTCGGCGCTGAGGTCCGGGGTGGGGCGGGGTACGGGTTCCCGGGTGCGGGGTGCGCCTGTGGCGGGCTTGTCCCCGTCCCGCCCCCTCCCGTAACCGGGGCCCCGCCCCCGGACCCCCGTTTCTCAATCGCGGGAGGGGCTGAATCCGCCCCGCCGCCTGCGCGGTGCGCGTCACACCCGTGGCTGGTTACGTCGGCCCGCGCCCCGGCCTATCGTCAAGGCCATGTTCGCCGCCTACGCATCCCGCATCGACCGCGACCACCCTCTCAACGGCCTTGAGCTGGGCGAACGCCCCGCTCCCGAGGCGCGTCCGGGCTGGACGACCGTCAGCGTCCGGGCCGCTTCCCTCAACCATCACGATCTCTGGTCCCTGCGCGGCGTCGGCCTCGCCGAGGACAAGCTGCCGATGATTCTCGGCTGCGACGCCGCAGGGATCGACGAGGACGGCAACGAGGTCGTCCTGCACTCCGTCATCGGGCAGACCGGGCACGGCGTCGGTCCGAAAGAACCCCGCTCCATCCTCACCGAGCGCTATCAGGGCACCTTCGCCGAGCAGGTCACCGTCCCCAGCTGGAATGTGCTGCCCAAGCCGAAGGAGCTCACCTTCGAGCAGGCCGCCTGTCTGCCGACCGCCTGGCTCACCGCGTACCGGATGCTCTTCACCAACGCCGGGGTGCGTCCCGGCGATTCGGTCCTTGTCCAGGGCGCGGGCGGCGGCGTCGCCACCGCCGCGATCGTGCTCGGCCGGGCGGCCGGGCTGCGGATCTACGCCACCAGCCGCGACGAGGCCAAGCGCAAGCGCGCCGTCGAACTCGGTGCGATCGAGGCGTACGAGCCGGGTGCGCGGCTGCCGCAGCGCGTCGATGCGGTCATCGAAACGGTCGGCGCCGCCACCTGGTCCCACTCGGTGAAGTCGCTGCGCCCCGGCGGCACGCTCGTCATCTCCGGCGCGACCAGCGGCGACCGGCCCTCACACGCCGAGCTGACCCGGATCTTCTTCCTGGAGCTGAAGGTCGTCGGCTCGACCATGGGCTCCAAGGACGAGCTGGAGGATCTGCTGGCGTTCTGTGCGACGACCGGCGTGCGGCCCGTCATCGACGAGGTGCTGCCGCTGGACCGGGCCCGCGAGGGATTCGAACGGCTGGCCGCAGGCGACCAGTTCGGAAAGATTGTGCTCACCTGCTCTTGAGGTGTTCGGGGTGAGCCGTTCTCAACTGCGCCATGCGAATGCGGACGCGGATGGGCGGCGTACTCACCTCGATCGTCACTTCGTCCGTGCTCGCGGCGGGGCCCTCGCCCCCGCCGCCGACGCACGGCCCGCACCACCGGACCGGACCGGCATCCCCGGCTTCACCGGATCGACCGGGTCCTGGACCGGGCGCGCAAGTACGACATTCAGCTGCTGCTCGACGCCCACCAGGACGTCTTCGGCACCGCGTTCGGCCACCGCGGCATCCCGGCCCGGGCGACCCGTACCGATGGTCTGCCCTTCACCCCGCACCCCGACGACTGGTCCGCCGAGTACTTCGAGCCTGCCGTGCAGCGCGCCTTCACCCATCTCTACCGGCTCTCCTGCACGGCCGGCGGCCGGGGAGTGGCGGGTCTCGATGGACGGTCACGCCATGGTCGGAAGGCGCGGGGGAGAGGTGCTTGTCCAGGCCCGCAAGGGGGCTCGCGTCACGGTCGCGGTGACCTGGTCGGCGCATGGCTGAGCCGGTCCCCGCAGCACCCTTGTCAACCGTGGTTGACGAGGATGCCATGTCAACATAAGTTGACATCATGACCGAAGCAACGGATCTCGCCGCGCGCGCCGGTGACCACGACCCCCGGGTGGGGCTGCGGGCGGTCGCCGCACTGCGACGGCTGCTGGAGCAACTCGAAGCAGTGCAAGTCAGAAGCGCCCGCGTGAAGGGCTGGTCGTGGCAGGAGATCGCGGCCGAGCTGGGCGTCAGCCGACAGGCCGTGCACAAGAAGTACGGGAGGCATTGATGTTCGAACGATTCACGAAGAGCGCCCGGGCGACCGTGACCGGCGCCGTGACCCACGCCGAACGGACCGACGCCGAAACGGTCACCGAGGAACATCTGCTGCTCGCTCTGCTGGACCGGCGGGCCGGCCGGGCCTCCTTCGCCATCACCTCGCTGGGCCTCGCCGACCGTCGCGCGGCGCTCGAGGCCGATCTGGTCACCGCGCGCCGCCGTGGCGGGCTGACCCAGGCCGACACGGACGCACTCGCCGGTCTCGGCATCGATGTCGCCGAGATCGTCGCCCGTGTCGAGGAGGTCCACGGGGAGGGCGCGCTGGACCGGGTCCGGCGGCGCGGGGCGGGGCGTCGCCCGTTCACCCGCGGGTCGAAGGACGTCCTGACGAGGACACTGCGGATCGCGGTGGGGCGCGGAGACCGCTTCATCGGCGACGAGCATCTCCTTCTGGCGCTCACCGCCTGCCCCGGCGTGGTCGCCGACGTACTCGCCGCGCATGGCGCGACGTACGAGGCGGTGAACCGCGCGTTGTACGGGGACGGAGCCGGGGGCGATCTGGGCCCGTCCGGGGTTTGAGGACCGGGGCTCCGTCCCCGGCCCGCGTCAGCTCCCCGCGTCGTCCTTCCGCAGCAGCGCCCCGATGTGGGCCGCCGCCGTCGACAGGTGGCGGCGGGCCTCCGTCAGTTGCTCCTCCGTGACGCCCCGGTCCCGGGCCGCGTCGCGGATGTCGTCGCGGAAGCGGTCGAGCAGGCGGTCCAGATCGCGGGCCGGGTCGCCGGTCCCTGCAGCGTCCTTGCCCCACTCCGGGTCGGCGTCGGCGGGCTCCGGCTTGATGTACGGGGGCCAGCTGCCCGTCCTCGCGAAGCTGCCCAGCTGACCGGTGATCTCGGCCAGCCCCTCCCGTACGCCCGAGGGCCAGTCGCCCCGCGCGAAGTGCTCCTGGACCTGGCGGGCGGCGTTCTGCATCTGCTCGCGCGCCCTGTCCTGGGCCTCCTTGGCCTGGCGGCGGGCCTGCTGGGCGTCCTCGCGGGCGCGGCGGGACTCGTCCTTCGCCCGGCGGGCCTGCTCCTTCCACTCCTGCTTGGCCTTGCGCAGCTCCTCCTTCGCGGTGCGCCATGCCTCCTTGTCGCCGAAGTCGCCGAGGTCGCCGAAGGCGGACTCCCAGTCGCTCTTGCGGCCGGTGGGGCGGGCGGAGGTGTGCCTGGTCTCGTGCGCCGCGGCCCGCATCTCGCTGCGCAGCTTGCCGGCGGCGCCGCGTACATCGTCCCGGATCTCGGCGGCGAGTTCGGAGACGGAGTCCCTGATCTCCAGTTCCAGATCGGCGAGTTCGCCCGTGCGGCCGGCCAGTTCGGCGCGGCCCGCGTCGGTGATCGAGTAGACCTTGCGGCCGCCCTCGGTGGCATGGGTGACGAGCCCCTCGGCCTCCAGCTTGGCGAGGCGCGGATAGACCGTGCCCGCCGAGGGCGCGTACAACCCCTGGAAGCGCTCTTCCAGGAGCCGGATCACCTCGTAGCCATGGCGAGGGGCCTCGTCGAGCAGCTTCAGCAGATAGAGGCGGAGGCGGCCATGGGCGAATACGGGGGGCATGTCAGAGCACCTTTCCGGTCGGCTCGGCATCGTGCGGATCGTCCTCGGCCGGTGGGCGGCGCAGCAGGGCGATCGATCCTGAGACGGTCGTCGCCCTCAGCTTCCCGGTCCCGGCGCCGAGCGTGCCGGTGATCTTCTTCGCCCCCCACTGGCCGCTGACCCGCAGATCCTCGAAGCCGTTGGAGACGGCGCCGCTCGCGGTGTTCGCCTCGACCGTGGCGTCCGCCGGGTGCGGCAGCCGGATGGCGATCTCGCCGGAGACCGTGGCCAGTTGGATGTCCGTGGGTTTCCCGGTCGGGTCCAGGTCCAGCACCATGTTGCCGCTGACCGAGTCCGCCCGCACCGAGGCCCCGGCGCCCTCGACGACCGTCAGATCGCCCGCGACTGTCTGGAAGCGCAGATCGCCGGTGACCGACTGGGCCTCCACGCTGCCGGAGACCGTCTCGGCCCGGACCGGACCTGCGAGCCCGACGAGCGTGGTGTCGCCGTTGACGCCCCGTATGTCCGTGCGCCCACGGATTCCGGATACGACGGCACCGGCGCCGACCACGCCCACCTCCACCGCCGACCCGGCCGGCACGGCGAGCGAGACGACCGCGCTGCGGTGCCAGCCCTTGAGGTCGAACCACTTGAGGAAGCCGTTCCACGGCAGGCCCTCGTACGCGACCGTGAGGGCGCCGCCCTCCTGGGTCACGATCAGCGGCGGGCCCTCGATGGCGGAGACTTCCAGTCGGGCGGTCGGCTCCTCGGTGCCGACGACATTGACGGTGCCCCCGACGATGCGCACATTGAGCGAGGTCACGGGGTCGTCGAAGGTCAGCTTCTGGGGCTCGGCGATGGCCCATGTCGACACAGGCATGGAACTGACCTCCCGGGGAGCGCGGAATGACGCAACATATCGCGTCTCTTGCAGAACACGATATATCGCGGATCGGGGAAGTCAAGGGAAGCTGAGGGGAGTCACGATGCCGTTGGTCGACCAAAGGGCATCAGATATGGGCAAATTGCCCTACCGTGCGGGGCGTGAACGCGACATCCCCCGTGAGGGCGCTGCTGCTGTGCCGTGCCGAACCCGAGAACGTACGGCCGGTGGCCCGTCTGCTGCGCGAGCGGATGACGCTCGCGCCCGCCGGAGACGGGTGGTCCGTCCTCGTACCCGAGGGAGAGCCCCGGCGGAACGATGGCGGGGTACGGACGCGGAGCCGGTCGACCGGGTCGTGGCCGGCTGGGCCACGGCGCTCGCGGTCGGCTCGACCCGGCCCGTCCTCGCTCTGCGGTGGGACGGCGACCGGGCCGGCCATGCGCTCGCGTCCGGATTCCGGCGCCCGGTCGGCGACGTCCGGCTCGCGGACGGCACGCCGGTCGGTGAGGGCGGGGCCATGCGTACGTTCGCCGAGCGAAGCGGAACCGATCGCCTGGACCGGCGGGCGTGAGGCGGTGAGGCTCGAACTCGATGCGGTCGAGAGCAGCCGCCCCGGCCCCTGGATGCGCGGCCCCGGAGCCCGCGCACTGGGCGGCGCCCAGGTGACGGCCGGGCTACCGCTCACCCTCTGGGGGATGAGCCGCCGCAATGGCGGCTGGGCCTTGGCGGGGGAGCTGCTGATGACGCACGGAGCGCTCGGACTCGCCTACGACCGGTTCAGGGCCGACGGCGCCGGGCCGACCTGACTACTCGTCCTCGTCCTCGTCGTCGAGACGGGCCAGCCAGGTGGCGAGGCGCTCGACCGGCACCTCGAAATCGGGATTGAGATCGACGAACGCACGCAGCTGCTCGGCGAGCCACTCGAAAGTGATCTCTTCCTCGCCTCGCCGCTTCTCCAGTTCCTCGATACCGCGGTCGGTGAAGTACATGCGGCAAGCCTAATGCCTGGTGACAGCCCCGCGAAGGCCGGGAGTACGTCCGCCGGGGCGGTCCGCGGCAGCCGCGCGAGCCCGTCGAGAACCGGCCCGCCGTGCCCCGGCGTCATGGTCCATGTCTCTCGCATCGGCAGCGTACTGCCGTTAACCTGCGGGTAGTTGGGGGAACGGGGGGTTTCATGGGTGACGGCGGGGCCCGTATCACGCGTATCGAGATGCCGGACGGCACACCGGTCTGGGCACGGATCTCCGGGGCGGAGGAGCTGACCGCCCGGGGGCCGGCGTTCACGGACATCGGCTACGGCGACTTCGCCGAGCAGGTGCAGGCCCGGGTCGAGAGCCTCCAGGCCGTCGTGACCAGCGTCGCACGTTCGCTCGCCGAGCCGTTGCGGGCAGTGCGTCCCGACGAGGTCAGCGTCGAATTCGGCATCGAGCTCACCGCGAAGGCGGGCAAGGTCGTCGGCCTGCTCGCGGACGGCGAGGCCAAGGGCGGCATCAAGGTCACGCTGACGTGGAGCGGTGGCGGTCCGCCCGCCGATCCGGCCATCCCGGCGCAGACGGGGGCGCGTGGGGCGGGGCAGACGCCGCCGCAGGCAGCCGCGCCCCAGGCTCCGCAGGCCACCCCGCCCATGCCGCCCCCGCCCTCCTCGCCGCCCGGGCATCCGCCCGCGCCCACGGCACCACCGGCGGCGGTCCCGGGCGTATCCGCGGGGAATCCGGACGCCGGGGCATCCACCGGCGCACCGGCGCATCCGGACGGGCCCGGGCCGGACGCCGGAAGCCGGTCATGACCCAGCCGCCGGGCAGGGGCGCAGGGGGCGGCTCGGAGAGTACGTACCGTGCGCTGGCGGGCCTCGTGATGGCGGCGACCGTACGCATCCATCGCCCGGAGCCCGGGTATGCCCCTGACGGGTCCGACAGAGGCTTCCTGGGGAGCGGCTTCTTCATCGCCCCGAGCTGGGTCCTCACGTGCGCGCACGTGGCGATGGAGGGGGAGGGGCGTCACGTGAACGTGGTCTTCAAGCCGGACCCGGGCAGCGCCGAGACCGCGGTCCGGGGCACCGTGGTCGCCGCCCTGCCCGAGGGCCGTCACGCCACGGCCGGGCCCGGCGGCGCACGGGTTCCGGCGCCTTCGGGCGGCTGGCCCGCCCCCGACCTCGCGCTCGTCCGGCTGCTGCGGCCCGTCGAGCACCCCTGTGTGTATGTCACCGAGCGTCCTGCGGGCATGTTCGGCGGCGGCTCGGTCCTCTACACGGGCTGGACCGACGGCGGGTCGGGGCAGCTGACCCGGTTCAGCGGGCGGTGCCAGGTGATGGGCACCTTCGGCGACTGGGCCGAGGACGACGAACAGATGCGGCTCGACGGCGACCGGATGTACCCGGGCCTGTCCGGCGGACCCGTGGTGGACCTGGCCCGCGGCGAGGTCGTCGGCGTACTCAAGTCACGCTCCGACGGCACGACCGGCGGGACCTCGATCGGCGTCGAGCGGCTGCGCACTCTGCCCGTGCCCCCCGGGGCGGTCGCCGCCGAGTCCGACGACCCCTATCAGGCGGTGTTCCACGCCCACGACCGCTATCACGCCGACCGGCACACCAGCCCGGTCGGCACCGATCGGACCTGGGCCGATCTTCAGCGCGAACTGGGTGCCGGAGCAGGGCTCGCCCTCAGCCCCCAGCAACGCGTCGACCTGCTCGGCCGGCTCGCGGAACTCCCGCCCCCGCTCAGCACCCGCAGCCTCCTCGACCTCCTGGACCGGCTGCCCGACACCCACCCGGCCGAGCACCACGCGGCCCCGCGCGGCTGGCGCGACGGACTGGGGACGCTGTACGACGCCCCCGGCGGCGACGGCGCACTGGAACTGATCCTGCGCTACTGCATGAGCGCCATCTCCGCCGAACGCCCTTACGTCCTGCCGTCCACCCAGCTCGCCGAGGCATCCCTGTGGGAATGGGTGAAGCGGATGGCCGAGGACCGGCTCTCCCGCAAGTTCCGTCATGAGCTTGCCGGGCTCCGGCACAACGGCCGGCACGCCCCGGGCCTCGAACACCTGCGAACCCCGGCGCCGACGCTCGAACCCGTCAGGACACGCAGCGCTCCGTTCGTCCTGCTGGCGCTGGAGCCGCGCGGCTGGGAACGGGACCGCTACGACTGGCGGATCGGCGTCTCCCAGCGCGGCGGGGACGTCCTGCCCGTCGCCGAGGACAGCCGGGGCACCGCGTCGGAGGCCCTCCCGGCCCGGCTCGCGGGCCCGCTGGCGGAGGCGTTCCGGCGGTGCGACGAACCCGACGACCCCGCCGTGCTCCAGGTCGCGGTGGACCAGGCCCTCATGGACCTGGAGGTCGACGGATGGCGCGTGCCGCCCGACGGCCGGCCGCTCGGAGTACTGCGCCCCGTGGTCATCCGCCGCCTGGACCACCGTCCGCTCCCGGCCGATGACGGGATCGACGAGCGAGAGGCGCGCTGGAACCGGACCACGACCGCCGCGATGCGGGCCGCCGTCGTCGACTGCGAGGACGGAATGCGGGTACCCGTACCCGTGGTGGAGGAGCTGCGCCAACTGGCGTACGAGACCGTCCCGGTGCTCTGCCGCTACGGTGAACGGGCCCACCCGGAGACCGTGGCCGGTCTCGGGCGGGTGCTCGACGGGGGTTTCGGGGTGGCCCTGTGGCGGCGCCGGGCGGCCGAGCCGGCCGCGGTCTGCACGGAATTCCACCGGCGCGCCGCCGATACGGTCGCCGAGGCCCGCACCGCCGTTCAACTCCCGAAAAAAGTCCATGAGCTGAGGCAGGGGGTGTATGCGGGCCGTGCGGAGACGTACTGGTCGGACGGTGTCGCCCTGTTCTACGAAGATCCACACCATCCGCTGCCCGGCTCCGGGCAGTTCCTTGAGGCCCCGTGAACGGCCGGACCCTTACGGCGTGTACGCCGGATCGCTACCGTGATGCACGTTCGACTGCTGCCCCTGGCGGACGAGTGACGACGAGGAACGCGTTATGAGTGAACCCAGCGAGTGGCTCATCTACCGAGGGGCCGGCGAACCGCACGAGGGCATCGAGCAGCTGCCGCCCCCGCCGCCCTGGCGGGACTTCGCGGGCCGCGGCGCCCCGGCCCCCGACGAGCCGGACGGGGACGGATCCGCCGACCGCCGCCTCGGCGGCCACCGGCACATCGCCGAACTCCACCGGCCGGGTGCCGAAGAGCTCGAAATGATCAACGCCGCGCTCTATCTGCGGCGTCCGCTGCTGGTCACCGGCAGCCCCGGCGCCGGAAAGAGCACGCTGGCACACTCCGTCGCCCATGAGCTCGGGCTTGGCCGGGTCCTGCGCTGGCCCATCGTCAGCCGCTCCGAGCTCCAGGACGGCCTCTACCGATACGACGCGATCGCCCGGCTCCAGGATGTACAGATCGCCGCGCACAGTGCGGGGGCCGGGGCGGCCGGCGCCGAATTGGCACAGAGCATCGGCAGCTACATCCGGCTCGGGCCGCTCGGCACCGCGCTGCTGCCCTCGGACCGGCCGCGCGTACTGCTCATCGACGAGCTCGACAAGAGCGACATCGATCTGCCGAACGACCTGCTCAATGTGCTGGAGGAGGGCGAGTTCGCCATCCCCGAGCTGGAGCGGATCGCCGACCGGCTGCCCGACGGCGAGGCGGAGGTCCTCGACGACGACGGCAACAAGGTGAAGGTGAGGGGCGGCAGGGTGCAGTGCCGGTCCTTCCCGTTCGTGGTGCTCACCAGCAACGGCGAGCGGGACTTCCCGGCGCCCCTGATGCGCCGCTGCATCCACCTGGAGCTCGGACGCCCCGACCACCAGCGGCTCGCGACCTTCGTACGCGCCCACCTGGGCGACGAGGCGGCGCGGTCCGGGGACGATCTCATCGCCCACTTCCTGGAGCGCTCCCGCAGCGAACTCCTTGCCACGGACCAGCTGTTGAACGCGATCTATCTCACCGATGCCGCCGCCCCGGCCGGCCGCGACCGCCTCGCCGACCTGCTCATCCAGCGACTCGACCGGCCGAGGTGATGCGCTGATGGCCGACGGCAAGGCGCGGCACGGACCGGATCAGGGACGCGGCCCCGGCGGCGGGCGGGATGACACCGTGGAGCCTTACGACACCCACGTCCCGGACGGGCCAATGGACACCGAACCCGAAGCTGTCGGGCCGGAGCCCGAGCCGCAGTCGCCGCAGCCGGACTCCGAGGCGTACGACGGAGGTCTGCTGCCCGCATTCGTGGCCCGGTTACGCGGAGCCGGGCTCGACCCCGACACCGAGCAGCTCTGCGACGCCCTCTGGCTGGCCCGCTGGACCCGCCACCCCGACGCGCCGGACGACGAGGGCGACGCGGCCACGCCGCTGCTGTCCGCCGGCCCCGCCCAGGCGGGCCGCCCGGCCGGCCGGCCCGCCCCGCAGGTGACCGGACGGGACGAAGCCCCGGACCCCGCCCCGGACGACGACGAGCCTGCGGAGCAGCGCGACCTCGGCGACACCGACCGGCGGATCGCCCTCTACCCCGTACCCCGTACTGCGCCACCCGGCGGCCCCCGCCCGGCCGGGCGCGGACGGAGCGTCGCCCGGGGCGGCCGGGCGAGAGCTCTCACCGTCGGCGTACCCGCTGCCCCCGCCCTCCCGGAGCCGCTCGAACTCCAGCGGGCCCTGCGCCCGTTGCAGCGCTACCGCCCGGCCGCGCCCCCGCTGCGCCGCACGCTCGACGAGACGGCGACCGCGGAGCTCAGCGCCCGTGCCGGTGGGATGATCATGCCGGTGTTCCGCGGCGCTTCCCGGGGCGAGGCGCTGCTGCAGTGCGTCATGGACGCCTCGTCCTCGATGCTGGTGTGGGACCGGATGTTCGGCGAACTCCAAGAGATCTTCGGGCAGTTGGGTGCCTTCCGGGATGTCCAGGTGCGCTATCTGCACCAGGGGCCCGACGGTGCGGCCGCGGTGAGCCGCAGCCCCGATCCGGCCGCCGCACCGCTGAACTCCGCGGACCGGCTGAGCGATCCGACCGGCCGTCGTGTCACCGTCCTCGTCAGCGACTGCGCCGGTCCGCTCTGGCACAGCGGCCGGGCTCACCGGCTGCTGCACCAGCTGGCCGGACAGGCCCCCGCCGCCGTGCTCCAGCCCCTGCCGCAGCGGATGTGGAACCGCACCAGGCTGCCGGTCACCTACGGTTCGCTGTCCCGGGGTGACGGGCCCGGCGGCGCCGCCGTGCTGAAGGTGATGGAGCACGCCGGAACGGGACCCGCCGTGCACCCGGGCGCCCTCGCGATTCCCGTACTCCCGCCGGTGGAAGGCGCGTTGGCGGCCTGGGCGAAGCTGCTCTCCGGCACCGGTGCGGGGCGGATCTCCGGCGCCGTCGGCTGGGTTCGGGCCGATCAGCCCGCGGCGGCCGCGCAGCGCCCCGGCGACGGGCTGTCCTCGCTCCAACTGGTCAGCCGCTTCCGTTCCGCGGCCTCTCCGGTCGCCGGACAGCTGGCCGTCTACCTCGCGGCGGCCCCGCTGTATCTGCCCGTGATGCAGCTGGTGCAGCGCACGATGCTGCCCCACTCCGGCCCGTCCGAACTCGCCGAGGTACTGCTGAGCGGACTGCTGACGCGGAGCAGGGCCGAGGACGGCGGTGAGGGCGTCGGTCAGTGGTACGAGTTCGCGCCCGGAGTCCGGGAAGCGTTGCTCGGTCCGCTGGGCCGGGACGAGGCGCTGCTCGTCCTCAAGCACTGCTCGCAGTACATCGAGCAGCGATTCGGGAAGGGCGGGCCGAACTTCCCCGCCCTCGCCTTCGCCCAGCTCGGAGAGGGCAGGGGCGGATCGTTGCGGTCCACCCACACCACGGACACCATGGAGAACAGCGCGCCCGACGGGGAGATCGAAGAGGGTGACGAGAACGGGGAGAGCGGCGCAAGCGGCGGGTCGCGCGTCCCCCATCCCTTCGCCGAGGTCGCGGTCCGCGTACTGGAGCGTTTCATGCCCCTGCCTGAGCAGTTCGTCATCCAGACCGACCGGGACGGCTACCGGAGCCCCGTCCAGACGCCGAACGCGGCGGTGGAGAGCGCCCGCGTCCTCGTGCGGCACTTCGAATCGGACAGCATGGTGCAGTATTTGATCGACGCCGTGCAGCTGCTGCGGGGGGCCACGGAGCGCGAGGAGCAGCCGGGCTCCGACCCCGAACTGTGGGCGGAGTACTCGCGCTGCGTCCTGCGGCTGTGGGAGGTCCAGGGCGACGCCGAGCTGCTCCGCGAGGCCGAGTACGCCGCCGAGCGGGCCGCCGCGCACCCCGGGGCGGCCCGCGAACGGGCCGTACTGGCAAAGGTGTTGCACGCCGCGGCCGACGACCGCCGGCGGCGCGGCGACCGGCGTGGCGCACTGGAACTGCTGCGGCGCGCCGACCGCGAGTACACGGCCGCCTGCTCGGCCCCCGGCCTGGATCCCGCCGAGGCCCTCCGGCTCACGCTGGAGCGGGTCCGGGCCCTGGAGGCGCAGTGGCGGCTCGACGGCGACACCGCCCTGCTGCAGGCCGCGTACGGCATGCTGGAGGCGTTCGCCGATGTCTGGCCCGACCAGGAGAACCGGCCCCCCGCTCTGCCGCTGGCGCACGGCCGGACCCTGCTGAGACTGGCAGGGGCCACCGTCGACACCGAACAGTCCCGGGTGTACGCCGGTCAGGCGGCGCGCTCCTTGCGCACGGCGTTCGAGCAGGGCGGCGGCCGGCACACCATGGGCACCGAGGTGCGCATCCTGCTGGATCTGGTGGACGCCCTGCTCGCCTCCGGCGAGGAGCCGGACGAGGCGGCGACCCTGATCGAGCAGGCCCTGGCGACCGTGCGGGAACAGCGGCTGCGCGCCCTGCTCCAGACCCGGGCCGCCAGAGTCCGTGTCGCGCGTTACGAACACACCGGGAACCCGGATGAACTCGTCGACGCGGCCGACTGGTTCGCCCGCGCCGCGCGCGGCGTACCGCGCGACTCGCAGGCGCACGCCGATCTGCTCGCCGAATGGGGCGGCACCCTGCTGCGCCGCGCCCGACTGCCCGACGGCCGCGCACACATCGGCGCCGCGATACGGGTGCTGCGCGACTGCCGTACGGAGACGGCAGCGGGCAGCGCGCGCCAGGCCGAGCGGCTGCTGATGCTGGGGCGGGCGCTGATGCTGCGGCACCGGGCCACCGAGGACCGGGTCGATCTGCGGGAGGCCGAGCATCTCTTCGGGCTCGCGGCCCAGGAGACGACCGACCCGCTGACCGCGGCGCGCTGCTGGCTGGAACTGGGCCTGTCCCACCTCGACGCCTCCCGGGTGCTGCAGCGTCCGGCCCGGCTCGACGAGGCGGCCGAGGCGTTCCGGGGCGCGGCCGATGCGGCCGGCACGGCAGAAGCGGAGCTGGACAGTCCGCAACAAGTCCAACAGGCGGTCGAGTTGGGTGCTACAGCCAACCACTGGCGGGGTATGACATATGAGAGGGCGGGGCGCCCCCGGGCCGCACGCGAGGCGTACCGGGCGGCCCGCCAGGAGTGGCGCAAACTGCCGGACGGCGGTGGTGCGGCGGGCGAGTCGACCGCCGAGCGGCTGGCCGAGCTGGAGCGCTGAGCGCGGGGCTGCGAGCGTTCGGGCGGCGCGGCCTCGGTGTGAGGTGATCCGGGCGATGCGCGCTGTGTGCGACCGGCGTACGACCGACGCCGGTCGATGGCATGCTCAAGAAGGCGTATGCCGGATTGTGCGGGGCATCGGTACAGATGTGACCGGTGCGGGTGAGACCGCACAGGCGTCATCGCAACGCGAGTAGATGTACGTGTGTCAGGGACACGGGCTCGACGGGACGCGCTCAACGGCGAGCGAGTGACCGCGGGCCCGATGCGGCCGTACGCGTTACGGGGAGGCGTGATGAGCGAGTCGACAGGCAACGGCGGGCCGGGCAGTGGACCGTCCGGCGGGCCGCACGCGCTGCCGGATCTGCTGGAACTCGATCTGGAGGTGCTGCGGACACTGGACCACCCGGTGCTCAGCGAGGTGGTCGCGGATCTGTGCGGCCGGGCCGAGCAGCCGCGGGAAATGCTGTGGGGATTCACCAACGCCTTCTGAGGCGGGGTGCCCCGCAGCCCCGGGGGACGGGGCGGGAGCCGCTCGATTTCGGTCCGTGGACCGGTTGAACCGGACATCATGGCCCGGGACGGGTTTGCCCGTACGGCAGGCCAGGGATACTCGCCCCGGGCCGGCGACGGGGGCCGTCCCGGCAGACAGGCAGCACGGGGGTGCCGGAGTGTCTCCACAGTCGACGCCGCGCACACCCCCGCGCACGGAAGCCGGCGGCACCCGTCGGCACCCCGTCCCCTTCGGGCAGTTCATCGTCAAGGTGCACGGCCGGTGCAATCTCGCCTGCCGCTACTGCTACCTCTACGAGGGCCCCGACCGCACCTGGCGCGCCCGCCCGGCCGCCGCCGCACCCGCTGTCCTGGAGCGCACCGCGGACCGGATCGCCGAACACGCCGCGGCCCACGGACTGCGCGACGTCGCCCTCGTCCTGCACGGCGGCGAACCCCTCCTCGCGGGCGCCGGCCGACTGGCTGCCCTCGCCGACCGGGTACGCGATCTGGTGCCCGCCGGCTGCACCGTCCACACCACCGTGCAGACCAACGCCACCCTGCTCACCGACGCACGCGTCGCCACGCTCGCCCGGCACGGCATACGCATCGGCATCAGCCTCGACGGCGGCCTGGCCACCCACAACACCCGGCGCACCGACCACGCGGGACGACCCTCCTGGCCCGCCGCCTCGCGCGGTGCCCGGCTCCTCGCCGACCGGCACCCCGATGCCTACGCGGGCATCCTCACCGTGGTCGACCCGCAGACCGACCCGGTCGAGATGTACGAATCGCTGCTCACCCTGCGCCCACCGGCCCTGGACCTGCTGCTGCCGCACGGCAACTGGACGACCCCCCCGCCGGGACTGCCCGACCGGGAAACGGCGGAGTCCGGACCGGGCCGCCCGACCCCGTACGGCGACTGGCTCACCACCGTCTTCGACCGCTGGTGGCCGGCCGCACACCGGGAGACCCGGGTGCGGCTCTTCGAGGAGTGCATCGCCCTCCTGCTGGGCCTGCCCGCCGCCACCGAGTCCCTCGGTCTCGACCCCGTCAACGCGATCGTGGTCGAGACCGACGGGACGATCGAGCAGGTGGACTCCCTCAAGTCCGCCTACGACACGGCCGCCGCCACCGGGCTCGACGTCTTCCGCCACACCTTCGACGACGCTCTGCGCCACCCCGGCGTCGCCGCACGCCAGGCAGGCGCCGACGCGCTCGCCGACGCCTGCCGCGCCTGCCCGCTGCTGACCGTCTGCGGCGGCGGCCACTACGCACACCGCTACCGCGCAGACAACGGCTTCACCAATCCGTCCGTCTACTGCGCCGATCTCGAACGGCTGGTGCGCCACATCGCGGGCCGGCTGTCCGACGCAACCGCAGGAGCACGCCGATGAGCCCCCCACCGAGCCCCCCGCCCCCGGACCACATGCTGCGCCAACTGGGCCGCACCGAGGGCGACGCCGACACCCTCCGCATCCTCGTACGCGACCAGGACACTCGCCGGCTCCTCCTCCTGCGCGCCCTGCTCGACGCAGCCGACGCCGCCCCCACGACCGTCTGCCCGCGCCGGGCATTCGACCGGCTCCACCAGGACTGGGCACTGCTGGAGAAGGCCGAACGTGCCGACCGGACGGCCGTGCGCACCGTCCTGCTCCACCCCCTCGCCGGCCCCTGGGCGCAGCGCTGCCTGCGCGGCCTCTCCGGCTCCGTCCCCGGCCCCGAACTCCACGCGGACCTCGACCACTTGAGCGCCCTCGCCGCCGCAGCCGCGATCCGCGCGGGAGTCGCGTTCACGACCCGGCTCACCGCACACGACGGACTTCTCCCGCTCCCCACCCTGGGCGCCCTCCGCACGGCCTCCGGCCCGGTCGGCATCGCCTTCTCGGAAGGTGAACTGACGATACGTGAGGCCGACGGCCGGCCACCGATCACCGTACATACGCAGCGGGACGGCACGGCCGGCTCGGCCGACCCGCGCTGGCTGCCCGTGCTCGCCCTGCCCGCCGTACTGCCCGGCGCCGGACCCGTACCCCTGGACGACGTCGACCCGTACCGCACCGAGGGCGGCGGACTCCGGCGCCACGGGCTGAGCGCCGCCACCCATATCGACGACTACGAACGCAAGGCATGGACCGAGTCCTGGTCGGGAGTGGAGCCCCTGCTCCGCATCGGCGGCGAGCACCGCCTCACCGAAGCGGCCGTCCTGCTGCGCTGTCTGGTGCCGCTCGGACCGCCACCCGGCTCCGGACCGATCGGAGAGGGTGCGGCGCACTGCAGCGGCACCAGGCGGGAGGCGTTCGGCGCCGTCCTCAGCAGCAAACCGGCCACCCCCGCCTACTTCGCCTCGACCCTCGTCCATGAACTCCAGCACACCAAACTGGCCGCGCTGGGCGCCCTCGTACCGCTGCACCACGAGGACGCGGCACCACGCCACTTCGCCCCCTGGCGCTCCGATCCCAGGCCCTTCGACGGCCTGCTCCAGGGCGCCTATTCGCACATCGCGCTGGCCGACTACTGGCAGCGGTTCGCGCTCGGCGCGCAGCGCGTCACCCACCGCGACCTGGCCTGGGCCGAGCACGCCCGCTGCCGTGAACAGGTCGGGGCCGTGCTGCCCGTGCTGGCGGGATCGGCGGCACTGACCCGGGAAGGCCGGGTGCTGGTCAACGAGATGATCACGCTCTACCACCGTCTGGTCGATTGTCCGCCTCCCGCGGGTCATCTCGCGCGCGCGGAGGCGTACGTGGCCACCACGAGGGTGATATGGCAGCAGAGGAACGGCTCGCGAAGGCAGTGAGCGGCTCCCGCGACACCGGCCGGAGCGACCATGCTCCGGTGTATGTTGACAAGGCTCGAGTCGAGGCAGGGAGACGGTTGAATGCCCGGAACGCGTAAGCCAGTTGGAGCACCCGGGGTGCAGGCCGTCACCATCAGTTTCGCCGGTTTCAACCGCGCCTGGGCGGCGTGGATCGGAGACCGTCTGGAGCGCCGCGGAGTGACGGTCGTCCAGCAGCGGTGGGACCCTCCGGTGGAGGTTCCGCTGGAGGAGTCGCTGCGGGATCTGATGCTGTCCCGCGGCCGCGTCCTGGTGATCCTCAGCGACTGGTACTTCCAGCTCGGCCCCCGCAGCCACGACGAGTGGAACAGAGCCCTGCGGGAGGTCGTCGCCCCCGACCCCGACCGCTTCGCCGCCGTCAGCGTCACCACCTCCGCGCTGCCCGGCGCCACCTCCGTCCTCGGCGCCGCCGACCTCACCAACGTCGGCGCGGACGAGGCCGAACGACGCCTCCTCAACCGCCTGGGCCTGCCCACCGACCCGCTGCCCGAGTCCGTCGAGACCGGGCAGGGGCCCCGGTACCCGGCAGACACCCCCGAGGTGTGGGGCGGGGTGCCGCGCCGCAACACCCGGTTCACCGGCCGTGAGGAACTGCTCAGCAAGGCGTACCGGTCCCTCCAGGACGCCGGACCCGGTGCCGGAGTCGTGACGCTGCACGGCATGTCCGGCGTCGGGAAGACCCAGCTCGCCGCGGAGTACGTCTACCGCTTCGGCTCCGAGTACGACGTGGTGTGGTGGGTGCCCGCCGACCGGCGCGCCCTCTACCGCCAGAAACTCGCCGAACTCGCCCCCGAACTGGGCCTGTCCACCGGCGCCGAGTACGGCGAACGGCTCCGTGCGGTACGCGACGCGCTGCGCCGCGGCGAACCGCACTCCCACTGGCTCCTGGTCCTCGACGGCGCCGACGAACCCGAACACATCTGGGACCTGGTGCCGACCGGCCCCGGCCACGTCCTGATCACCTCCCGCAACCCGGAGTGGAGCGAGCACAACAGCAACCTCGTCGAGGTCCCGGTCTACGACCGCGAGGAGTCCGTCGCCTTCATCCGCCGACGGGCCCCGCGCCTGACCCCGGCCGAGGCCGACCAGCTCGCCGACGCCCTCGAAGACCTCCCGCTGCTCCTGGACCAGACGGCGGGCTGGCTCAACGACTCCGACATGTCGGTCGAGGAGTACATCGAACTCCTCGAAGGCGGCATCGACCAGGACGTCGTCAAGGTCTCCGCGGACTTCCCGCTCGCCTTCCAGACCGCCTGGTCGATACTGCTGAACAAGCTCAAGGACACCGTCCCCGAGTCCGTCGACCTGCTGCGCCTGTGCAGCTTCTTCGCACCGGGCTCCATCCCCGTACGGCTGCTGAAGGAAATGCCCACGGGAGAACTGCCGGAGCAGGTATCCGGCCTGATGAACGATCCGCTGCTGTGGAACAAGGCGATCGGTCAGCTCCGCCAGTACTCCGTGGTCCGGCTGGAGTCGCACGAGTCGGTCGCCGACGCGGCGTCGTCGGGCGAATCGATCTACATGCACCGCATGGTCCACCAGATCGTCGGCCACGACATGCCGGCCCGGGACCGCCAGGAGTTCATCGATGTGGTCCGCCGCGCTCTCGTGGCCGCGGACCCCGGACGGCCCACCGACACCCGTCTGTGGCCCGCGTATGCCGAGATCACCCCGCACCTGAAGTGGGCCGACGTACTCAGGAGCACCGACCCTGCGGTGCAGACCCTCGTCCTCAACTGCCTGCGCTACATGTACCTCTCCGGGGAATACCGGGCCGGCATCAAACTGGGCGAACGCGCCATGAACGCATGGCGGGAAATCCTCGGCGAGAACCATCCCAGGGTCTGGGACCTCAGCTACAACTACGCCAACCTGCTGAGGGCCGTCGGCGACTACGCCGGCACGGAAGCCATCGAGCGGGCCGCCGTCGACCATCTGCGCACCGAACGCGGCGCACAGGACCTGGAACACCTGCGCGCTGCCGGTGGCCTCGCCGCCGACCTGCGTGGCCTCGGCCGCTACGACGAGGCACTGGAGATGTCCACCTGGATCCTCGTCGCCTACCGCGAACTGCTGGGCGACCAGGACTCGCGCACGCTCAACGCGCAGAACAACCTGGCCGTCACACTGCGGCTTCTCGGCAGGTACGAGGAGTCCCTGGAGCTCAATCGGCGAACCCTGGAGTCCCGGCGGCAGCTCTTGCGCCAACGCCATCCCTGGACCCTGTTCTCCGAGATCAACTACGCCACCGACCTGCGCCTGCTCGGCCGGTACGGCGAAGCGCTGTCGCTGCAGAACCAGAGCGCCCGGGTGCACCGGCTGGTCCTGGGCGACGACAACCCGCAGACCCTGCGAGCCGAGTACAACCTCGCGCTGTGCCACTACCGCTCGGGGGAGCGGACCAGGGCCTCGGCCCTGTTCACCCGAGTCCTGGAGCGATGTGAACGGGTGCTGGGCGAGGGCGACCCGCTGACCATGATGTTCGCGGCCGGTCAGAGTTGCTTCGCGCGTGAGCACGCAGACATCGACCAGGCCAGGGGAATAAGCGAGAAGGTCGTCGGCGGCTACGTGGACATGCTCGGTGAGGAGCATCCCTTTGTGGCCGGAACCCGGGCCAACCATGCCCTGATCCTGCGGAACGTGGGGGAGCGGGATCACGCCCACGCACTCCTGGAGGAGGCGCTCTCCGCCATGACGACGGCCGTGGGCGAGAACCACCCCTGGACCCTGGGCTGTGCGATCAACGCCTCGGCGTTGCGCAATCTGGTGGGCGACCCGGAATCCGCCGTCGCGCTGACGGACTCGGTCATCACGCGGGCCGTCGAGGCACTCGGCAGGACCCATCCGCTGACCCTCTCCGCCCGGATCGCCCATGCCGCGGACCTCCGCGGCATCCGGGACCGGCAGCGGGCCGAGAAGGTGGAGAGCGAGGCGCTGGGAGATCTGGTGTCGACGCTCGGCTCCCAGCACGTCCACACGGTCTCGGCACGCTCCCGCAACCGCCCGTACTGGGACTTCGAGCCCCCGATCGTCTGAGGCGGGTCGGTGGCCGGGTACGGGCAACGCCCCGTACGGCCGCTGATCTCACGACGGAGGGCCCGGTCCCGCGATAAACACGCGGGACCGGGCCCTCCCTCGGG
>NZ_JBHVWS010000047.1:0-77101 GCF_042882185.1 Streptomyces sp. NPDC058239
GGCCGCTCAAACGCACCGAACACAACAACCCGCCTCGCCCGGACACCCCCGTCGTCACCCTCGCCGAGCCCACCAAAACAGTCCCAACCCCACGAGTGAAGCCCTAAAACACCGGTATTGCCCCTAGATGAGTCATTCCGAATGCTGACGGTGTGTCCGGTGAGGCTGCTTCAGTTGGCACGCGAACGAGGAAGTTGGCCTGCTGGGCCTCTGGCTCCGGGCTTTCGCGCGGCGGATTGCCTCTCACGACATGCCATAGCTGGCGGCTGGCCCGGCGGGCAGACTGTGCACATGCAGCTCCCCGTCGAAGCCGTCGCCGCCACCGTGCTGATCGAGGTCGTAAGGATCTCCGCCCTCCCGATCGAGCAGGGCGTCCCACAGAGCCCGTACGCGCCTTGTACCGCGCCCCAGGGCTGCCACACTTCGCTCGAAGGCACCTGAGGCGGCCTTGGACGGCTTCCCGGGCGCCGCCGGATCCGGGGGCAGTGGCATGAACCGAGCTGCTCCAGGTGCTCGCGCTGTCTGTCCATCAGCCCTGCCCAGACCGTGTGCTGACGCTGCTTCTGGAGCCACCGCCCGATGTCCATCCCGTGCACGGTCACCCCGGGTTCCACATACGCGAGCACGCTCTCCTCCACGAGCGAGCCCTTCCCCGTGACTGGCGAGTGGCTCTACGCTCATCCCGTGGCCGGAAGCTCGCGATCAGGTGACAGCACCATTACCCAGGGGAGACCGTGGACGTCCCGACGTTGATCCTGTTGGGGGCGGCGGGTGGTCTGCTGCGCGGGGCCCTGGACCTGTACACCCGATTCGTCTCCTGGCAGGCCGACCGCCACACCCACCGGCAGTTAGACGCGGCAGGGACGGCACAGGGAGTAGCCCCGCAGTTCCAGGCATACTTCGACCCCGCCGTCGACACCGTCGCGGCCGTCGTGCACAGCGTGATGGGCGCCGGGGCCGCAGTGCTGTTCGGGACCACAGGACAGATAAGCGGTGGGTACGCCGCCCTAGTCGTCGGAATATCGGCGCCCATGCTGCTCACCCAACTCGGCCGCATCCAGACGGTGAACGAGGCGGTGACGGGCGAACGGCAACCGGCCGCGGAAGCCGAGTCGCCCCCGGCTGCGGCCGACAACGCCGTGGGCGTGGGCGGTACGGACAACTCGGGCGCCATGGACTTCCCCCCCCGCCCCGAGTGGCGCAGCCATCCACGCCCTCCGCGGATCATCCGGTCCAGCCCTCTGGCCCTGCAGAAGGACCGCCGTCCCCCGCGCGTCCGATGCCTTCGCCAAGGTGGCCCGCCACAGCCGCGGACGCTCGCACGCCGGAGCCCGCATCCGGCGAGCTTCCCGCGGACCGCACACAACTCCCGGATCCCACGCGCACCAGGGACACTCCCTTCCCCGCGAACCCGTCCGACGGAACCGGGTCTGGCTTCGATGGTCGCAGCGCGCCACGATTGCGGCAGGGGCCGGCGCTCGGGGAGGAGGGGCTGTGAACAGCGCTCCGCACCTGCTGACCGAGGACCGCCCCGAGTACGAGCGGATCCTCGACGACGTGCTGCGTCACGCCCATGAACGACCGGAACTGGCCGGGGCCGGCGAGCGGCTCAATGCCGAGCAACTGCGCACCATGGCACTGAACGCCGCGGCGCTGATCACGGCGGCGGCCGCCGGCGAGTACGACCACTACGTACGGGTCCGCGAGGAACTCCGTAGCTCGGCATCCACATACGAGTCCTCAGGCATGGTGTCCTCGTCCTCGGGCTCGGCGTCCACCTCTGGCTCGTCCGCCTTCCCCGGTTCCGGTACCCGGGCCACCGACCACCATGCCTCGCAAGGTCTGGGCCATCGGTTCGGCGCTGCCGTGCTGGGTGCCGGACAACCCGGCGGCCGGCGGATCAGCGACGGAGTCGTTCCGCGGCGGTGGGCCGGGATGTCCTTCGGCCGTCGTCTGCTGGCAGCGCTGCTTGGGCTACGCGTACGCCCGGAGGCACCGAAGGCGGCGGGGACGCGGACACCGCGCACGTCCGAGCAGGGTCTGGCCGGCCGCATGCCCGATCGCGCGCGGCGGGCCAGACGCGAGACACCGGCTCCGGAGGCGGCCGGAGCCGGTGCGCTCACCGTCGTCGCCGTCCTGGTGCCGGTGCTGGCGGGCACCGCCGCGGTGATCTTCCTGCTGGTCGGCTACCTCCTGAAGATGCTCAATCCGCCACCATCGCTCGCGAGCACCATGGTGGGCGCGGGCTGGTCCTTCGCGGCGGTCACTGCGGCAGCCATCCTCGTCACCGCCGTCAATCTCCTCATCACCGCCCCGCGCAACGGCTGGACGGCAGTGGCGGCCGCGGAGCAGGACGAGGATCTACAAGAGGACGTGGCGCGCGCCAGAGAGGCATGGCGCCACGCACTGCTGGAACGGGGCATCCTGCCGTTCCTGCGGGACGCGCTCGCCGACCCCGGCGCCGGCCCCGCGTCGCGCACACCGCATCGTTCGGCGAACCGCATCCCGAAGATCGGCTACAGCCGACCGGACTTCACCAGCCCGGACGACGGCCCGGCGGCGGGCCCCCGCCCGACATTCACCAGCCCGGACTTCACCAGCCCCGACTTCGGAGGCCCCGAACACGAACTGGACTGACCGGGTCCGGGCACCAGACGCGTCCCTCCTCCCCATCTGGCTTCGTTCACGTTCAGGGACAGCGTTCGTTGCTGAGTTTCAGCAGCAGTTGGTGATCTCCGCCGCTGCGGATGTTCAACTTCTGTGGAGCAGTAACGCTGAGTGCTGCCGAACCCCGCTCACCCGCCCCGGGTCCCAGGTGGCGTCCCGCCCGTCCCGGGATCACCGCAGGCGTATTCCGCCCCACGCCCTCATCTGCGTGCTTGTTGCGAGAGGATGAGGTGGTGATCCGCCACGACCCTGAGATACAGGCTTTGTTCCGCCGCTATTGCGCCCCCGCGCGCCGCTACCTGAAGCTCGGCGGAGCGGTACTTCGTATGTCGCACGAGGAGTACGAGCCGTTCGTTCATGCCCTGGCCGCTGATGCGAATGCTGTCTCCGACGCCGAGCTCACCATCCTCTTCGAAGGCAGCTGGCGCGAGCGGCGGACCGCGGCATGGCTCGCCGCCGTCTCGCGCCGTGACCACTTCCGCGACCGTCTGGGAGCACTGTTGCTGGAGAGCGAGGTCTGCTGCGCGGGCGGGGCCTATTGCGTGGCGCTGGCGAGTTTCGGCACCGCACGGGACGCCGACCTGCTCGCCGCTTACCTGGATCGCTACCTGCGTCTGCCCGACCTCGCCTACGACCAGCCCACAGCCATGGGCGCCCTCGCGTACACCGACTCCGTCCTGCACGGCGACCGGGCCAGCCACTTCCTTCAGGAAGGCGGCCTGTGGCCGCAGTGGTTCCAGGACGCGCCCCACATGCACGGCGATGACGGCATCTCCACCTACCTGGGCGGCATCCGCCTCGCCTGCGCCGTCATCGACGAATGCGCCAACACCTGACCCCCACTGGCTTTGTTCACTTCAAAGGCTCTGGCTCAACGTCTGTGACGCGTGTGGGGCTCGTAAAGTCATTGTTGCTGGTCAGCACCCGCTTCCAGGCTTGTCGGTGGGGACTTGTAGTGCTGCCCTGATGATCGTGTCGCTGCTCTACCGCACCGCCCGTGCGCTGTTGTCCGTTCCTGTGGTCCTACTGTGCCGAGGCACCGCCGAGGATGCCGAACTGCTGGTGCTGCGGCTCGAGATTGCCATCCTGCGCAGGCATGTGAGGGGCAGGGTGTACTACGAGCCGGCCGACGCCTTCGATGCCGTCTTCACCGCCGAGGACACTCAGGTGCTGCTCAGCGCGCCCCGGGCACCGCGCATGAACGCGCATTGCGAACGCGTGATCGGCACCATCCGCCGCGAGGCTCTCGACCACGTCCTGATCCTGGGCGAGAGCCACGCCAGGAAGGTCCTGACTGACTACCAGGACCACTACAACGGACATCGGCCGCACCGATCCCGGCAGCAGTTACCGCCCGGCGCGACCGAGCAGCCCGCATTCGTGCACGACCTCGACGACCGAAGCCTGCTCCGCACCAGGGTCCTCGGCGGCCTCATCAACGAGTATCGATACGCCGCGTGACCTGCAACGACGACTTTTCGATCCCCACAGGTCCCGCGGTGCACCGTGCGAAGGGTGACAGCAAGCGTCCGGGACCCGGAGCCGGCGCGTCAGGGACCGATGCGGAACGAGTACAGACCGAGAGCGGTGAAGTACGCGTTGCGACCGCTGATGTGGATCTCTGAGGAGATCCGGGCCTCGTCCTCACTCCACGGCAGGGCGGACGGATCCCTCAGCGGCACCTCCCAGCGCGGCTTTCCCGTACGGGAGTCGAGAGCCAGGAGCTTACTCGGATGGGACCTCCCCGCGTAGACGGTGTCCCCGACGACTGCGACTCCCTCGGTGCCCGCACCGATCTCGCACCGCCAGCGCTGCTTGCCCGTTCTCGCGTCCAGGGCGTAGAGGAACTGGTCCTGACAGTGGACGTAGACGGCGTCGCCCTGCACCTGGACGTCATTGATGCTGCCCCCGAGCCGGCGCTTCCAGCGCTGCTTGCCCGAGGCGGTTTCCAGGGCGTGCACCCAGTGCTCCCGGGTGCCCAGGCAGACCGTACCGCCGTGGACGGCCGGCGAGCCGCTGGTCGTGTCGCCGGTGACGGAGAACTTCCACCGGCGCCTGCCCGTGGAGCCGTCCACGGCGTGCAGTACGCCCCTGTTCGTCATGGCGAAAACGGTGTCTTCCGCGACGGGGGTCCGGCCCGTCGGCATGCCCTCCCCTGTCTGGAAGCGCCAGCGCCGGCGGCCGGTGGCGGGGTCGAGGCCGTACAGGTAGCCGTCTGTGGCGCGGGCGTAGACGAGCTTGTCGCCCGCCGCCACCGAGACCCCTCCGAGACTGGCCAGCGGTACGGACCAGCGACGGCGGCCGGTGGCGATGTCGACCGCGTGGAGCCTGCCCTCCGAACTCGCCGCGAAGACCGTGGTACCGAGGACCGCGGGTTTGTCGGCCATGCCGGTCTTCGCGGTGTAGACCCACCGTCGGCGGCCGGTGGCCGCGTCGACCGCGTACAGGTTGTTGTTCTTGTAACTCCCGAGATAGAGCGTGCCGTCCGCCATCACCGCCTCGCCCATCTCGCTCCCTGGTGCGAAGTGCCAGTTCTGCCTCGGGTCCGGTTGCTCCTCCTGGAAGACTCCGGCCAATGTGTAGGCCCCGGCTCCGGTCGCCGACAACGCCGCGAGGCCGAGCAGCAGCTTTCGGCGGGGCAGCCGCCGACGACCGGAGCCCGCGGTCGGCGAAAACCCCTGCAGCACGGGCGGGTCCGGCCGAAGACTCCGCTGCGACGACGGCTGCGGTTGCGACACCGGCGGCACAGGCCGTGCTGCGGTACGGGTCCGGGTGCCGTGCAGAGGGTCGGCGGCCGGGTCCACCACCGTCGGCACATAACTGACTTGCTCGGCGGCCTCCCTGGTCTGGCGGGCGATCTCCGCTAAGAGCGCGGGGGGCGGCCAGGGCGGGGCCCCACCGGGCAGATTGGACAGCGCAGTCTCGAGTCTCGCCGGTGTGGGGCGTTCGGCGGGGTCCCGGGCCAGACAAGCACGCAGCAGGTCGGCCACGGGCGGATCGATCCCCGTCAGGTCCGGGTCCTCGGACAGGACCCGGACATCGACGGCCGCCGGGTGGCCTGTGCCGTACGGTGACCGCCCCGACGCCGCGAACGCCAGCACCGCGCCGAGCGCGAACACGTCGGAACGGGCGTCGAACCGGCCGTGCCGCAGGTACTCCGGAGCGATGTATCCGGACGTACCGACGACACCGGTCCGGGTCAGCCGGGTGTCCTCGTAGGCCCGGGCGATCCCGAAGTCGATGATCACCGGGCCGCTGTTACCCATCATCACGTTGGACGGCTTGAGGTCGCGGTGCACCAGCCCGGACGCATGGATCTGCCGCAGGGCCGCCGCCAGGAGGACGCCGAGTCGGCGCACGTCCAGCGGCCCGTACGTACGGACGGCCTCGCCCAGCGAAGGGCCGGGGACGAACTCGGTGGCCAGCCATGGCGGGTTTTCGTCCACTCCGTCGGACAGCACCGCTGCGATACCGGGGCCGGAGACCCGTGCCGAGGTCCGCGCCTCGTGGGCGAACCGGCGCCGGAACTGCCGGTCCTCGGCGTACTCGGGGCGAATCACCTTCACAGCCGCGAGACCGTGGGCGCGCCCCGTTCCTCCGACGCCGAGATACACCAAGCCCATTCCGCCGCCGCCGAGTCTGCGCAACACCGTGTACGGACCGATGTGCTGTGGATCCACACGCCCGGTCATCACCGACCCACCCCCCCATGCGTCGCAGATGACTCTATGTCACCTCGATTCATGTGCACCAGTTTTCCGTGCAACCCGGCGACGGGTGACGACGCCGCTGACAGCGCGCCCCGCCCGATGCCGATGCCGGTGGCTGCGGCGCCGTGGCGGTGCACGTGGACGCGACGCCCGTACGCTTCGATATGCCGATCCCCGGCGATCTGCTTGCGAGGCTTGCCTGGCGTAACCGCCGGGGCCAGACTCACTCCGCCCTGCTCCACCTCCGCAAGCAGGGCGAGTCGCTGTGAGGCGTCCGTCCCCGGGCGAGCATCCGGATGACGTCGTAGGCGCGGACGGCTCCGGTGTGGATGGAGCCGATGATCCGCAGGATGTCCTCCCAGTGCCGCTCGATCCGGGTGAGGCCGCCCCGGCCGCGGGCCGCGTCCTGGAAGGCGCCGTGGTCGGCGGCGCGGTCGATGCGCCACATCTTCTGGTCCGGCAGGTCGGCCAGCTGCGGTGCGTAGGCGAACCCGGGTCGCTTCTCTCGACAACGCGCCCGTTCGTGAACGGGCTTGAAGCGGGCGTCTCTACCGGGCACGGGCCGATGGCCGCCGCGACCTTCATCATCTTGCGGTGCAGGTGCCGCCGTTGTTCAGTCGGTGGTGGTCGGGCGGTCGGCGGCGGTGATGAGGTCGGCGAACGTCAGCGGGACGCCCGGTCCCGTGGTGGCTGCGGGCTCGTCCGAGGGTGCGGTGGTCAGGCCGTCGAGGGCCAGGTCGAGGTGGCGGTGGAGGAGGGCGCCGTCCGGGTCGAGGCGGTCCAGGCCGCCCGGAAGGGGGCGGGAGAGCCGGATCGAGAGCAGGACGAGGTCGCCCATGCCTACGTCGCGGCGGAGCTGGCCGGTCTCGTGTGCGGCCTGGATCAGGGTTTCGACGGTGTTCGCGGCCCGAGTACGGATGAGTACCAGCTCCTGGTCGACCACAAGGCCTTCGAGGAGCACGAGGATGGCCGCGCCCATCCGCAGGTCCGCCGCCGCGTGGACGAAGCGGCGTACCGCCGCGAAGGCGTCGTCATCCACTGCCGCGGCTGTTTCCGCAGCACTCTCCAGTCGCGTGAGCAGGTCGCCGGTCAGGTCTCTGACGAGCGCTTCCCGGTCCGGGTAGCGCCGGTAGAGCGTGGCGGGTCCGACTCCGGCCCGGCGCACGATCAGATCCAGTGGCGCGTCGAGGCCGCGTTCCAGGAAGACCTCACGGGCCGCGTCGAGAATCCGTCGCCTGCTTCGTGCCGCATCCGCCCTCATGGCACACCACCTTTCGTCGTCCAACCTAATCGGAGAGTTTCTCTCCGCTATGCTATCGTCCTGAATACGGAGAAGAGCTCTCCGCTTAAGGTTTTCGTGAAAGGGGCACGCCATGAGCGGCGCGCTGACTGTCCGGACCGTGATCGACGGCACCGAGTACTCACAGGACGACATCCGCCGATGGGAGCTGGACCGCGCCCGCACCGCGCTCACCCTCCTCAAGAACCGGATCGGGGACGAGCTGATGCGGGAACTGCTCACCGAGGACCTCCGGGCGGCGGACCGGGCGATGACACCGCTGCCGGGCGCCTCGGACGGAGCATGGCGGTCCGCCGTCACCGAGATGGAAATCGACGGGATCGACGCCGACGGATTCCTGACCTGGTGGCAGGGCCGGCTCGCGAGCGCCGACCGGAGTGCGCTGCTCGCGGCCAACCCGGAGCACTACCTCGCAGACTCCGCCGACGGCGTGGTCGAGATCATCGAAACCATCGGCTCCGGACCGCTGCGCTTCTTCCTCACCTTCCACGACGGCGTCGCGATCGAGGGCGAAGGCCACGAGACGTATCCCGTCCGGATCGGCGGCACCGGCAGGCTCGCCGACGGCACCGAGGTCGCGCGCGTCATGCACGAGTTCGGGGACGGTCCGCGCGGACTGCGCATCCGGCTGACGATCCAGTTCCCCGCGTGCGCGCCGGAGCACGTCTTCACCGGCCACAAGTGGCACTTCGCGTGTGAGTTCCTCAACTGGCTGGAAGCCGCACACGCAGCCCAGTGACGACGGCCGAACGGCGGTGGGGAACCCCTTGCGCTGCCGGGTTCCCCACCCGCGGTCCCAAAGGCACGCACTCACACCATCGAGGTCATCCCTCATGCGGACCAGAAAGCCGCCCACGGATCCGGGCACACCCCTCTCGACGACAACCATCCCGATACGAGCGACCGCCGCCGGTCGAACCCCCACCGCCGACCTGCCTGTGCGCGTCCTGCGGCGCGCGGCCCACGAGTTCGGTCTGACCGGATTGCTGCTCCTCCTTGTCGTCACTGCAGTGCGATGGCTGCTTGCGCCCGACTCACCCCTGGTCATCGCCAACCCCGACCTCGCCCTGGCCGTACTCGGCGCACTCATGGGAGGGCTGCTCGCCTTGCTCATCCTGTCGCCTTCCGGGCGGTATTCCGGCGGACATCTGAACCCCGCCGTCACCGTAGCCCTGTGGCGCCTGAAGGTATTTCCCGGACGGGCCGTCATCCCGTACATCACCGCCCAGGCAGCCGGATCACTGGCCGGCACGGCACTTGGCGGCCTTGCCTGGGGGACCACCGCCCGCCACGCCCCCATCGCCTACGCGGTCGTGCGACCTGCACCGACATGGAACGCCACCGTAGTGTTCACGGCAGAGGCCGGAGCCATCGTCGCCGTGACACTCATGCTCGGCGCCGTCCTCAGCCGCCCCTCCACCCGACGGCTCCTGCCGTACGCCGTGGGCTTGGCCACAGCACTCATCATCGCGCTGCTCGGTCCCCGCAGCGGCGGATCCGCCAACCCGGTACGGCAACTCGGCCCGGCGCTACTGTCCGGGAACACCACACATCTGTGGATCTACCTGCTCGCGCCGGTGATCGGCGCGCTCGCCGGCGCCGACATCTGGCGCACGGCCGCCGCGCTCGCCCGCCGGGGCCGTAACCGCCAGGTCCTTCCTCCCGATCCCGATGCTCCCATCACCTGATCGACCGCCCGCTCACGTGCAGGGCCGAGTAGCGGCACCGCGCGACGCATCGGCACCGGCATACGTGCGGCCGAACTCCAAGCCCGCCTGCCCGGCCGCGCGAAGGAAGCAAGCGGCCGGCGCCGACCCTCGGTGCCGGGCGGGCACGCCACGTGGCGTGCTCACTGGGCGTCGATGGGGGTGCCCGAGGCAGAGTTGCCGGCCGGTGCCGGGGACATTCCGGAGTCGATCGGTCGCCAAGAACCGGTGGCACTTCGACCTGAAGGTCGGTGGGAGCCGTGACGTCCCACTGGACGTCCGCACACAGCGGGTCAAGGCTACGGTGGAACGGCTGGTCAAAGCTTGGTGCCACCGTGCTGCGGATCAAGGATGACCCGGACATGGGGCTCTACGCCGCCGCCGTGCAGGACCCCGAGGGCAACGAATTCGATGTCGTCTGAGGGCCGTTGCGACGGTGCTGGTCACAGCCACTCGTTCACGGCTGCGACCAGCACCGTCGCCTCGTAGCGGACGGAGAGCCTGTCGTACCTCGTGGCCACTGCTCTGTGCCTTTTGAGGCGGTTGATCCCGCACTCGACCGCATGGCGCTCGCGGGTAATCCACCGCGTCGAAACGCGGCGGTCGGCCGCCACGGGAGCCGAGCTTCCTGCGGTTGCGGGCCTGGTCAGCCTTGTAGGAGATGGTGCAGCGGATTCCACGGCGGCGCAGGTAGGCACGGTTCTTGCGGGACGAGTACGCCCGATCGGCGTGTACTCGATCGAGGCGGACGCGTGGCCGGCCTCGTGCCGGTCGAGGTCGAGTGCGGCGGTGAGGTCGGTGATGGCCTGGTCGTATCGGCCGGCCTGCTGATGGGCTTCCCCACAGGACCTGGCCACGTGGGACCGTCCGTTTGTCCCGTCAGACGTCCCGTCGGCGCAGGACCAGGCAGCCGCTGATCAGGGCGGCGGCCGTCCAGGCCAGCAGGATAGCGAGAGCCGCCCCCGATCCATAACCGGGTCCGTAGCGTCCATCGCTGGACGGCCCGGCGATGTGCATCAGTTCCAGGCCGGCCTGGTCGGGCAGGTACTGCAGGACGGGCTTCAGAGCGGGGATGTTGCCGAGCCCCTGGGAACCGAGGAACAGCAGCGGGAGCAGGATGCCCATCGAGATCGCCGAACTGCGTACGGCGGTCGCGATCCCCATGGAGAAGGCGCAGATCAGGGTCAGGTAGACGACGGCCCCGCCGAGTGCGGACGGGACTCCGTCCGCGGTGAGGTCGGTGCCGTACGGGCCGAGCGCCGCCTGTGCCGCGACGAACGTGACGACGACGATCACCGTCGAGGCGGCGAGCGCGGTCAGGGTACCGGCCAGCACCTTGCCGCCGTAGAGCAGGCCGCGCCCCGGTACCGCGGTCAGCGAGGTACGGATCGATCCGGACGAGTACTCGGCACCGACGAGCAGGGCGCCGAGCACGACGAGGGCGAGCTGCCCGAGGGTCACGCTGTACAGGGCGGCGACCAGCGGATCGAAGTTGACGACGTGCTCGATGTTGTTGCGCCAGTTGAATGCGACGAGCGTGCCGATGCCGGTGCTGAGCACGAAGGCCAGCAGCAGGGTGAAACCGGTCGAGCGCACGGTCCACACCTTGGTCCATTCGGCGGCGAGAACCGCCCGGGGCGAGTTGCTGGTCATCGCTGTGCTCCTCCCGGCTGCTCCGCCCGGTACTCGACCGCGTCGGCGGTCAGCCGCATGAACGCCTCTTCCAACGACGCGTTGGTCCGTGTCACCTCGTGCACCGGCACCGCGTGGGCCGCGACGAGTTCGCCGATCCGTTCCGGGCGGGCGGCCGCGCTCAGGCTCCCGTCCGCGCAGTCGGTGACCTCGATGCCCGCGCCGGCCAGCACGTCGCGCAGCCGCTTCGGTTCCGGTGTGCGCACCCGCACCCCTGCTTCCGTGTACTTGTCGATGAACGCGGTCATGCCGGTGTCCGCGAGGAGCCGGCCGCGGCCGATCACGACCAGGTGGTCGACGGTGAGTGTCGCCTCGCTCATCAGATGGCTGGAGATCAGGACGGTGCGCCCCTCGGCCGCCAGGTCCCGCAGGAGGCGCCGGATCCACAGGACACCCTCCGGGTCGAGCCCGTTGACCGGCTCGTCGAGCACCAGGACGGCCGGCTTGCCGAGCAATGCCGCGGCGATTCCCAGCCGTTGGCCCATGCCCAGTGAGAACGTCCCCGCCCGCCGGCGCGCGACGCCCTCCAGCCCGGCCAGTTCGATCACCTCATGGACGCGGCGCGCCGGGATCCGGTTGCTACGGGCCAGGCACCGCAGATGGTTCAGCGCGGTCCGGCCGGGGTGCACGGCCCCGGCGTCGAGCAGCGCACCCACCGTACGCAGCGGATCGCGCAGTTGTCCGTACGGTGCGCCGTCGATCCGCACCTCGCCGGACGTCGGCCGGTCCAGGCCCAGCATCATGCGCATCGTGGTGGACTTTCCGGCGCCGTTGGGGCCCAGGAACCCGGTCACCAGGCCGGGCCGCACCCGGAAGCTGAGCCCGTCCACCGCCGTGGTGTTCCCGTAACGCTTGGTCAGGTCGGTCACTTCGATCATGTCGGCGATGGTCCGGGACGAGAGGCCCCCGCCACATCCGGCTCGGGGCCCACCGCCTTTCCTCCACCCACGGGTGGAGACGGCAGGCACAGGAGCCCGCGCCTCCGACCCTGGGGGGAGCGCCAGGTTCAACTGCCGGACGGAGGTGGCGGGCCCTGCGCCTGGATAGGGTCGAGAGGTGCGAGCAAGTACTACTGAGGTGGACCCGGACGCCCATCCGATCCTGGCCCGGCGGCTGAGCCGGCGCCAGCACATCGCCCTGGACTGCGCGTTCGTGTTCGTCTACGCGGCCGCGCTGTTGCTGACCGGATCGACAGCCGATGCGCCATCGTCCACGGCACCCTCCCCGGCCCCGGTGCCGTGGGAGCGGCTCGTGCTCATCGCCGCGGCCACCGCGCCCGTCGCCGTACGGCGGATCCGGCCGTTGCCCGTGTTCGTGTTTGTGCTGGTGGTGACCGTCGTCGCCGTCGTACGGGACGCCACCTGGGATCCGTTCCTGGCGGCGGCGTTCGCCATGTACACCGTCGCCCTCACGGTGCCGTCACACCATTGGTGGCAGCGATGGCTGCCCGGATTGGCGCTGGCGGCCCTGGCCCTGGCCGGTGCCACCGGAGCGACGCACGCGGGCGACGCGTACTGGTGGCGCGGCGGCCCGGGGCTGCTACTGCTCGGCTTCACCGCGCTGCTCGGCGCCTGGCAGCTGGGACGGGCCGCGCGGCAGCGGCGCGCGTTCGCCATCCGCGCGGCGGAGCAGCTCGCCCAGCGAGCCGTCACGGAGGAACGCCTACGGGTCGCCCGCGAACTGCACGACGTCGTCACCCACAGCATGGGCCTGATCGCGATCAAGGCCGGTGTCGCCAACCATGTCCTGCACGTCAGACCGCAGGAGGCGCACGACGCGTTGCAGGTCATCGAACGCACGAGCCGCACCGCGCTGAACGACATGCGCCGGATGCTCGGTGTGCTGCGCACCCCCGAGGGCGAGCGGCAGCCGGCCTCCCTCGGCCCGGTCCCCGGCGCCGTCGCACTTCCCGAACTTGTCGAGCAGGCCGGTGCGCAGCTGACGACACGCGGCGTCGAGAACCTGCCCGACGGAGTCGCTCTGGCCGTCTACCGAATAGTCCAGGAGGCGCTCACCAACGTTGCCAAGCACGCCGACCCGGACTCCCGTTGCCGGGTGGAGGTCGCCGCGAACGGCCGCGACGTCCGGATCGACATCACCGACGACGGCGGCGGCCGGGCGCCCCTGGCGAAGACGACCGGCGGCCATGGCATCGTCGGTATGCGCGAACGCGTCGCCATGTACGGCGGCACCTTCAGCGCCGGATCGCGTCCGGATGGCGGTTTCGCGGTGCACGCGTCCCTGCCGTACGAGGAGAGCACATGACCCGGCCCGCCGCCCCGTCCGATCCGGTCCGGGTCCTGATCGCCGACGACCAGGCGCTGCTTCGCGGCAGCCTCCGCGTGCTCGTCGATGCCGAACCCGGCCTGGTGGCCACGTCGGAGGCGGCGAACGGGGCGGAGGCGGTGCGCTGCGCCCGGCAGGATCCGCCGGACGTGGTCCTGATGGACGTACGGATGCCCGGGACGGACGGCATCGAGGCGACCCGGCAGATCTGCGGTTCTCCCAGCACCGCGAACGTCAAGGTGCTGATGCTGACGATGTTCGACCTGGACGAGTAC
The DNA here is from genome assembly GCF_042882185.1 of Streptomyces sp. NPDC058239. Classification (NCBI taxonomy): domain Bacteria; kingdom Bacillati; phylum Actinomycetota; class Actinomycetes; order Kitasatosporales; family Streptomycetaceae; genus Streptomyces; species Streptomyces sp. NPDC058239. The sequence goes on from NZ_JBHVWS010000047.1 coordinate 13,637, forward strand.
GTCTATGCCGCGCTACGGGCCGGCGCGAGCGGCTTCCTGCTCAAGGACACGCCGCCCGGCGAACTGATCGCGGCGATACGGGTCGTCGCCGGAGGCGATGCGCTGCTGGCACCGGCCGTGACGCGGCGCCTGATCGCAGAGTTCACCCGTCGCCCACAACCCTCGCAACCACTGCCGCACACCCTGGACGGTGTGACCAGGCGCGAGCGCGAGGTCATCACCCTCATCGCCCGCGGCCTGTCCAACACCGAGATCGCCGAACGGCTGTACCTCGGCATCGCCACCGTGAAGACCCACGTCGGCCATCTGCTCACCAAGCTCGACTGCCGCGACCGCGCGCAGTTGGTGATCGTCGCGTACGAGAGCGGCCTGGTCACAGCGGCACGGCCCCCGATCGGTCCCTGAAGACCGTCTTCCGGCACCGTGGCCGGAGGCCTCACCCTGTCGCAGACGATGTGGGTCCCGAAGTGGTGCGGGTTGTGTTTCGGCATTCCGATCACACAGCACCGCACGATGACCGCAGACCGCAGACCGCAGACCGCAGACCGCAGACCGCAGACCGCAGACCGCAGACCGCAGACCGCAGACCGTGTCGGCTGCGCCGCCGGACACGGTCTCACCGCTCACTACCAGGCCGCTCGTTGTCATCCGCGAGTACTCGGCCAGGACATCAGCAGGCAGGCCCGTCCACCGGGCCGGATCCTCCAACGCCACCCCGGCCCGCAACGCCGCTGCTGCGGATTCCCGCACGGCCCGGTCGATCAGCGTGGCGGCCTGACCGAGACCGCCCAGTAACTGCTGTGCGGCATCGGCGGTCTTGCCGTACTGGGCACCGCGCAGCTGGACCAGCTGCTCCTCAGCTTCGTCGACCAGGGCCGTGATCAGCGTTCGCCGCTCGGCCGGCACCACCGAGCGCCACGTGGTCCCCGAACCGGGCGACGCACTTTCCTTGCCCAGAACCCGCAACTGCGCCGCCACAGTGGCGGGCTGGTGTTCCTGCCGCACCCACCACAGGTCCTCGTCGAACCGCGCGAACGGACCGGACCGGCCCTCAGGATGGCGGCGTAGACGGATGGTGGTCCCTATCCACGTGATCGGCGGACCGTCGTAATCAGTCGCTACCAGCGGCCCCAACCAGTCCCGCCCCACCGCATGTCGTGCTTGTCGAGTTCGGCACGCCGTTCCGCTCTGAGTCTGTCGGCGCGTTTGCGGACGTTGTCGAGCCAGGTGCGCGAGCTTGACCACCACAGGCCCGACAGCGCCGTCCTGACGGTCTTGCAGGCCGTTCTCCAGGAGCCACTACTGGGCCGGTACGAGCTGATCCCAGCCGTGCCGCTGCACGCTCACTCACCGTCCGGGGCCTTCGCTCTGGACGACGGCGTCGGACGCGGCTGTCGGGGGAGACGCCGTCGGCCTGGACGTGGTTCTGGACGAGGCGGAAGTGGGTTCCTCGGGGGGCTTCCTGCCTGGTCAGTCCGCGTCTGATCATCTCGACCACGGCGGGCAGAACTCCACGTGGATTTGTTCCCACCCGTGTGCATCCAAATCTGGCCAGTGGTAGATGCTCCGGCAGACGTGGTAGTTGCATCCGCCGGAAATATACAGCTCTGTAGCGGCAGCGGGAGGACCTTCCTTCGTGACGGTGAATATGTGTGGGGCCGCTTCCCGAAACGCCGCCGTACTGCCTGTCAGGAACAGGGTCTCGGCGTGGACGTGCTGGTGGAGCAGGTTCCTGTTCTTCGGATCGCTTGGTGCCGCGTAATTGATCTCGCAGGTGTCGGCCGGCAGGTCTCCCTCCGGCAGCCTTGCGGTGCGTATTTCACGGGGAGCGTTCCCTGCACGAATATGCGTCCGCAGCTTCTTCCATCGGGATGGCCGGAACTGTAATGCCCGGTGGGCCAGTACGAGGTCGAGCGGCGTCTCGTCGTCGTGGACGCCCCCGAACTCCTTTGCAGGGGTGCGCATCGGCAGATAGACCAAGGACCGCGGGGATCGCGCCGCGAGCAGCCACAGGGCGCCGATGCGTCGGCCGTCCGTCCGGTCCATATACATGTTGTATTGGTTAGATTTGTATTTGTAGAGGGCTCCGTTCTTCAGTGGTTTGAATGGGCTGATCACTCGGTATTCCTCATCCCCGAGTCGCACCTGCTGGACGGTGATCTTCATTCGCAGGCTGTCCCGAGTGAGGGTGGCCGTCGATGCATTCATCCGGTCGTCTCCCGCCTGTGGGTTTGATCCCTCACCGTGATTGTCTCGGTCAGAGGCATGGAAGTCCCTGCAACGCAGATAGTGAGGCACCGTCATCTTCTCAACTTCAGCGGCAGATGCTGAGAGAGTCCCGCGAGAGCGAGGCCCGGCAAGATCCCGGCGAGCAGATCAGGTGGTCCGCGCGAGTCGGTCTGGCCGGGTTGCCGGTGGTCCGGTCCGACGGGCCGCCTTGCGAGTAAGGCCGCCTGGTCATGAGTGTGATGTCGGCCCGCGTGATCAACGTTTCGGAGTGCTGGACGAGTCGTTCGCAAGTCCCGTGCGTGCCGGCGAGCGTGCATGTCCTCGTTGGAGTCCTTGACGCCGCCGATCGCCTTGCCCTTTGTGCGTGCGGTCTCCTGGTCTTCGAGGGTCTTGTCGCGGATGTAGTCGCGTTCGGACTCGGCCATGGCGGCGAAGAAGGCGAACAGGGCGGCCCCGTGGCCGGCCGGGTCGTGCTTCCCGGCGAGGGGGCCGGTGAGGAACTCCAGCTCGATCTCCGCGTCCCGCAGCTCCTCGGCGACCTCCAGCAGTTCCAGGGCGCCACGGCCCAGACGCTTCATCTCGTGCACCACGAGGGTGACCTTCGTGCCCAGCGAGCGGTACTCGCGGGCCGCCGCCAGGGCCGCCTTCATCTCGGGGTGTTTCCGGACCCGGGTGCTGATCTGCTCCTGGAACAGCCGGTGCGCGCCGGAGGCTTCGAGGGCGTCGACCGGGGACTCGGCGAACGCGGTGAAGGCCGAGCTGGGCTTCCCCATCCCGACAACTCGCCTCGCGGCGCCGAGTGCCTGATCCGTCCGGCAGCGATCCTTTGCGGACCTGATGCCGGGGCGTCCATGCCTCCTATCGTGGGGCAGGTGAACGAGCATGCCGTGGTGAGCACCGGCCGGATCGTGGTGCTGGTCCTGCCGGAGGTGAACCTGCTCGACCTCGGGGGGCCGGTGCAGGTCTTCGACGCGGCCGCGCATCTGGGCGCCGGTTACCGGCTGGAGTATGTGGCGGACGCACCGGAGACGGTGTCGGCCCAAGGGTTGCGACTGGCAGGGCTCGGCCCGCTGGGCGGGGCGGTCGTGGGGCCGGGGGATCTGGTACTGGTTCCGGGTCCCCGGCTGCGGCGGCCGGAGCCGGGCGGGGTGCGGCGGAAAGAGGGGAGCTGGTGCCGGAAGCGGCCGTGCGGTGGCTGCGTACGGCGTACGACGCGGGGGCCAGGATGGCGTCGGTGTGCAGCGGGGCCGCGGCGTTCGGCGAGGCAGGGCTGCTGAACGGGCGGGCGTGCGGACCCATCCGCACCTGTCCGACGACTGCAAGCAGCACGCCATCACCGCCGAACGCCAGGCCGAGCACACCGCGCACGGGCACCAAGAGCAGGACCAGGCCGTGCCCGAGCAGAAGGCCAGCGGTACCTGGATCTCGCGCCTTCCGTACCCGACCCAGGCAACCCGCCCGCCGACTGCGTGGGCAAGCCCGCGTTGTCGGTGGCGGCTGGGACGCAGGGACGAGGGGTCCCTGCGCGGTCGGGTCTACGGACAAGACCGCGACCATCTCTCGGCCTGGGTGACACCGGCGTCGCCCTCCAGGCCGAGCTGGGGCAGTTCGGAGCTGGCGGCCGGGGATGTATGTTCCGCGCCCCGGCGACCCGGCCCGCTTCGACCGGACCGGCGAAGCTCCCTGACCTCTTTGGCCGACTCGCCGCGCGAACCGGCCGGGGCAGGCTGGGAGGCGTGACCAGCGTGCCGATGCGCCGCATCGGTACTAGTAGGGCTTGGTCATGTGCGGTTTGTGGTGGCGTGTCTTCTTGATCGGCTGTGTCGTTGACCGGATGTGCTGAGTGAGGAGTTGGCTGCGGTCCGGTGTGATCTGGGGGACTTCGCGGCGGAGATGTTCGAGCCGTTCGCGCGGGCGGATCAGCGTCGGTGGGGTGGGGTCTATCTGCGGGGCCTGCTGCTGGACGGCGGACGCAAGTCCGTGGAGCCGATGGCCGCCCGCCTGGGCGAGGACGGGAACCGGCAGGCGCTGGCCCACTTCGTCACCTCCAGCCCGTGGGATGCGGCGCATGTGCGGGCCCGTCTGGCCTGGCGCATGCAGCCGGTCATCAAGCCCACCGCGCTGATCATCGATGACACCGGGTTCCTCAAGGACGGGGACGCCTCCGCGTGCGTGACCCGGCAGTACACCGGCACCGCGGGCAAGGTCACCAACTGCCAGGCCGGGGTCTCGCTGCACCTGGCTTCCAACGGCGCCTCGGCGGCGGTGAACTGGCGTCTGTTCCTGCCCGAGAGCTGGGATCCCGCCTCGCCGAAGGCCGACCCGGTCAAAGTGGTCCGTCGTGACAAGTGCGCCATCCCCGCCCAGGTGGGCCATGTCGAGAAGTGGCAGCTGGCCCTCGACATGATCGACGAGACGCGGTCCTGGGGCATCGAGGTGCCCCAGGTCATCGCCGACGGCGGCTACGGGGACACCGCCGCCTTCCGGCTTGGCCTGGAAGAACGCGGTCTCGACTACGTGGTGGGCATCTCGACCACGACCACCGCGCAACCCGAGGACGCACAGCCGTGCACCCCGGTCCACCCCGGCCGGGGCAGACGGCCGGTTCCTGCCTACCCCGAGCCGGCCCAGAGGGTGAAGAGCCTGGTCATCGCGGCCGGTAAATCCTCCGCGCGGCCGGTGCAGTGGAGGGAGGGATCACGGCCGGGCAGTGGCCGCAGCGGGCACAAGCGCATGTACTCGCGCTTCGTGACCCTGCGGATCCGGCCCGCCGGACGTGGGATCCGCAAGGCCACGGCCGCCACCGAGCTTCCGGTCCGCTGGCTGCTGGCCGAATGGCCCGCCGACCAGGACGAGCCCGTGCAGTTCTGGCTCTCCAACCTGCCTGAGACCATCCCGCTGCCCGTCCTTGTGCGCACCGCGAAGCTCCGCTGGCGCATCGAGAACGACTACCGCGAGATGAGACAGACCCTGGGCCTGGCCCACTTCGAAGGCCGAACCTGGCCAGGCTGGCACCACCACGTCACCCTCGTCTCGGTCGCCCACGCCTTCTGCACCCTGCAGCGACTGAGCCGATCCCCAAAAGAGACGGCGTCGGCCTGAGCCTCTACCGAGTCGTCCACGAGCTGCAAATACTCCTCGTGATCTGGACCGGCGCCTGCCCCACCTGTCACCTCCCCATGCCAGACCCCGCACCAACATGACCAAGCACTACCAGTAGCAGCCACTCGATCGTGGGTGCGTCATTGAATGTCGTCCGCCGTCTTGCCCGGCCCGAGCAGGACCGGCACGACCAGGCTGGCCATCTTCCCCTCGCCCGGCTGCATCCGCAGTGCCCGGCCCACGGCTTGGGCGAGGTCGGGCAAGAGCCGCGCACGTCGGCCCAGTAGACGGAGTCGCAGTGCTTGGTGTCGACGCCCTCGCCCAGGACCTTCACCGAGCACAGGAAGTGATCAAACGTAGGTGACGATGATTCCGTTGACGGCGCTAGTGACCTTGGCGGGCAGCCGATCGAAACGGCCGGCTTCCGCGTCGCGTACGTATGTGGGTACTGCCTTGCGTAGTCCTTGCAGGACGTCCCGAAAATACGGGCGAGGAAGGTGCCCTCGATCTGCTGGCAGGATGGGGTGGACCCACTCGTTCTTGGGGAGTGTGGTGAGTTCCAGCGCGGGTGGCATCCGGCTGAACTGGGTTCCGCGCAGGGACGAGAGCTGGTCGAAGAGTTGCTTTGCGACGCGAGCTGCACCGTACTGGGGCTGGCTGAGGAATGTCTTGAGGGCGCCGACACATTCATGGAAGTTCATGTCCCAGAGGGCACCATCGGGCGCCTCCGGTGCGACCAGGTCTTCCACGGGCTGGGATCGTTGGAAGGCTGCTATGGCACACGCGTTGGTGTCGGTTGAGTAGCTGTCGCAGAGGTACTGGGCGCCAAGCGCGCTGAGCACGGAGACGCCCGCGCGGGGACAAGTCGCGCACTCGAACGCTGAATGCGTCCGGCACGCGAGCCCGCCTCTGTACTGCTCGTCTCCGCAGTACAGGATGTACGCTGCGGGAACCTCGAGGCTCTCAGCGGCCCGGGATAGCAGCTTCATCTGTGCGCCGGTCTTGTTGGCCTGGTCAAAGCCTATTTTCCAGCGAGAGCCGTCCTTCTTCAGATTCTTGGCCTGGCACAGCATTCCGAAGCAGGTCTCACTCTCGCGATCGATGAACCACCACAGCCGGTCCGCACCGAGACGAGCCTCCTGGGCCCTGTTGAAGGTGATGGGCTGAAGGTACGGCGCGGACTGCTCGCACAGTCGAGCGGTAGCGGCTTCCTCATCCCATCGCCCGTTGACGGTTAGCCAGAAGCGGGTGGTCTCGTCGACGGCCTCACGCCCGCGGACAAGAGCTTTGCGTAGGTCGGCGTTGGCCACGTTCTGCCTACCGATCGCTCTGCCGGCCGTTCGGCTTGCACTGCTCGCCTGCCTTTGAGCGCTTCACCTAGCGGCCGGACAACGTCCATGGGTGATCAAGAGTAGGTCCCGCGAGGGCGTATCTGTTCAGAGGAGCCGCGTGATCGAGCCCGGGTCAATCCGAATGGACATGGCGCGTCGGGTTGCGTGTGCCTGGGGTAGGTAGACGGCGCGAGTGGGACGGCCCTGGTCGCGGCGTTGTGCTCACGCCCAGCGCATGCCGATCGTGGACAGCTGCTCGATCCGCTCCGGGGTCGGCGTCGCTGCTCGCGAGCGCTGGTTCCCGATCCACGCCCCGAGCCGGAGCCCCCAGCGTTTCGCCTCGGCAACGTCTTCCTCGACCGCGGTGCGCCAGGTGGCGTGGGTGTCAGCGAGCCGGAGATGCGCTGTGATCCATCGCTGCGGAGAGTGGGCGCGCTGCTGAGGGTCCATGCTGGTCCGCACGGGCGCCCGGTTCGAGAGTGGTGTCCTGGTCGAACGTTCGCGGGGCGCTGCCTGATCTTGTGGCGGCTGGCCGGATAGGGCAATTACTCAGACAGGAGTGGGGCTGTCATGACAGAGGTCAGCTGGATTGTGCAGTCTCACGCTGACGGAGCACGTCGTAGCCCACGAACTCGAACAGTCGGGTGCTGGTGCGCAGGGGTCGAGGCGTGCCGGTGAACCGGTGCACACCGACTCCGTAGCCAGCACCCGGTTCGGACAGCCACTGCAGTTCGAAACCCTGCTCGTCGAACCAATCGCAGATCATGGGCACTCGGTCGGGGGCGGCACGGTTGCGAGTCCAGATGACGCTGCCACCGGTCTTGCACAACTGGTTGCAGGCGCCGATGGTGCCCTCGATGTCGCTGTCGGTGATGTTTCCGAAGACACCGCAGACCAGAACGAGGTCCGCGGGGGTCATATCCCGGTACTGGTCGATGAGGGAGGCGTCGCCCGTAACTACCTCGACTTGGTCCAACTTTGCCAGGCGGGCCGTCTCCGAAGCCGCGGCGGTGTTGCGGGCGTCCAACTCGACAAGCCGCGCCCGCACCTCGTGGCGGCGCGGATGATCAGACAGGACGTGGAGGAGGTCGCGACCGTCCCCGGCGCACAGGCTGATCAGCTTCAGCGGCCCGGCCGGGGCATCGTCCAGGGCAGCCCGGGTCTGCGATTGAACGGTCCGCAGCCTCCGTTCCATCCAGGAGTCTGCTACGTCGTACTTGCCATGCCAGGCGTTCCAGTCCATTGCCGCACCTTACGACTGACCACGAGCCGCAGACGATCCAATTTCGATCACCGCAGGGGCAACCGCTGCAGCAGCTAAAAACGAGCCACAGCCCGTCAGATCGCGGCGGTCACGACCTCCGTCATCGGGACAATCGTCGAGCGGCCATCCACAGGTCTTGACAATTACTCACCCGGGGCCAGCGCGAACGCGCCATGAAAGGCTTCCGTAGCGTCGGCAGAGCCCAGCAGTTCCTGGCCGCGTTCAGCGGTATCTCACCCCACTTCAGGCCCCGCCGCCACCTGATGACAGCCGCCCACTACCGCACCGAGATGACCACCCGCTTCGCCATCTGGGATCAGATCACCGGCGTCGCCGGCCTGCCTGCCGTGGCCTGAGCACGGAGCCGGGACCTGGCCCCACCACACCCGACACACTGTCAGGCACGCACACACTCAACAACGTGACAGCGCCCGTGGGGCGCTTTGGTGGGCAGGGTGTCGGGTTGTCGGCACACGGGGTCGGCACACGGCCGGACCGCCGGAATGAGTTGACAGCAAACTGTCATAATGACAGCATGTTGGCGTGCTCTCGACGGTCACTCGTGGCCGTCGTCGGAGAGCGAGGCCGACGGGACAGTTCCGCCGAGGAGGCGTCATGACCGACATCCGCAGGACCGTGCACCTGGCCGTGTACGACACCCTCGCCGACTGGGAGACGGGGCACACCACCGCCCATCTCGCGCAGGCCAGTTTCACCGTACGGACGGTCGGCCCCACCACCGGCCCCGTCACCACCATGGGCGGGCTGCGCATCCTGCCCGACCTCGCGCTCGCGGACCTGCGCCCCGAGGACAGTGCGCTCCTGGTGCTCCCCGGTGCCGGGCTCTGGGACACCGGTGACACGCTCGCCCCCTTCGCCCGGGCGGCGCGCGGCTTCCTGGACGCCGGGGTGCCGGTTGCCGCGATCTGCGGTGCGACGGCGGGCCTGGCCCGCGAGGGTCTGCTCGACGACCGCGCGCACACGAGCGCGGTCTCCTTCTACCTCGCCGCCACGGGGTACAAGGGCGGCGAGCGTTACGTCGACGCGGACGCGGTGACGGACGGCGACCTCATCACGGCCGGGCCGACCGAACCGGTCGCGTTCGCCCGCGAGGTCTTCGCACGGCTCGGGGTGTACGAGGGCGAGAAGCTCGACGCCTGGTACCGGCTGTTCCACGACTCGGACCTGGCCGCCTACGAGATCCTGAACGCCGACTCATGAGCCAGGAACCCGCGAACGGGGAACCCGCGAACCAGCAACCCACCGCCCCGGAGCCCGCGAACGGGGAACTGCTGAGCCGTACCGCGCTCGGCGTCTTCCGGCTCAATGGCCAATTCCTCTCCGTCTCGGAGCGATTGGCCAAGCCCGCCGGACTCACCGCCTCCTGGTGGCAGGTCCTCGGGGCCGTGCTCCGCGAGCCCCTGTCCGCCTCCGGGATCGCCCGCGCCATGGGCATGACCCGGCAGGGCGTGCAGCGCGTCGCCGACCTGCTGGTCGGCAAGGGCCTCGCCGAGTACGCGCCCAACCCCGCCCACCGCCGCGCCAAGCTGCTGCGCCCCACCGACGAGGGGCGCGCCGCGGTCCGGCGCATCGATCCCGGCCACGCCGCGCTAGCCGCCCGGCTCGCCGCCGAGCTGGGCAAGGAGCAATTCGCGGAGACCGTACGGGTGTTGGAGCAGCTGTCCGCCGCCATGGATGCCGTCGCCGAGGCGTAGGCACGCCTTCGCCCCGCCTCCGTGCACCGAAGACCCGCCCCTCCCAAGGCGGGTCTTGCGCGTGTGATGATCTGCGGGGTTTTGTCGGTGGTGGTTCGGCATCGTGATGTCAGTGCGTCAGGTAGGGGGTTTCTTCTGTTCAGCTTGTTGTGGTTGGTGATTCGAGTGGTGACACGAATGCCGGCGTGGGGCTGATTGAGCTGTACCGAGTCTCGTAACGGCCGGTTTGTGTGGTTTCAGGCGGCGTTCGTGGTCGCCTGGGATCGGTAGTGCTGGGCCTCGAATTCCTCGGGTGGGAGGTAATCGAGGGCGGAGTGAAGTCTCTCGGTGTTGTACCAGCCGACCCATTGGACGACGGCACGTTCGACCTGGTCAGCGTCCTGCCAGGGTCCTTGGTGCTCGATCGGCTCAGCCTTGAACGGGCCGTTGAGGGCCTCGGCCATGGCGTTGTCGTAGCTGTCTGCGACGGAGCCGACGGACGCTGCCGCGCCAGCCTCCAACAGTCGCTCGCCGTAGCGAATCGACACGTATTGCGAGTCGCGGTCGCTGTGATGAATCAGGCCCGAGCCCTTCTTGATTCCACGCCGCCAGAGCGCCATCTCCAGGGCGTCCAGGGGGAGATCGGTTCGCATGTGCGCGGCGAGCTGCCACCCGACGATCACCGCGAGTAGACGTCCAGGACGAAGGCGACGTAGACCCAGCCTGACCAGGTGCGGATGTAGGTGAGGTCGGCGACCCACAGCTGGTTGGGGCGATGGGCGGTGAAGCGCCGGTTGACCAGGTCCGGCGGCCTGGGGGCGGATGGCTCGGGGATGGTGGTGCGGCGCCGCTGCCCGCGGATCACACCGTCCAGGCTGTCCTCGCGCATCAGCCGCTCGATGGTGCAGCGGGCCGCGGCGATGCCCTCGCGCCGCAGCTGGCGGTGAATCCGCCGGGCTCCATAGGTTTCGCCGGAAGCCACGTGGATGCGGTGGATGTGCTCGATGAGCTGTTCGTCGCGCAGTCGCCGGGCGGACTTGGGCCGCTTGCGGCGAGCGTTGAATGCCGAGACCGACAGGTCCAGTTCCCGGCATACGGGCTCGACCCCGAAGTCATCGCGGAGGTGGTTGATCACCGCGTCAGCCTCGTGCGGGGCTGGTCGAGCTCCTTCGCGAAAAACACCGAGGCGGCCTTCAGGATCTCGTTCGTCCGCCGCAACTCGGCTATCTCCTTGCGGAGTTGAGTCAGCTCGCTTCGCTCGGTGCTGGTCAGCAGGTCGGGCCGGCTGCCCTGGTCGGCCTCGGCCTGGCGGACCCAGTTCCGCAGGGCTTCCTTGTGAATTCCGAGGTCACGGGCCACATGAGCCACTGGCCGCCCCGAGGTTTGGACCTCACGGATCGCCGGCGTCGGTGTCAGTGTCTAGTGGACCGGCACCGCAGCTAGGTGCCCTCACCGAACAAGGGGATCTCGGAAGGTGTCAGGTCAGTGCGTACCCGGATCAGTCGGACAGGGTGCCTCCATCGTCCCGATGAGTCGAGGGATACGTCCACGGCGATCTCGGCGACGATGGCCGGTTCGGTCAACTGGACTTGGAGTCGCTGCCGCGAGCCCCATCCGGCAGAGAAGGTCCATCCGGTCCATGGATGACCGGGGTGGCCGGGCTGGAGCTCGGAGGCCAGGGCTCGGCGGGCGGCTCGGTTCAAGACGGTGGTGTGGCCGATGTATCGCAACCGACCGCTCGCATCGAAGCGTCCGAGCAGGGCCGTGATCGGGACGGACAGTGTGCCGGTGACCGCGCCGACCACGGCCTCGGTCGTGTGCCGGGACCGGTACTTGCGCCAAGCTCTGAACGCGGGCACGTACCGCTGGTCAAGGCGCTTGAAGACGAGCCCCTCCAGCCCAACCGCCGACCACTCCAGCCACTCGGCGGCCTGCTTGGGGTCGGTGGTGGAGGGGCACAGAGTCCATGGAGCTTGCAGGTTGTGGTCGGCGAAGAGCCGTTCCAGTGCCGCGCGGCGAGTCCGGTAGGGCTGCGCGGTCAGGTCTGTGCCCGCCCGGAGCGGGTCGAAGGCGACAAAGTGGGCCGGCCACTGCTCGGCCGCGCGGACGGCGGTCGCCGCCCTGCGGTGCGCACGTTGCTGAAGGCGCTCGAAGGCCAGCCGGCCGTCCTCCCAGACCACCAGTTCCCCGTCGAGCGCGGTGTCGTCGGGCAAGTGTGAGGCCGCGGCGACAATCTCGGGAAAGGCCGCCGTCAGGTTCCCGCCGCGGCGGGAACGGATCAGGACCCGGTCGCTGGGCCACCGGCCCAGCAGTGCCCGGTAGCCGTCCCATTTGGGTTCGGCCGCGTGCCCCGGGTGGAGCGTGGGATCGGGTGTGGGGGTGGCGAGTATCGGCTCAGGCAGGGACCAGGTCGAGGACATGGTCGAAGGTGTTCCACCGTGAGTAGGCGGCGTCGGGGGTGTCGCCCGGTCAGCGGATTGGTGGCAGGGCCTTGTCCGGGTGTGCGGCCTGCACGTACTTCACCGCGACACCGGGGTGGATGCCGAAGAGCCGGGCGAGGTGGACCGGGTCGGCGGTCTCCTGGGCCTCGTAGAGGATGCGGTCGGCCCACACCTGGCGGGGCAGCAGCCCGATCTGGTCGAAGGCGGTCCTGCGCGCGCAGTAGCTGATCGGCGGGGATGCCGGGTGGCGGTAGGTCTGGGAGGTGGGTGATGAGCAGATGCGGGTTGGTGGCCTGTGGCCAGCGCCGAACCGTGCACCAGCTCAGGCAGCGCACCACGGAACACGACAAGCGTGGGGCGCCATTCCTTCAGGACACAAAGCCTTGATCACTGCCTTGCGGATTGCTCGCCATGTCCGCAGGGAACACGCCAGGTGGACGCGCAGCTCAACCGCTTCCCGCTCGCCGCTGTTCTGGCCAGGATGTTCGAAGTCCCACTGTTCCGCCAGAAACTCGTACATTTCAGCGGTCGTCAGGTCGCTATCGGGATAGATGCGTTCAACGTCGGCCTTGACGATCCGGGCGCACCGGGAATCTGCAGTCCGGTCGACGAGTTCCCTGACCCATGCCAGCCCCTGCTCGTCTGCATACAAGCCGAACTTCAGAATTCGCGTCCTCATGATGGCGCAAACCTACTGATCATCAGCCTTCAGCAGCAACGATTTAACCTTCAACGGCACAGGGCGTGAGGCAGGCATTCCGAGAGTTCCAATACCCGAGTGCACCATTACGTGTCGGCGAGCAACGCCGCCGCGAAGCCGTCGACCGCGTCACCACCATGCAGTTCGACCGGCACGGCACACGCATCTGGCGCCAGGCCAAAACCCTCCTAGACTCCGAACACGCACGCCGCGCCATGGGCTCGGTCCAAGTCCCCTACGGCACGTGCACCGAACCCTCGAACGTGGCCGCCGCCGGCCACGACTGCCCGTGCGCTTTCGCTGCGTGGGCTGCGGACACTTCCGCACTGACGTCTCCTACCTCCCCGACCTGGAGGCATACCTCGCGGACCTGCTGCGCAACCGCGAACGCCTGGCAGCCTTTGCCGACACCGACAGCTGGGCGAGAAGCGAAGTGATGCCGTAGGACGACGAAATCACCCGCGTCCGCCGACTGGTGCAACGTGTCCGCCAAGACCTCGAAGACCTCACCGACGAGGACCGCTCCCAGATCCAGAAAGCGATCAAGGTGGTCCGCCGCACCCGCACCGTCTCCCTCGGCATGCCCCGCATCCGCCAGCCACTGCCCGACCTGCGTCCCGGAAGGACCGCATGACCAACCCCATGACCAACGGCCGACGGGCCGACTCGGCCCGCCGCCGCGAACGCGTCCTCACCGCCCTCGACACCCTCCTGCGAAACAACCAGGACATCACCGTCTCCAGTCTCGCCCGCGCGGCACGCGTCGACCGCACCTTCCTCTACCGCCACCGTGACCTGCTCGAACGCGTCCACGCCGCCGCCATCACCCCACCACAAGAGGGGCGGATCGCGACGGTCAGCCGAGTCTCGATGCAAACCGACCTGGCCAACGCGCTGGAGCGCAACAGCCGCTTGTCGTCCAAAGTGCGGCAACTGGAGAAGCGCCTATCCGCCATGCTCGGCGAGGCCGCCTGGACCGACTCCGGCCTCGGGGCCGCGGCCGACATCGACCAGCTCCAGCAACACATCACGACGCTCGACCAGGAACTCGTGACCACACGCGGCCAACTCGAGGAACGGACCGAAGAGCTGGAGGCCGCCCGCTCCGCCAACCGCGAGCTGACACGGGCCCTGAACCAACGCGCGTGAACGGCCGCCCGGACGAGCTCACGGAATCCGCGAAAGCTTCCGCGAGACCGCGCCAGTGCAGCCTGATCGGGCGTGAGATCCATCGCGGCATGCCCTCAGAAGTGGCCTCGCACAACATGCGGGTTTCGAGAGGGCTTTTGAGAACGGCGACCTGCGGAAACGCGATCGCTCCGAGGGCTGTCGCGGAACTCTCACGGATGGTCGTTTGTGAGAACTGGTTGGCCTCCGCGATCACTCCCACATCGCGGACTCCGGGTCGACGCCTTGGGCCTCGGCGTTCGCGAAGATCACGTCGCGCAGCCAGCCGGGTAGGCCCGGGGCGACTGCCTCATAGGAGTCGGCATACCCGGGATCGCTGACGTACATCCGCCCAAGGCACGCTTGCATCGAGTGCGTGCAGTCGAAGTACCTCGAGAGCAACACGCGGTGCCGCTCCGCGAGGGCGTTCGCCTCATCGGAACCGGGCGCGACGCCGGCGCGCTTCGCAGTAGCGAGGTCGACGTTCAGGGCATCGGTGGTGGCCGCGACCTCCTTCCAGTCCTCCGGCGTCATCCTGGCGGCCCGCTCGGCGTACTGCGCCCACTGTGCGCTGTCGCCCCAGCGCTCCTCGGCCTCCTCGCCCCAGACGGGCTGCCAGTCGGCACCGAAAATCTCGACCTGCTCTTCCGGAGTCAACCGCATCCCTGGTTTCGATGCCTCCATCATGCGATCGACTGCGCAGACCATGTTCTGCAAGCGGGAGATGCGGTCCACAAGCTGCGACCGCTGCCGACGCAGGTGGCCGCGTGCGTCGGTGTCCGGGTCATCGAGGATCCGGCTGATCTCGGCGAGCGGAAACCCAAGCTCCCTGTAGACAAGGACCCTGTGTATCCGGGCGACGTCGTCGTCCGAGTACACCCGGTACCCGGCCCAGGTGCGCCCACTCGGGCGCACGAGGCTGATCGCGTCCCAGTGGTGGAGCGTCTTCACACTGACCCCTACGAGCGCAGCCGCTCGGCCAACGGTAAGGCCGTTGGGAGCGAGCGGTTCGGCGCTCTCCCCGGTGATAATCGGTTCCTGCTCGCGGGCAACACTCGTCATCAGCTCAGTGTCGCTCACCTTGCCAGGCTCGGATCTTTGCCCCGTATCCCCGCAGCTGCCGCGATGTGAAAAGTGGCTCAGCGTAATGCTCCAGTCTCGAATCTCGGGGCGGTGTCCCTCAATACTCCGGTCCGGGCCCTGCGGATACCCGGGATGCACCAGTCGTCCTCCGTGGCCTCGCTGCGGGCGATCCGCGGGGGAGTCACGCGCTGGTCGGCACGCCCGCATTCGCAAGGATGTCGCGTGCCGGCAGCGCGGTGCTCTGGGCGGCGGTCAGACCGGAGGCCGCCAGGTGGGCATCCACGATCCGTAGGCCGGCCGCGTATCCGGCCGAGTCTGGCAGTCCGACGGGCTGCTGCCCCATGCGCTGCGCGGTGGCGTCGCCGTACACGTACGCGGGGAGGTTCTGCATCCCGGCCACGTCGATCCCGGCCGCGACCTTCTCGTAGACGTCGTCCAGTTCCGCGCCGGACAGTGCCGTCGACCAGGGCCCCATGGCCCGCTCGCCCGCCAGCTCGCGTACGAACGCCTCGGCCAGCCCTTCGGCCACGACCTGCTCGCCGACTGTGACCGTCGTCGGATTCCAGACCACATTGGCGTAACGCACGTTGTGGTGAAGCTCGTGCGCGGCGGCGTAACCGATCTTCGCGAGGCTGGTTTCGGTTGGCCACATCGTCAGCTGGATCGCCCCGGGAATGCCGCCCATGCCGAAGTAGCCGGCGTTACGGACCGTCAGGAGGTCGTCGTCGGGGTCGCCGAGCGCCAGGACGACATGCACGGTCTCGGCGGTCCGGACCCCGGGCACCGCTCCGCTCAGTCGCTTCCACGCCGCGGCGAGACAGTTCTCGATCTGGCTCCACACCTCCGCGTCCCGCATCTGCCTCAAGGCTGTCAGGTAGCGCGGGTCCTCGACGTCGATCCTGAAGCCACTGCCCATCTGGTGCATGTGGACCATGTCCATATCGCCAATCATGGACATCACGCTCTGTAGAGGGCCGAGCATTTCTCGTAGGGCGTCGGGCCGCTCCTCCAACGGGCCCTGCAGGAGATCGAGCATGGCGGACGCCGTGTCATGGACAACAATCCTCATGACCTGGGACCGTAGGGCCTCCCCTTACGGGAGGGTCCAGTCGTGCAGGCGGACGGACCGGCCGTGGCAGTACCGGGGTCCGTTTCTACCTGGCCCCGCTCCCGCCCTGCCTGTGTCCTCTTTCCTGGAGCAGAGTCACCGAAGTACAGGCCCGCACCGTGCCCGTGCCCGCCGACCTCACCGCCCTCCTCGACCAGGTCGAGGAACGCCTCACTGCTCTGGTCGCCGACGAACCACTGGCCGCACTCCGCGCCGTCGCCGCCCTTAAGCGCCTCACCGAACGGGTGGCAACCGACGCCTCGTTCAGCGTCGACACCGCGGACGGACCACAGTGGGACACCATCGCCCAGGCGCTCGGGATCAGCGAACAGGCAGCCCGCTCCCGCCTGACCCACTATGCCCTCCGCCGCTGACCCTGGAGATCGGGCCGTCCCGATCTCCAGCACGCGGCCGCTGATTCTCATGCGGAGGTGGCGGGGCTGCGGCGTGTGTCCGCGTATACGGGCCTTCACGCCCGGCGTTCCGGGTTCGCGTTGTACGGGCATGATGCCGGAGGTGGCCCACCGCTGCTCCAGGTCAGCCATCACCGCTTGGGCGGTTGCCTCATCGGCGGCGGTGATGTCCAGGACCACCAGACCGGGCTCGCTGACGTGCTGCGCGTTGATCCGTTCCATGCCTCATCCTGACGCGGTCGTCTTCTCACCGGTTCGCCAGCGCTGCGCATCCCACCTTTACGAGTATCGGATTCGATCCCGACGTCGGCTGAACCACGGGCCGCATACAGGCCGCGTGTGCAGTCCGCCCGGGTGGCTTTGTCAGCGAGTTACGGGTTCTGGCACAGATCTTGGGGAGCCGTCGCGGATCGTTACCTCGATGTTCGATTGCGAGGGACTGGCTCATGTGAGACGGCGTACGCCCGTCGCCTCACAGCCGGAATTGACGCTCCCTCAGGTGCTTGTCGGTCGATGCCGTGGTCGGCTGTGGACGGTGATGGTGCTGTTCATGCAGGCCGATGCATCGTTCTGGGACTCGCTGGTGTTCGACGGGATCGACGAGGTGGATGTCGAGGCGGTCACGGCCGTGTTCGGCACGGTCGAGGCGGTGGCGAGAGGCCGCGTGGCCGGGGCTGCATGTCCGGACTGCGGCCGCTTCTCAGACCGAGTCCACGACCGTTACCAGCGCAGGCTGAAGGACCTTCCGCTCGTTGATCAGGGCTTTGTGATCCGGCTGACGGTCCGGCGCTTCATCTGCGGGTCGGCGGACTGTCGGCGCCGGACGTTCGCCGATCCGTTTTCCCGGCTGGCCGCCCCGCACGCACGGTTCACCACTCGGCTCAACCACGCCCTGGAGCGAGTAGGGCTCGCCCTGGCCGGGCGGGCCGGCGCTCGGCTGGCGGCCCGGCTGGGCTTCGGCGCGGGAAGGATGACCTTGCTACGCAGGGTCATGGCATTGCCCGATCCACGGTTCAGTACTCCGCGTGTGCTGGGTGTGGACGACTTCGCGATCCGTCGCGGCCAGACCTACTCCACCGTCTTGACCAGCGTCGAAGACCATCGCGTGGTCGATGTGCTCCCGACGCGTGAAGCCGGGCCGCTGGCCGCCTGGCTGATCCGCCACCCCGGCGTGGAGATCATCTGCCGGGACCGGGCGGGCGCCTACGCCGAGGGGGCCCGGCGCGGTGCCCCCGGCGCTCTGCAGGTCGCCGACCGGTTCCATCTGTGGCAGGGCCTCGGTCGGGCGGTGGAGACCTGCGTCGCCGACCACCGCGACTGCCTGCGTGGGCCCTCGCCCAGCGGCATGCTGCCACAGGCCACCCGACCGGCTTCCGGTCGGCCGCAGGACAACTTGGAGCCCGTCGGCCGACGGGCCGAGCGGAAGAAGGCCGCACACGCCCTGGTCCACGAGCTGCTTGCCCAAGGCCACTCACGCCGGGCGATCGCCCGGCACCTGGGCTGGGGCCTCAACACCGTGCTCCGGTACGCGAACGCCGCACGCTGGCAGGACACCATCCGCGAGAACCGGCCCCGGCCCAGCAGGCTGGACCCCTACAAGCCTTACCTGGAGCGGCGATTCGCCGAGGGATGCACAAGCGTCACCCGACTGCACAGCGAGCTGGTTGCCGAGCACGCTCCCGTCACCTACGCCATGGTCCGCGCCCACATCGCCACCTTGCGCGGGGCTCCGTCCGCCGCAACGCCCCGGCCACCAACGGTGCGGCAGGTGACCGGCTGGCTCACCAGGCACCCCGCGACCCTGACCGAGGAAGACCGGGCCAGCCTGAAGGAGATCCTGGCCCGCTGCCCCGAACTGGACAAGGCGGCCGGACACGTCCGCGACTTCGGCGAGATACTCACCGACCGCCTCGGCTCCACACTCCCCACCTGGATCGACGCAGTCGACGCCAGCCAGCTACCCGGCGTCACAGGCTTCGCACTCCACCTGCTCCGAGACCTCGACGCCGTGACAGCCGGGCTCACTCTCAACTGGAGCTCCGGCAGCATCGAGGGCGCCGTCAACCGCATCAAGAAGATCAAGCGGCAGCTCTACGGCCGAGCCGGATTCGAACTGCTCCGCAAAATGATCTTGCTTCAGTAGCTTGCGCGACAGTGTTGGTCTGTCGCTGGTTGGCACGTTAGAGGTCAGAGTTCGGTCGTCCAGACCCCGACAGGGTGCTCCCTCGGCGGCAGCCACAACTGAGGCTGCGACTCCCGATGCCTCTCCTCAGCCTGATCTTCCCAGTGGAAACGGTCATCCACATCGGGCCACGCAACTTGCAGCACAGGCAACGGAGGCCGCCGGTAGAACCCCATAGCCCGCCCGAAGAAGGTTCGGTACCAGCGGACATCGACCTGCCTGAGCGCGACTTGGTGACCGTCGACAACCTCAGGATGCCTCTGGCCTTCAGCCATTACAGCACCCGCGGCGGACTTCGCTCCGAGCCTGTTCAGCATGCGGTGCATAGCGTGGATATCGAGTCCGAACATGGCGAGTTCAGGACCGCCGTGAGTGTGCGCGAGGCCGACCGTGTAGGCGAATCCAGGACCGATCTCGTCCTCGGGAACCATCTGGACGTGCCATCCGTGCTGCTGCACATTCTCGATGATCGTCAGATCCGCGCGGTCCGCCTCGTCTCGGTCACCGTAGTCATGGCAGAGGACACAGCGGCACTGGAACGAATCATCAGTCATGTGCGGAGGCTACGAGGTGAGCGGCTGAATCGGGCAGCCGGGGTTCGTGACCACCCTCAATCGAACAACATCGTCACCCTCCGCGACCGCTCCCCAAGATCTGTGCCAGAACCGAGTTACGAGAGCGCCTGTAGCTCAGCCGCGAGAGCACCCGCTTCGCATGGAGAGTGGTGTCGCCGAGTTTTGGGTTCTGGCACAGATCTTGGGGAGCCGTTGCGGAGCGTTACCCCGACGTTCGATTGCGAGGGACTGGCTCGTGTGAGGCGGCGTACGCCTTGTCCGTTGACGTTCGGAAGTGACGCTCTCTCTGGTCTCTGCTGCGGCCGGTTGTGAGCGGTGATGGTGCTGGTCATGCAGACCGGTGCACCGTTCTGGGACTCGCTGGTGTTCGAGGGGATCGACGCTGTGGACGTCGAGGCGGTTACGGCTGCGTTCGGCACGGTCGAGGTGGTGGCGAGAGGCCGCGCGGCCCGGGCGGCGTGTCCGGGCTGCGGGCGCTTCTCGGACCGAGTCCACGACCGTTATCAGCGCAGGCTGAAGGACCTTCCGCGCAGCGGGCCACGCGCCACCAGGCGACGCCCAGGGGCCATACCCGCGGACGCGGGGAGCAGGGCCTCGCCATCATCGAGTACGGGGGCAGCGTTCCGATGACGTAGCACGCCCAGTCACGCTGAGCGTCGTGCTTCGTTGGGCTTGATGCACTCCAGGAGATCAGCGTTCACGGCAGCATGATGATCTACTGCATGGAGTGACCATGCGCCTGGCTGGTCTGTATGAGGGCTTCCGGCGGCGAGCGAATGAGGCTGCAATGAGTGAACTGACGAAGCCCGAGATCGACCTTCCGGAGGGTGACGCTCCCACCGAGCTGACAATCCGTGACCTCGTCGTCGGGGGCGGGCTTGAGGCGAAGCCGGGCAGGGTTGTCCAGGTTCACTACGTCGGGGTCACCTTCGAGTCCGGAAGGGAATTCGACACCTCCTGGGACCGGGGCCAGACGTTCAAGTTCGCCGTGGGCGGTGGCAAGGTCATCAAGGGCTGGGACCGCGGGGTCAGAGGGATGAAGGTCGGCGGCCGCCGCGAGATCATCGTTCCCCCGCGCCTCGGCTACGGCAACCAGTCACCCTCGCCGTTGATCCCGGCGGGCTCGACACTCGTCTTCGTGGTGGACCTGCTCTCCGTCGCAGTCTGAGGCCTTCTGCTACCCGGCCTCTCCGCTCGGAACCAAGGCCGGGCAACACCTGCCGGCCGACCGCGACACCACACCCGTGCACCCTTCACCCGCAGCCACGGACAGAGGCACGCGCCGGCAACAACACGCATCGGCGCCCGTGATCCACAAACGGCAGACACCCCGGTTGCGGGCCTGAACCTGAGCCCGGACCGCTGGCCGACGGCCGGGGTGCCGGCGGCCATGAACCCCGCGAAACGAATCATCCGCGCGGCGACCTCACGCTGCCCGCCAATGCCAGCCCCGCGGCACAGATCTTCACGGCCTACACCGCTTGGCGGGACGCGATTCCCGACCGGAATCACCACTCTCAAGTGCTGCGGAGCACGCCCTATACGTCGCCGCGGAGAAGGACACCCTGCGCCAGCAGCTGACCGGATGGCTCGGACACGCGGGCATCCCGGTCCTGGTGGTCCGCGGCTTCTGCTCCCAGTCGTACGCCGACGTCGTCCACGACCAGGTCACCGCCGATCCGCGCGAGGGCATGGTGCCGCGCGTCGCCCGGCGCGTCGCGTGGTCTGCCGCGCGTGGTCCGGTACCGTCAACCTGACAGGCCAGGGACGGTCTGGAGGCGAGCGATCCGCCCGGGTGGAGTCGCAGATGTCTCACGGGTGGGATGCCCGGTCCCGCAGCGTGCGTTTCTCGGTGTCCGCGCATGCCCTTCCTCCACGGCTGCCGCCCGGGGGCAGCCGGAGCAGGAACCCCCATGCCGCACACGACTGACAAGCGGATCAGTAAGGAACTCGCGCGCCTTCTGTACCTGGGACGACTCCAGGCGAAGGGCGGCCGTCCCATCCTGGATCCCACCGACCGCGGGCAACTCGCCTTCCAGGCCCTCCTCTTCGAGTGCCTGATGAGCAACCGTGAGCACCCGCACCCCCTGGAACAGCCGCGAAAGAGCGCGATGGCCAGCACCAGCGGCTACCTGAACGTCATCTGCCACCAGCCCGGCCATCTGGAGATCCACACCAACACGGCCTACCGCGTCGCCAGCCGCATCCTGCCTTTCCTCCACGAAGACCACGGTGTGTGGGATCCCCGGCCTCCGGCTGATCGACTTCACCTGCCGACGGATGCGCCTGATCCACGTCCCCACAGGAGGGCGCCTCGACCTCGTGGACTCACAGCGCTGGCACGGCATGGACATCGCACGCATGGTCTTCATGCAGGAGACCGACTGGCATCAGAAAGACGGGCGCTCGCCGCTGTGGCGTCACAACGGCCTCACCGACGAGGAAGCCGCGCACCCTGCGTGGTGGGCGTACACCGCCAGCACGCCGCTGCGCAGCGCACTGCTGATGCGCTCCATGCCACTGTGGTATCGCTTCGACCTTCAGCCTGCCTGGGTCACAGGCCACCCCACACGCCCGGACCGGCTCATCTGGGATGCTCACTTCGACACGGACCACGACCGCGTAGTCGAGCTGCTGACTCGCTCCGAGGCCCGCATCCCAGGAGCTCTCTACCGCGAGAAGGCGCGTTGCTCCGGGACTCTAGAGCTCGGCTCCGGCAGCGCGCAGCTGATCAGCATTCTCTAGGCGGTCCCGGCCACTGGTCCTCTGCCAGGCGTGTCGTCCTGGCGCAGGTCTACGTAGCAGCGCAGCCGGACACCAGGCTGACCCGGGTCGCGGGTGGTGCGGTCGGCGGTAGCGGTCGCCCACTGGGCGGCCACTGATCGCTGACCGTGCATGGCAACACGCGAGGGGGTACAGGTCCAGGGCGGCGTCGTTCAGAGGATCTGTCCGGGTTGATACTGGTTCAGATAGCCGGTGTGGTTGTTGAGTTCGTCGACCGGGATCGAACGGAGGCAGTCGCGGCCTCCGGGTGATCACGAGGTGTCGAGTCCCTGATCACCGAGGCGGTACTGATGCCGCCGACTTTGTTCCCGATGTGCAGTTCCCCACAGGGACATGCCGCAGTACAGGCGTCGTCGCGGGCGAGTTCGCCGAGGCGTTCCAGGAAGTCGGCCAAGAGCCCTGGGTCCTGCCCGCCACCGTCTTCGGTGTGGGTCCATGCGGTGGCGGTTTCCAGCAGGCGCTCCGGGGTGGCCGCTGCGAGGGCGTCACGGAGGGTGTCCGTGAGCGAGACGAGCCAGGGCCCTTCGTGCTCGGGGTCGTTGAGCAGTTCACAGAAGCGGGGGTCAGCTTTCACTTGCTCCTCGGATACTTCTGTCAGGTGGGCTTCGACGGTTCCGAGGAGCAGGTAGGGGTCTGCCCCTTTGAGGCCGAGCGTGCCGAATGGGTCGTCCATGCAGTCGTGGAGCGGAAGTCCGGGGCCTGGTCGGCGGCCAGGAACCGGAACGCGATGTCGTCGACGCACTTGCGCTCGATCGCCCGTGAGGAGCGCACCCCGGTGGTGTAGCCGTAGATCAGCAGGCGCAGCATCAGGCGTGGGTCGTAGGGCGGGTAGCCGCGCTTCTCGGTGTAGTCGGACCGGATTGCCGTCAGGTCCAGCACGTCGTCGACCAGGTCGGCGACGAACCGGGCCAGGCGGCCCTCGGGAAGCCAGTCGTCCAGCGACGGGGGCAGCAGCAGGACCTGGTGCGGGTCGAACGCCCTGAACCTCTTGTCCACCGCCGCCGGACGGCCCTGCGGCTGCTTCTTCTCGACCGGCTCGACCTCGAACAGCCCATCCCCACCACGTATACCGCCATCATCCCGCATCAATGATCACGAACCACATGCAGGGTGTCGGCGTACTCGCCAAAGTTGCTCGGCCAGGTACGCGGGAAACGTGCCCACAGGGAAGTGGGCGTGGAGGCTGAAGGCAAGGTCCGGCCGTCGGCGGCTCAAGGAAGGATGATGACCTTGCCTCGGATCCGGCCAGCCTCGCTGAGGCGGTGGATGGCGCCGAGGTCGGCCAGCGGGCGTGACTCGCTGATGTCGATGGTGACCACGGCCGCGTCGATGAGCTCCACCAGCGCCGACAGATGCTCCACATCATTGCGGGCGACCATGTGCATCGCAGTCACCTCGGCATCGGCAGGCGGCTCGATCGGGGTGGCGATCGAGACGATCCGCCCGCCCGGCCGTACTAGCGGCGCCAGAGCTGTGGCGTCCGGCCGGCTCAGCGGGACCAGGTTGAGCAGCGTGTCCACTGGGCCATCGAGCGCGGCAACCACCGGCGTGGCGGTGTAGTCGATCACTTGGTCCGCCCCCTGCCGCCGGACTGCCTCGGCGCTGCGGGCGCCGGCCGTGGCGATCACCTCGGCTCCCGCGTACTTGGCGAGCTGCGTCACGAAGCCACCGACGCCTCCGCCCGCACCGTTGACCAGTACCCGCTGACCGGCGGCTACCTGCCCATGCTCGAACACCGCCTGCCACGCCGTGAGACCGGCCACGGGAACGGCCGCAGCGTTCGCAAGAGGGATGGAGGCGGGAGCCGCGATCAGCGTGGCCACGGGCGCCCGTACGTACTCGGCGGCCGCACCCGCGCTGTCGAGCCGCCCGATGACCCGGTCGCCGACGGTGAACCCCTCCGCACCCGCGCCGATCTCGGCGACCGTGCCGGCGACGTCCCATCCGAGCGTGTAGGGCAGGTCCAAGGGAAAGAACGCCCGCAGCAGTCCGCCCCGCAACGCGGCCTCGGTGGGGTTGAACGAGGTCGCGGCGACACGGATGAGCACTTCACCTGATGCAGGCTGAGGGCGCTGAACGTCGTCGTAGCGGATCACCGACGCGTCGCCGTACTCGTGGATACGTGCGGTCTTCATCTTCATGCCGCGAATCTACGACCTCACTTGGAGACGATCCATGCGGCAGAGTGCCCAGTTCATGCGCGTACGTCTCGCCGCGTAGTCTCACCGCATGGATGTGCTCAGTGACGTCATCGCGGTGATGCGGACCGGCCGGCCTCGGTCGGCGCACGTGCGGTGGCATGCCCCGTGGGGGCAGGAGTTCGCCTCCGTACCGGGGTCGGCGGGCTTTCAGGTGATCCTGCAAGGCTCCTGCTGGCTGCTCCCTCCAGACGCAGAGCCCGTCCCGCTGGGCGTGGGCGACGTGGTGTTCCTGCCCCACGGCAGTGGGCACACCCTGGCCGACAGGCCCAAAACCCTGGCGACGGCCCCCGCCTGCGGCCCCGACGACCCCCGATTGTCCGAGCCCTATGCGTCGGACAGCATCGACCGGACCGGAGACGGCGGTCCGGTCACCGTCGTGCTCTGCGGGACCTACCAGCTCGACCCGTCCCGCACCCACCCGCTGCTGCGCGACCTGCCTGACCGGATCCACCTCCCCGCGCACCCGGATCGCCACCCGGAACTGCGCTCGGCCGTGGGGCTGCTGGCCGCCGAACTGGAGCACCCGCGCCTCGGCACGGACGCGGCCGTCCCCGCGCTCCTGGACACACTGCTGCTGTACATCCTGCGCATCTGGTTCAACGAACAACCCGCCCGGGGCAACACCACCGGCTGGGCCGCCGCGCTCAACGACCCGCCGGTCACCGCCGCCCTCCACGCCATCCACCGGGCCCCGGCAGCACCGTGGACAGTGGCGAAACTCGCCGCGGAAGCGGGGCTGTCCCGCGCACCGTTCGCCAGGCGCTTCGCCACACTGATCGGCCAACCACCCCTCAGCTACCTGACCTGGTGGCGGATGACCACGGCCGCGCGCCTGCTGCGGGCATCGGACGCACCATTGAAATCCGTCGCCGCCCAGGTGGGCTACGCCTCCGAGTTCGCCTTCGCCAACGCGTTCAAGCGCACGCACGGGACAGCCCCCGGCACGTTCAGACGGCGGAGCTGAATCCAGTGCAGGCGTCCTGGGCACGCTCAGCTGTACGTCCGGGCATATCCGGGGCTCTGGCAAGATTTTCGTAGCCGGAGATCACCTTGGCTTGGGTGCCGACCCGGTCACGTTCGCTTGAGGTGATAGAGGTTGGGAGCGTCCGGGTCCCCAGCAAGGTAGTAGGGCTGAAGCCCTTTCTTGGTCCGCTCCATGCAGAACTTCCAGGTGTAACGGCCTATCGGAGTGTGCGGTGTGGTCGTCCACTCGTCGATGTCCCTGGGGGGACGCTGTATTTGCCCCGTCACATTGGTGATGGAGATCTGGACTGCCGGGGCACCACCAATCGTCTCTCCGCTGGCCCCCTTGATCAGCTGCCAGGTCCCGGTACCAGACAGACCCCAGCCTTCGTCGAAATCCCAGTCCTCGCCTCCGGGATTCCTCACCACGGCTCGGCC
Organism: Streptomyces sp. NPDC058239; assembly: GCF_042882185.1. Classification (NCBI taxonomy): domain Bacteria; kingdom Bacillati; phylum Actinomycetota; class Actinomycetes; order Kitasatosporales; family Streptomycetaceae; genus Streptomyces; species Streptomyces sp. NPDC058239. The sequence continues at coordinate 39,312 of NZ_JBHVWS010000047.1, forward strand.
ATCCCTCTCCAGGGCCACCTCCGCGCCGTCGGGGCCGCTCCAGTCTCCAGCGAGTTCTCTGGCCGAAACGTTATGGACGGTCGGCAGACTGGGATAGAAGAGCGCCCCACAGCCGCTGGCGACCATGACAAGAATCATCGCCGGGCCCATTGCCAACCATCTTCCCCGCCTGCGATTGCCCATCATGCCCCCAGCTCGATGCCACTCCAGCAGAAATGAACATGTTCAGAATAGCTTCCGCGGCGCCAGTCTGGGGTTCTCGAACTAACGAGTCACCCTTCATCCCTGCACGCCCTGTTGCCAGTGCGCGTTTTTTGCACGTGCGGAACATTGGGTGGGAGCTATCCCGGGGTGAATGGTCAAAACGGGCCCACCTTCCTGGTCGGCCGGTCCGCGTAGCGGCGGCGGAGCTGGGCGATCAGGACGACGCGTTGGCGGAGTAGTGGGATGCCGGCGCGTCCGGCCATCAGGCGTTTTTGCAGCTTGATGTCGGTGATGCGTCCTTCGTTGACTCCGGAGTTGTAAAGGGTGGTGATGCCCTGGGCGACAGCATGGCGGTCTTCGCGCAGGGCTCGGGCGAGGCCGGCGAGAGGGGCCAGTCCGTTGTTTGCGAGGTCGTTCAGCCAGCCTGGCATGGGTGTGGCGTCGCGGTTGTCGAGCATGGTGGCGAATCGGCGGACCAGGTCGTGGGTGTGCCTGAGCTCGGGGCAGTGATCGAGGAGCCGGGGCAGGCGGTCGTTGATGTGGCGGTTGCGGCGGTGCGGGTGGGTGGTGATCCAGCGGGCGGCTTCGCGTGGGGAGGGCGGCCGCTCGCGTGGCTCATCCAGTGGCAGGCCCCGTCGGAGGGGTGCGACGGCCATTTTCACCCGCTGGTAGTGGCCGAGGTAACCCTTGCCCTGGAGTTCCTCGTGCAGGATCTTCGCGCTGTGCTGTCCCTCGTCCCAGCGTTGTTGCAGGTGGTCGAGGTAGGGGTCCAGGGTGGAGGGCTTGTGGGGCGGGCGGCGCATCACTTCCTGCCAGGTACGGGCTCGGGCGTACTTGCGTACGGTGCGGCGGTCCAGGCCGAGCTCCCGGGCCACGGAACTGTGGCTCCGGCCGCTGCGGGCCAAGGCGTGCACGGCCTCGAACAGCCTTCGGGCATGCCGCCCGGCCCGGGTGTCCGCCGCGGTGTTCCCGGTGGCCTCCTCGACCGGTGCGGGACCGGTCTCCCTGTCCGGTGGCAGGGCTGCGGCCAGGCAGCCGCGGTGGGCGGAGGCAATGTCCTGAACGCGGCGGGAGAGGGCCTGCCAGAGGTGGAAGCGGTCGCTGACCTGCACGGCGTCGGGTGCGCCAGCGGTGATGCCCTGCCGGTAGGTGAGGGAGCCGTCGCGGCAGGCGACCTCGACCCCCGGGTGCTCACGGAGCCAGCGGCTGAGCTGTTCCGCGTCGCGTCCCTCCCGGAGGGTGAGCGGGAGCCGGGTGGTGGCGTCGACCAGGAGGGTGCCGTAGGTGCCGCTGTAGAGCGCGAAGTCGTCCACCCCCCCAGCACTCGGGGTGTATCCAGTAGTGGAAGCGGCACCCGCATCAGCTGGGACAGGACCGTGCACTGTGAGAGCGTGACGTTCAGGATCCGCAGCATCCGGGCACCGCCGCGGCCGGCCAGCACCACGCCGACAGCCTCCACCCGGCCCTGCAACTGGGGTGTGCGCCGCTGGTAGCGCACGGTCAGCCCCGGCACTTGCTCGGCAAAGGTCACCTTCGGGCAAGTCGGGCTCTCGCAGTACAGGCGCCGTACGGACAACTCGATGCGCAGAGGCCGGCCTCCGAGAGTGACGTCGGCGAGGCGCCGAACATAACGGCTGTGACACCACGCGCTGAGCTGGCCGCAGCCCGTACATCCCGCGGGAGCACCGGATCTCGTGCGGGCGCGGACCGCCACGACAGCATCGGAGACGTCGGCCGAGACCACCAGCACATCGGCCAACTGTGGTAACAGACTTGCCAGTTCAACAGAGCACAGCCACAGGCTGCCCGCTACGCGGACCGGCCGACCCTCACACCGAGATGATCTCCGGCTACGAAAATCTTGCCGGAGCCCCGCAAGCGCTCCGCGGAGTACAGAGTTATGTGCACCAGTCTTGACGCGAAGGACAGTACAGGCGGTCGGCTGAGATGGGGCCGGGCCGGCAGGCTGCGCTTGTGGCCCTCAACATGCCTGGACGCCGGTTGGGCCGAAACCACCCCCGCGCAGACCAGGGAGGCTGCCGTTCTCCAGTGCTGACGGCCTCGGAACCGGCCCCATCTCGCCCAACTCTAAACGCGGGGTCTGACAAGGACCGCTTGAACCAAGCTCATGCTGCGTCGTCTCGCTCTCGTTCGATCGCGGTAAGTCGGTTCTTGAGGCGGTAGCTTGGGCCGTTGACAGGAATGACTCCGCAGTGGTGGAGGAGGCGGTCGAGGATGGCCATGGCCAAGACCTCGCCGCCGAACACCTGTCCCCATTCGCTTAAGGTCCTGCAGGACCGGCCCGCCGCCCAGGCACCGTGCCGGCCCGGATACGACGACGCACGACGTGGCCCCGCACCCAGTGCCACAGCAACGGGTACATGCACCCGTATGGCACGTGAACAGATTCGGTGGCCCGCCGTCGTGGATCGCGCCCGCCAGATCGTGGAGGGCTACAAGGGCGGCGTCACGCTGCGCCAGGTCATGTGATCGGCGAGGCTGTCGTCGTCTGTTCCGGGAACCGTCTCATCGGAAGCCTGGTCCGGGTACTGCGGGCTGTCTGGGTGCCCGCTGTGCGAGCAGGGCCGTCCGGGCACACCATTGTGGGAAGCTCACGTCTGCCGCGCCCGAAGGCTGTCTGGGCTCGCCAAGTACCTTCTGGTGCAGGCGTGTTGGAATGCCTTTATGGTCACTTCCGCTGACGGAACCACGCGCCTGAGCCCGGACGAGTTCGCGCACCGCCTGCGTGCCGAGATCGAGCGGCTGAGAGACGAGGCGACGCGCCAGAGGAAAATCGCCCACCGTCGGGCCGAGTTCTGGGCCAAGGCGGACATCGCCCTCGGTTTACCCGCGGCCCTGCTCGCGGGAGCGGCGGGAGCGGCAGGAATGGCCTCGGCGGACGTGCGCGTTCCCGCCGCCCTCGCCGCTCTGGCCTCTGCCGGGTTCGCGGCGGGAGCGGGCTTCCTGCGCAGCGACGCCAGGCGCCGCGCCAACAAACGCGCCCGGCACGCATGGGCCTCGGTCGAGGCCAGGGCCATGGTGGCACTGACCCAGGAGCACGTGTCCCACGAGGCCCTTGGCGACCTGCTGGAATGCCGCCAGGCTGCGCTGGCGGCCTACGACGGCGAGGAGCCCCAGCCTGGGTCGTCGTGATCCGCAGCCCTTCGGTTGCAAGATCGGCTGCACCCATGGCGGGACACCATCCGGTCATGCGCAAGCACGCTCTCGCTGAGAACGGCGGTTCCACCGAGACGGGGGAGAGGCTGCGGAACCTGACCGCCAAGGGCTTGGAGGCCGCCTCCTGCGAGTTGGGGCGTCCGGTGACGGAGATGGGGCTCCACCGCACGCGGCGCCGGCTCCTCCGGCGCCTCCCACCCCATGGCCGTCAACGAGACCGTGATCGCGATGCTGCGCCCGAAGCCGAACATGACCAAGCTCGCCGAGGATCCGCCCGAAGTTCGGGCAGCCGCCCAGGCCGACATCGTCCTCACCGACGACGACTGGATCCGCATCGCCCGCCGCCTGCCCGACCTCACAGCCCTGCTGCTGTGGATGGACTACCCCCCCCGTGTCACTCCGGGACTCGTCCGCACCCGCATCAAGGCTCTGATCCGCCAGACCGGCCAGGCCCTGCTGGTGATCACCGACTACGTCCAGCTCATGTACACCGACCAGCGCAACTCCCGGCAAAGCCCGTACGAGCGCGTCAGTGAGGTCAGCCGCGAACTGAAAATCATCGCCGAGGAGACCGGCGCGGTCATCATCTGCTGCGCACAGCTCAACCGCGGCTCCGAGCACCGGGAAGGCAAGCGCCCGCAGACATCCGACCTGCGCGACTCCGGGCAACTGGAGCAGGACGCGAGCGGCATCATCCTGCTGCACCGCGAAGACGCCTACGACCCCGAGAGCCCTCGGGCCGGCGAGAGCGACCTCATCCTCAGCAAGAACCGCAACGGGCCTACCTGCACGATCACCGTCGCCCACCAGTTCCACTGCTCGCGCCTGCGCGACATGACCCCGGAGAACGACTGACCTGTAGGGTCTCAAAAGCCTTGGCAGAATCTCACGGCAGTTGGCAGATGGATGGCAGAAATGCCACTGCCATGAGACTTGCAGTTCAGGGGCTTCACTCGTTTGGGTGGCTCGGGCGGTAGTCCGGGTCACCCAGGGGGTGTCACCCGCGGAGCATATGGCCCGTGACTCCCGGACGGGCGCTCAGCGCCTCGTCTCGTACCTGGTCAGGATCACCCCGCAGGGAAGCGTCCGCGTCTCCACCAGGTTCAGGTTCACCCAGTTGTCCAGCGCGGTGAAGAACGGCGTGCCGCCGCCCACCAGGACCGGCGCGGTGGCCAGCACGTACTCGTCAATCAGCCCGGCCCGCATGGCCGCCCCGGCGAGCGTCGCGCCGCCGATGTCCATCGGGCCGCCGTCCTCGGCCTTGAGCCGGGTGATCTCGGCGACCGCGTCGCTGGTGACCAGGCGGGTGTTCCAGTCGACCTTGTCGATCGTCGAGGAGAACACCACCTTCGACATGTCCCGCCAGCGGCGGGCGAACTCGATCTCCGCCGGGGTGGCGTTTGGCTGCTGGTCGCCGGTCGGCCAGTAGGAGCTCATTGTCTGCCACAGTTTGCGCCCGTACAGCGACAGGTCGGTCGCCTGCAACTGGTCGGACCAAAACTGGAACAGCTCGTCGCTCGGCACGCTCCAGCCGATGTCGTCGCCGGGCGCGGCGATGTAGCCGTCCAGGGTCAGGTTCATGCCGTAGATCAGTTTCCGCATGGCGCCAGCCTTCCGTGAGACGGTCTCACGCGTACAGACCGGCGCGGCGCGGGAAACTCATCGGTGCGCGATCTGAGCCCACATGTAGTCCTCGTGCTCGGTGGCTCAGCCGCAGACTCATCGTTCCGCCGAGGAAATGGCAGCGATCTGAGATTGATCTTGGGTGGCATCGCGGTGAGACAACAGAGAACCAGCAGGTCACAGAAGATCGACATGTCATCGGCGGCGAGACCCTACATGACCGATCCGGCCTCGCCGCGACCAGTAGCCCATGAAGCCCCTGAGGGGTTCTCTCGCTGACGATCTGCCACTCCGGAGTCCATCCCGGTCGTCCGGGGTGGAGATCGGCGCCCAGCGGCCAGCACGGACGATCGTCCGGTAGCGGTCAACCCGCCGTACACCCCCACCAGCAACGAACCAGGAGAACGGTGGAGTTCACCGACATCGACTGCTCGTGACCGACTTCGTCAGAGAAGGGCGCTCACCGTGGATTGTCAGTAGGGGGCGGTAAAGTACCTCCGCTCACGGAGGCTGCCGCTGTCCGTGCGTGTTCGCCGCATGTGAAGTCGCGACAAAGGCGGCCTATTTGACACTCACTCGGGTGTGCCAACCCTCACTCTTGAGTGTGATATCCGCCACTTGTTGAGTCATGAATTAGGGGGGTGAGCTGCCACCTTGCACGTTCTCGCCGGAAAACTGCGCAGATCAACATGTGGGCGCTGGTCGCGTTCTTGAGTCATGGCAGGCAAGATGGGCAACGTCGCACTACGGGAGATGTGGCGCACGTCACATAGCGACGTTTAGCTTGTGTACGCGACAGTAATAAGCAACGGCAAGGCGAAGGCCCCACCCACCGCTCGCGACGCTTGGGGCGAGGCCTTCTCTGCACCGTCTGCAGCGTGGCCCCGGCCTTTAGGTCGGGGCCTTCGCGTTGTCAGCCCAGCAAGTCTCATCCGTGTTTGATGAGCGAGCCGATCGGACCGAGCCAGCGGATCCACCTGTAGTGGCGATCCGCCTTCGTGCTGCAGCAGCAGTACCCGTCAGGCTTGTGAGTCATGGGGCTGCCCCTCTCTGGGTCCGCGACCTTCGCGAACTCCGCGGAGGCCAACGAGGGGGCTTGGACCCCAGGGGTAGGCGACAGAGTGCCCGCGCTCGGACCGGGGTGCCGCTCCCTCCAATCGCTGCCGAAGCACCCCACACGCGACACGCAGTGCCACTCTGAGTAGAACAACAAGATCAAATGAGTCACCGTCACGGGGCGGCAAGGCCCCTGCCTGCAAAGTCACCTGACGGTGCATTGGGAACACGGTGCCGGTTCCGCCCGGAAGAGTCGCGTATCTCACACCACAACCGTTGAACCGGGCGGCTCTCCGGCCCCTACCTGCCCGGCGCCGTCCAACTTGATATCGCCCCCGAACGCGCACGCCGCCCCGGTCAGTCGTCGGGGGTGGTGTTGACGGCCGTCTGTACGCCGATCTGAGCGCACGTCAGCCACCGCGGGTCCGGGCCCGGGGCGGTTCGTGTTCGGCCTGCAGGTCGTCGTACAGCGGCTCACGGCCCGTCAGGTGGCGTTGTCAGGTTGATTGGTGGCCTTCTCAGGCGGCGTGATCACCGTCTGGTCGAATCGCTGGAGGGGCTGTCCGTGGTGACGCCGTCGTACCGGGGTTTCCGCTTCCCTCCGGAGGTCATCTCCCACTGCGTGTGGCTGTACCACCGCTTCAACCTGAGCCTGCGCGACATCGAGGAGCTGATGCTCGAGCGCGGCATCGAGGTCAGCCACGAGACAGTCCACCAGTGGACGCGCCGGTTCGGCCCGGCTTATGCCGCTGCTCTACGTCGGCGCCGTCCGGGGCCTGGTGACAAGTGGCACTTGGACGAGGTGTTCGTCAAAATCAACGGCGTGCAGCGGTACCTGTGGCGGGCCGTGGGCCAGCACGGGAACGTGCTCGACATCCTGCTGCAGAACCGGCGGGACGAGGCCGCGGCCAGGCGTTTCTTCCGGAAGCTGATGAAGAAGACCCGGTCGGTGCCCCGGGTGATCGTCACCGACAAGCTCCGCTCCTACGGCGCCGCCCACCGCCACGAGATGCCGTCGGTCGAGCACCGCTCGCACAAGGGCCTGAACAACCGGGCCGAGAACTCCCGCCAGCCGACGAGGCAACGCGAGCGCGCGATGAAAGGCTTCCGATCGGTGGGTGCCGCACAACGGTTCCTGGCCGCGTTCAGCGGCATCTCACCCCACTTCCGACCCCGCCGTCACCTCCTCACCGCCCCGAACTACCGCGCCGAGATGATCAACCGCTTCGTGATCTGGGACCAGATCACCGGCACGTCGCCAGCCTGCCCGCCGTAGCCTGAGCCGCTGTCACCACCGAAGCCGAAACGCGTCGAACCGGCTCACACCCTCGAGCACTCGCTCAACCTGACAAAGCCCTCGGGATATCTCCTCGCGCTCGCTGCTGGTCAGATGGAGCTCTGACCGCTGCTGCGGAGTGAGGCGAACCCCGCCGCTCTGGTACAGAAACCGGGCGGACATGGTGCATCGGCGCACCAAGCGCCCGCCCCATCAAGCTGAACGACTGCCCCTCGCGCCAGCGTCGCCAGATCTCATCCTGTTGAGCCGGCGAGAACCCGTAGTCACGCACCTGTGCCTCCACGACCACGTGATCACCGGGGGTGGTGCGTTGATCACTTGAGGGTGCCTTTGTTTGTGGAGTAGTGGTCGGGGCAGAGGTGAACCAGCGACTGGGCGATACCCGGTTCCCATGCTGTACTCAGCTTTGAGGCGATCGGAGAGTGAGTGACCAGATGATCGAGCGTTCCCACCGCTCGGTGGCAGCGAGTCCGCCGTCCTGTGCCGATCCCGTCTTCGCCGAGGCGATGGATGCACGCCTGTGGAGGTGAGCGCGTGAGTTCTGAGGGGTTTCAGCACGTCAAAGTCGGCGACATCGATATTGCCTACGTTGAGTCCGGCCAGGGTGAACCGCTGGTTCTGTTGCATGGCGGGGAGAGCCATAGGGGGCAGTTTGATGCCTTCCGCCCCCTGTTAGGCGCTGGAATCCTGGCCATCGGCTTCGACCAGCGTGACACCGGCGACACACTCAACGGGCCCGAGCCGTACGACATCGTTCGGCAAGCTGCTGACTGCGCCGACTTCCTTGCCGCGCTGGGATTTGAGCGCGCGCATGTTATGGGAGTGTCGTACGGCGGAGCGATCGCCATGCAGCTGGCGATCCACTACCCCCAGCGGGTCGCGTCTCTCATACTGTCAGGCGCCACCCCGAGCTGGACCATGACCGAGAGCCTTGGTGACCGCATCGCCGCCATGGGGCCGGACGCGCGGGCGCAGTTCGTGCTGGACCTGCTCCTCACACCCGAGGGGCAGGCGAACGACCCGCAGCTCGTCGCCGACACCAAGCGCGCCCTGCGGGGGCGTCCCGTAGACGCCGACGCACGCCGCATGACAGCGATTCAGAACCACAACTGCACTGCCCGGCTGCATGAAATCACGGCTCCTACTCTCGTGCTGCATGGCGCGGAGGACCCCATCGTCCGGGCTCAGGTCGCCGAACTCATGGCATCGGAGATCCCTGGCGCACGTCTGGTGATCCTGCCGCGTACTCGGCACGGCATCACCTTCGAGGCCCGTGAGCAGGCCGCACGCCTGGCGCGCGACTTCGTGCTGAGCCATGCCGTGGGTACAGTCAGCACCGGAAACGGAGGCTGACAGGAGCGGTCACTGCGCGGTCGGACGTCGTTGCGGTTGGCGGAAGCCGAGTTGGCGCTGTATCGGCCTTGCGCGGCCTCCCGACGTGCCTCACGGAGCACGGACCACTCGGCGAAGGGGCGGATGACCCGGCGGCGGGCCGCCCGCAGGTGAGCCCCCCAACCGTCACGGTCGTCGCCGAAGCGCGCACACGCCGTCCCTGGGCGGCACGCGAGCGGCTGACCGAGAAAGTGCCCCGCCACCCCCGGCCTGCGCACCTTGCGCGCGTGGGACACCACAGCTGAGCATCACTACGCGGGCGAAGGGACGTCGAGGTCGTCATCGTTGAGCACGGTGCGCGCGGCCTCGACGAACTGCCTTACTGCCACCGTGACTCGGTTCCGGTACTCGCAGACCCCCTCGAAGTCCTCGTAATCAGGAAAGGCACCAAGGTCCCCAGGGATGTGGTGGAGGGCGATCTCCATTTCCCGGGTCGGCTCGACCATCGCCTCCGGCCCCGCCAGGCGCACGCGCGCGAGCTCCTCGATCTGACCCGGGACGCGACGGAACTTTCCAACGGGGTATGGATGATCGCCTCCGACCTGGCCGCCCTCCAGAAGCCGCTGGACCTCCTGTCAAGCGTGGCACACGACGTATCCAGTCCGGAGGGCCACGGCGCTCTCCAGCGCCGCCGGGAGCCGCTGGACGTCGCTCAACGCAGCCTCGTGGCACGGGTGGAAGCGCTGGAGGCCTGCGCGCGCCGGGTGCGTGCAGTGGACGCCGCACTCGCTGAAGCTGAGGCACTCCACCGCTTGGCTTCCGACGACAGCGCCCTGGATGCACTGAGCCGTATTTCTGGAAACAACCATGCGCACTCGCTCGACGCAGGCTCCACACGCAACCTGGACACCCGAGCCGCCCTGGCCGAAGCCCTCGATGCTGCCCGCACGGCTGCCGGACGCTTGAGCCGGACCTCCTGAGGGGCGAGCCAGACCTCGGCTGCCCCCGCCCATCATTGTTGACTGGATCAACAGCCCATTGAAGCTGCCGGACCGAGCGTTTCGTACGAAGTAGTGGACGCCGCCCGGCGTTCCGTTGGCGGCGCTCGTCGCTCGGGGCCGGGACGCGCACGCCGCCCGCATCTGGCTCCCGCTCGGGCATAGCAGCTGAGAGCCGTACTACACCGCGGCGGAGGAACAGGCACAGATCGGCGGCGATCTGTACGCGGCCACCCGCACCTCGGCCGGAACCAGGCTGATCATCGGGGGCGCGAGGGGCAAGGGCCTGACCGCGATCGGAGATGCCGCGCTGCTGCTGGGTGCATTCCGGGCGGCTGCACACCGGCAGTCCTCCTTGCCCGACCTCATGGCCTACCTGGAGAACAGCGTGTGCTGGAGCATGGTCGAACCCACCGAGTCGGAGCAGGAAGGGGAGTGCTTCATCACCGCCGCAATCATCGACATCCCCGACGCAGGTGAGAGGGTGGAGATGATCAGCTGCGGTCACCCGCCCCCCTTGCTCCTACGCGACGGACAGGTCATCGCACTCGACGCCACCCGCCCCGCGCTGCCACTGGGCCTGGGCGAGCTGACCACACCCCAGTACCAGGTGGACACCTTCGCCCTGGAGCCCGCAGACCTGCTGCTGCTCTACACCGGCGGCGTGATAGAAGCCCGGGACTCCGGCAGAGTCTTCTACCCGCTGGCCGAACGTGCAGCCTCCCAGGCACCCGACAGCCCCCGGGCCCTGATCCACCACCTGCGCGCCGACCTTCTGGCCCATGTGGGCGGGCACCTGGGCGACGATGCCGCCATGGTCTGCATCCAGCGCACCCCGGGGCCCGGGTCGGGGTCGTCGTAGTCGTGGCCGTAGACCCGGCCGCGCAGCAACTGCTCATCCACGTTCATCCGTCCAGACTCCCGGACGCCGGCGACAGCGCGGGCTTTCCCAAGGCTCCCTTGGGCTTGCCTGCGCTGCCGACTTGCCCGGGTCAGGTGCGGAAGCGGGCCAGGGCGGCGTCCTGGTGGGGGTGCCGGCGAAGGGCGACGAAGTCGTTGTGCGCTGTCTCGATCGCTTCGGGGTGGGCCTGGGCTTTGCTCGTGTTCGGCGAGGGCACGGCAGATGCCGGCGACGCCGGGACTCTTCCCCTTGCGCTTGCAAGTGGGGATGATCAGGTCGGGCCGGATCTGCTCGACGGACTCGCCGCCGGAGCGGCGGCGGAGCACGGTGTGCAGCATGTCGTCGGTGATGACAGGGGGTCGGCCGCCGTGCGGGGCGTTGGTGCCCCCGGTCTTGAAGTGACCGGCGTCGCCACACCTCGCGGCCGGGGCGGCACTGACCTCCAGCACCGGGGCGACGATGGCCGGCTGCAGGCCCAGCCCGCAAGCACGCGCCTCATATCCACGCGTGCGACTGATGCTCTGAATATGACACATATGGCATGCGTGGAAAAATGGGATGCATGGTCGTTGGTCCTGGCGAGAACTTCTTTGCTGAACCCTCGGCTGGGAGGGCTCGAACCAGACGAGAGGAGTGCATCATGATCGCCAAGCTGCTCGGCAAGCTGTCCTTCACCCGCCACTACGGTGCGTACGGGGAACACGACTGGGGTGCGTAAGGCCGCGACGACCGGGTCTGACCGCACTGCCGACGGGAGCCCCCGGGCGCCCGCCGGCTCCTAGTCACGCTGCCGACGATTTCGGCCTGGCCAGGTACGAGAGTCAGGGGCGATCTCATGGGCCGAATGAATGAGCCGCCGCGGTTGCCCGAAGGCAGCTTCGCGGCCTGGAGCCGCGACCGGCTAGGGCTGGCGCGCCGTGGCGCCGAGGAGTGCGGGGACGTCTGGCAGCTGGAGCCGGGTGTCTACGTAGCCGCTACGGCCGGGCCGTGTGAAGCAGTCCTGCACCGCGCGCAGGACTTCCCCAAGCCACCCTCGCCTCTCTTCCCGCCGTTGAAGCGGTCGAGCGGAGCACCGACGCCCGAGGAGCGTGCGCACGCTCACGCCGCCCGCATGCGCGGACTACGCCCGCAGGCGGTTGCAGCCCGGATCGGTGAGATCGCGCCCAGGACCGCTCAATTTGCTGACCAGTGGCCCACGGGCCAGGACGTCGAGATTCTGCCCCCGGTCCGGCACGCCCTGGCGGAGATCGGCGTGCGCTACCTCTTCTCCGAAGACGCTCCCACCCTGCTGCCCTTTGCCTCACAGCTCTTCCTGGCCCGGGAGGTGCTCGTACGCCCCTCGCGCTGGGTATGGCCGCCCTGGGTCCCCACACCGGCACGGCGGTTCCGCACACGGCAGCAAATCGCCTTCGTTGACGCTTTGCGGCCCATCGTCCGCCGACGCCGTTCATCGGGCCGGCTCGGTGACGACGTGCTGGGACAGATGCTCCGGCCCTCCTCCCGCTATGGCCTACTGCCGGAAGAGGCCGTCCTCGACCCTCTCCCCGGAATCACCGTCGCCACCTTCGAGACACCTTCCCGGGCAGCCGGATGGATTCTGCTCCACCTGGCCCGGTACCCCCAGGCAGCGGGCCGCGTCGCGGCCGAAGCCGCCTTGCTGCCCGCAGACCCGGCCGCGACGACCAGCACCCACCTCGACAGCCTGCAATACACCCAGGCACTGGTACGCGAGGTGCTCCGACTGCACCCCCCGAGCTGGCTACTGACCCGGCGCGCCAGGCGACAGACTCAGCTCGCCGACTACACCATCGACGCCGGGTCCACCGTTCTCGTCTGCCCCTACACCGCCCACCGCGACGCACGGGAACACCCCGAGCCGGACCAGTTCCAGCCCGAGCGCTGGCTCGATGATTCGGGCTCGCCGGCGAAACCCGGGGTCTTCCTCTCCTTCGGCACCGGGCCGCATGGCTGCGAGGGAGCCGCTCTGGCCATGGCGATGCTGACGCTCCTGACTGCGCAGACCGCCCGCCGCTACCACTTGAGCGAGCCGCCCGGACCAGAACCCAGCTACCGGCTCGCCACCTTCGAAGGTCTCGCAACTGTCGGCCTGCGCCTGCGCGCCACCTCGCGCAGCTGAGGGCGGTCCCGCTTTCAATCACAGGTTGCCTCCACGGCGAACCCACCCGCCTCGACTGACGGTCCCGGCTCCGCGGTGGGCGTTGCGCCCGGTCACGATGACGGACATTCCGTCGGCGGCCAGCCGCTTGGCGACCGCCCGGCCGATGCCGGACGTAGCACCGGTTGTCTTCATGCTCCACAGCCATCGGATGCACCTTCCGCATGTCCACGAATGTGCCCTCACACGGGAACGCAGCGTGGCCGCGCGGGCGCGGCTGCTGGCTGCCGCCAACGAGCTGTTCTACGCCGAGGGTGTCCAATCGGTCGGGATTGATCGAGTCATCCAGCACGCCGGAGTCGCGAAGGCAACGCTGTGCAGCGCGTTCGGCAGCAAGGACGGCCTGGTCCGGGCCTGCCTCCAGGCACGGCATGCCGCGACCGCCGAGCGCATGGCACACGAGCTCGAAGCGCGTTACGACACCCCGAAGGAGCGCCTGGTCGGCGCGTTCGAGGTACAGGGGCTGTCGTTCACCGAGCCGGGATTCCGTGGCTGCGCGTTCATCAGCGCGAGCGCCGACGCCCCGCCCCGCCCAGCGGCGTCGTCGAACAGGCCGCGCAGGACTACCGCACCTGGCCGCACGAACTCTTCTTCGACCTCGCTCAGCAGGCAGGCGCCAAGGACGCGAAGTCACTCGCCCAGCAACTGGTGGTCCTTACGACGGCGCCGGAATAAGCGCTTGGCTGGACCGCGACCCCAGCGCCGAGACATCGGGCCGCACCGTAGCCACCACCCTGGTCGACGCCGCCATCCCGAACTGAACAAGCCCACGTCGACCGTGATCGCCAACCCTCGAGCCAGACGATGGGCGTCGGGCATGGTCCGTCGCCCCGGCTCGTGCGGGCTGATGAACTGTAGGTCGTTGCGGCGCAGCGGTGGTCGATTGCGGCAGTCGCGCACGCTCCGCCGGCACCATCCCGCGGACCGCGGACGCAGCATGGGAAGACTGCGCCTCGCGTAGGTTCCCTCGATCTGTGGATACGCAACCGCAGGAAGAGGTCCGCGGCTTCGGGGTGCGGAGTTTCGGCTGGTCCGGCCGAAGGTCTATTTCGCGAACCGAATAGGTGTGAGGTCGGCTCGGGGCGCCCTGCCGGTGTCTCCACCGGTGGGCTTCCCCGAGCCGCCTCCCGAACCCGGCGTGCCCGTCTCCGGGCACCGGGCTCTTCGCAAGTCCCAGTTGACGGTGATTGTCAGGCGCTCGGCCACGGTGTGGGGCAGGGCTTCGGCGTTGTCGCCTGACGCCCGGTTTGTGATTATCCGAAGCCGAGGAGTGCGAGGGGCGACGGGGTTCGCGGGCGTTGCGGCGGAGGCCGGCCGCGATGTTCCTCGCGCCGGCTGCTCGGAGGGCTCCGATGGCGAGGTTGCGCCAGGTGGCCATCGCTCGGGGTGCGTTGCCGGTCCGTACCTGGGAGGCGTCGTTGGCGACGGTGGTGTCGCGGACGTGGTGCAGGGCCTCGATCGCCCGGTGGTCGCGGACGTGGCTTTGAACGAGTCTGTCGGCCCCACGGGAACGGCGCGGCTTGGTCATCGCAACATCCCTCAGGGCAGGTGTTGCAACGACCTATAGAACCCAAGCGTTCCTGTGGGGCCAGAGAAACCGTTCAGAACCACGGACGAGTCGGGTGAGCTGGGACGGGGTGGCCTGTTCGGCGGTCGGGCTGGTGACGGCGTAGACGGTCTTGACGGTGGTCTTGCCGGTCTTCCACTCGGATCACGGGGCGTCGAGAACCCCATGGTCTTGGAAGAGTGGGCCATCGGGGCGATTCCTGCAGCCTCCTGGCCGTGGCGAACCGTCATGAGACCGGGAAAGCACTATCTCCTGATGCCGAGGAGGTTCATCCTCAGGCAGAAAGGATCTCCATGCTTGTGTCACTCAAGCGCAGGACTGTCCTCGCTGCCGTCGGCCTCTGCGCCACCGCAGGTGTCCTGGCGAGTGCCCCCACCGCCTCGGCCTCCACTGGCAACTGGGGCTGGCCGCAGAGGTCTGGCGGAGTCCACCACGGGAGGACAGCTTTGACCACGTTCGGGATGGAGTGCTTGACGGCAGCCGGGTGCACCGCCCAGCCCGGCACAACGCTCACGTTCTCGCCTCGGGGGGGTGCGAGTGTCATCAATCCCCACAACGTGACCTTCCCCTTCATCAGAAGCGACACCGGCGCGCAGGTCGGCACCTGCGCCACCACTTCATATAGCTGGATCCAGTGCACTCTCTCGTCACCCGTGAGCGTCGCCTACCACGATAAGCTGGTCGGCAACGCCAACGGCAGCGGAGTTTCGCTGGACGTGCCCTACTACCTCCAGTGGGGGACCGCGGTGGGCGAGTTCAGCTGGTACGACCCGAACGGGATGTCGGATACTTACCCTCCCACCGAGACGATTCTCCTCGTGGTGGAGTAAGACCGACCGGCGAATGGATCACCTTAGGCGTCGGGCGGTGGGGTGGTCGTCCCAACGACAGCGGGGCGTCGAGCGTCGGATGAGCATGCGGAGCGTGACGAAAGCGGCGGCGAGGTAGAGGCAAGGCTTCGGCATAGTCACTTTTCATCCGGTTCGTGATGATCTGCCAGCTCGGCAGGCTCCGGGAATGTGACAGGCATGGGCTTCCAGGATCACGGAGTTCTCGACGCCCCGTGATCCGAGTGGAGGACCGTGCCTGCCGCCGCATCATCGCCAATCCCGCCTGCCTTTGACCAACTCCGCCAGTATCCAACGGCCGTGTGCGAGGACGTCCCGGGCCTGCTGGAGCGGCTGGGCGAGGTGCCCGACCCGCGAGATCCCCGCGGCGTGCGACACCGCTTGGCAGTCGTGCTCGCACTCACCGCGTGCGCGGTGCTGGCCGGAGCAACCTCCCTGCTGGCAGTCGGCGAGTGGATCGCTGACGCCCCGTCCTCTGTCCTGGAACACCTTGGCGTACGGCCCGATCCGCTGTGCCCGAAGCGGTGCCTTCCTGCAGAAACGACAGTACGGCGGCTACTGGGCCGCATCGATGGCGACGCGTTGGACAAGGCGGTGGGCCTCTGGCTGGCCGACAGGCGCGCCAGCGCCGACGGTCAGCTGCGCGCAGTGGCGGTCGACGGCAAGAGCCTGCGCGGAGCGGCCAAGGCCAAGGGGCGGAAGATCCACCTGCTCGCCGCCTGCGACCACGTCCGCGGCCTGGTCCTGGCCCAGCTCGACGTGGGCGAGAAGACCAACGAGATCACCTGCTTCCAGCCGCTGCTGGAGACCATCGCTGATCTGGCGGGCGTGGTCGTGACCAGCGAAGCGATGCACACCCAGCGCGAGCACGCGGCCTACCTGCTCAGCCGCAATGCGCACTACATCGTGATCGTGAAAGGGAATCAGAAGAAGCTCCGCAAGCAGCTCAAGTCTCTTCCGTGGAAGCAGATTCCGCTGCAGAGACACACCCGCGATGCCAGGCACGGCCGGGGCGAGATCCGCCGGATCAAGGCGTGCACGGTGAACAACCTGCTCTTCCCCAGGGCACGCCAAGCCGTCCAGCTCAAGCGCCGCCGAGGGGACCGCAAGACCTGCAAGATCAGCATCAAGACCGTCTACGCGGTCACCAGCCTCACTGCCGAGCAAGCCACACCCGCCGAGCTCGCGAGCTTGATCCGCGGCCACTGGAAGGTCGAGGCCCTGCACCACGTCAGGGATGTGACGTTCGCCGAGGATGCTTCCCAGCTGCGGACGGGCACCGCGCCTCGCGCCATGGCCACCTGGCGCAATCTCGCCATCGGGGCCCTCCGCCTGGCCGGCAAGACGAGCATCGCCTCCGCACTGAGGCACAACGCCCGCGACGCCCGCCGATCGCTCGCCCTGCTCGGGCTCTCGTGATCACGAACTGGACATCACGACACTTTGCCGAAGCCCTGAGGCAGGAGGTCTGTCACCAGGACTTCCGGGCAGGGTGGGGCTGGAAGCTGTGCCAGAACCCGTGACCTGTGACGTTCTGTGACAACTGGGACGGTAGGGCCAGCGTGGCTCACGTAGTCACCTGGGACTCGTCAGCTTCTTGCTTGTGCAACCCATTTCGATACCCAGGCGTCCGACCCCTTGACGGACGGCTGTCGATTACCCGGGAGGGCACGTGGCGAAGAAGGACCGGACAACGGAGGCGGCGAGGGAGAAGGACCGCGAGAAGTGGATGGCTCGTTTCCAGGTACGGCTGGCCATGCGGCCGGGCGTGGACCGGGCAGTGGTGCTCCAGGCGGTCAAGGAAGTCACGACACACTGCGCGGATACGGGAGAGCACCCGCGGACTGCTTTCGGCGACCCGGACGCCTATGCCGTGCAGGCTGCCGCGCGGCTGGTACCGGCGGACCGGGCGGCGCGCGCGAGGCGGCACGGCACCGCAGTGGACGCGCTCGGCTCCGTGACGTTCTGGACCAGGCCGACAGGGTGGTGAGCGCCCGCCTGGAGGAGCGCCAGACCGCCGACGATGTGTGTGGGCCGCTGCAAGGCATGGTCACGATGATCGATATGGCCCGCCGTTCCGCAGCCGAGGGCGATCTCGCCCAGGCGGCCACGGCCCTCGGCTACTGCGAAACGATGGCCCTGGACCTGTAGTCCTGCTTCTGGTGGTGATGGGTGCAAGACGCCTGCTGTGGACTTCTTCCGGGTGCAGCGCAGCATTCGCACGACCCGGACGGCACACGGGTGCCGCTCGTGCAGCAGTCTCTGCGGGTTCGGCTCGCAGCATCACTACGGCGGCGGGACCTTGAAAAATGGGGGAGCGGGGATCGACGTAGTCTCTGTGGGTGGCCCGCAGTGATCAACACCTGGCGGCACTCAGTCGTCGGACGAGCCGACGGCTGACCCCGCCCTCGCCACGCCGCGTCGTCGACGAGCTCGCCGCCCACACACGCGATCGCGCGACGAAGACTGGACGTCCGGCCACGACAGCACGAGCTGCGTCGGCCGGCACCAGGATCCCTGCCTAGCGTGGAGGAGTGGGCGCCACCCGTCCAGCGGGCCGGTGGCGGCACTCGCCGCTTCCCGATCGGGGGCTTGCGTAGGACACTCTGAGGAGAAGAGTGAAGGAGAGATCTGTGACGGCTCAGCCCGAGCACCCCGCGGTCCCCAGGATCACCGGTATCCCGCGCACCATCAATGCGATCGGTGACGCGTTGACCGGTTCCGAGCGCGCCCGTTTCTACGCCGAAGTCCTGGCTGCCGAGGAGAGCGCGGTACCGGCTGTGATGCACCGGTGGTGGAAGACTGCGATGCTCCACCGTGCCCCTGCTGCCGACCAGAGCCGGGCCAATGCCGCGGCCGGCCGTTCTCTCGTCTCCGTCGACGATCTGCTCGTGGACGGAGTTCAGTGAGCTGGACCGTCTGGACCGAGGAGATCCCGGCGCAGACCGTGCTCGACATGCCCGTCGATCTCCGCAGGAAAACCGTGAACTTTCTGCGGGCCCTGGCGATCGAGGTTGGTGGCGCGATCGATCTGGGCAGGCGGCCGCCCGGCGACGCGATGGACGACTTCGGGGTCCGGTACTCCCTCGAAGTCCCGGGCGAGCCGGTCATCATCGAGTACATGGTCATGCGGGACGCCAAGGAGATCCGTGTCCCGGTCATGGTCTGGTTCCACTGACGGAGCATGCGGGACAGGGTCCTGGGTCCTGTGACGGGACGCAGTACGGCCGCCGGCCCGGCCAGCGCCGTCAGCGCTGGGGCGCCGATGGACAGGTGAGCACTGGGAAGGCCATGGACCCCTCCGCGGCGGTGAAGACGACACAGACGGGATCCCCGCACCAGAACGGTGAGACACCAGTCAGCGGGTCGCCCTCCATGAGACGGAGCCGGGTTCGGACCGTGCTGAGGCTGGTCGAATGGGCCGTCAGTTCCCAGGCAGCCGTGGGATGGCTACGGGTTCCGGCCGAAGTGATTGCATCAGCCGGACCGCCGACGGTGCTCACCGCCATGGCTGCGCCGTCGTAGAGCATCCCAATCCCATCAGGTGCGTCGGCGCGCCGCCTGGGAGCGCTGTCCAACAGCCGGTAAAAATCGGTCCTGGTGATCTGAGCCATGGCGTAGTCACTCTCCTTTGATTCCGTTGCTGGTCAGCTGATCCGTGGCTACGCGGCCCATTCCAGCCCCAGGGCGACCAGAGCGGCTGTCCAGGGGCGGTTTTTCTGATCAGTAGGTCGTGGTTTGGCCTGGGCTGATCAGTTTGGTTTCTGGTGGTGGTAGCGCTTCAAGCCCCGGTCGCGACGGCTCGGTGACGGAGGAGATGAGGGCGTGGGCTGTGTGCTGAGCTGGCACTTGGTCAGGTGGAGTGAGCGTTGGTCAGCTGTGGTCAGTTTGCCCGAGTGGTGATCAGTTTCGTTGAGTGTTCTTATGCGCTGGTTGTGGTGTTGGTGTTGACCCAGTACGGGGCGGTGTCCATGCCTCGTGGAGTCCAGTTGCGGAGCGGGGCTGGGGCTGCGGTCACCGTCGTGATGTACCTCGAGGCCGCTGGAATCACGGTCAAATCCGCTCGCGAGGTCGCCATCGCTCTCAAGGACCTGCTCCTGGACCCGGCCTGCACCGCAGGGAAGATCGCCGCTCTGTTGCGGAGCGGGGTGGGCCACCGCCTGAAACGACGTGGTCGCCCGCCCCGCATACTGAGGCAGTTCTCGCTGTGGCAGGACACCAACCGTCAAGGGAGGGAGCGCAGATGGATGTGGGATCGGTGCTCGGGAGCATAGGCCGAGCGGCGGCCGGGGCGGGCCGACTGGTATGGGCAGTGGTGACCGCACCGACCACGGGCACCGAGTATGACGTCCACTCCAAGATCGACAGGCTTGCGGAGAAGATCGAGAACGAGGTGCCGGAGGAGCTGCGGGACCGGGCATGGGGTCTGGTTCTGGACGCGCTGTACTGGGTTCCCCAGGAGATCGATCAGTTGGTGGAGGGACGCCAGACGCCCGATGACGAGGAGACCGAGGGCCCGTCGGCCAAGTACTGATGCCGGGAACCGGCGAGTCTGAAGGGCAGGCGTGCCGATCCGCTGCGGATGCTGGGGTGCGTGCGGATAGCCGCGGTGCAGCAGATGGCTCAGGTGATCACGGCGGAGGATGCAGACGGCCGGTCGTACGTGCGCAGGGCCATGAAGAAGCTGGCGGAGCTGGGGCTGGCGGAGTCGAACGGCAAGGCCGGACGGCACCCGGTCTGGAACCTGACCTCTGCAGGGCAGAAGCTCTGGCCGACGGCAACGAGCTACCTCCCCGCCCGAAGGCCGGCACTGGAGCGAAGGCAGTGATGGCCGGGTTTGGTCCGCACGGCGTCGCGGTGACGGACATGGTCCTCGCCTACGGTGGCCGCAAGCACCTGGCCGACTGGCAGGTGGAGGTGAACCACGCCATCAGGGAGATCGGCCTCAGCTAGCACGCGCGATCAGCAAGGCACTTCCGAGATGCAAGTTTCCCATACGTCGGCGGCGGTTTCCGCTGTGTTCGATGACCGAACTCGCCGGTCTTCTGGGAGTACGTCGACGAGGGCTGAACCCTGAGAGGACACCGCCACCGCGGGCATCAGCGTGCAGTCCACCGGTGGCGGCGACGCCGCCCGTGGAACCGCCCGGGGAACGTCGACGACCAAGTAGTGGGGCTGCGCGAGCCCCAGGAACATCAAGCCGCCGCTGGCGGACCAAGGAGCCACGATTTTGCGGTGCCCGGCCCAGGAGCAGGGGTGAGACATGCGTTGCGTTAACTGTGGACAAGAGACTGAGTATGAACACGCGCCCCCCATGGGGGGCTCACCGGAGATAGGGTTGGTACACGTCAGCAGCGGTATGATGGCCTGTTTCCCGGAGCGTGGTCCGGCAAGCCCGATTGTCAAAGCTCCGGTGCCACCGCACCTCCGCCGCCTTCTGGAGCAGGGACCGCGGTTGCCTCCGCCGCCACCACCCGGATTCCTGATCGAGGAGGACGAGCCCGGTTCGGGGGCGTGCAGTCCAACGGCACTGTGACGTCCGTGTCACGCGGGCTGCCCCAGCCGTCGGAGCCCTGTCCGACCCGGACCGTAGCCTGACCGCTGTCCGCACGACACAGGAGGTACGCCCCGTGGATCCCACGACCGCCCGCCACATCAGGTCCGCCACGGCCCTGCCGGCGGACGCGCTCGCTATATTGAACCAGGCTTCCTCCGCCGGTGGCACCAGGGCGGCCCGGGTGCCCGCCTCGGAGCATTCCGCGATCGACCACGCCGTCGCATCGGCATTGCTCCTGCGCGTCGATGAGCTGAACCAGGTCCGCGAGGGCCTTCTCACACAGAGCAAGTCCGCCTGCGCCATCGCCGCACGGGCCGTGCACAAGCGCGGAGAACTGACTGAGGATCAGCATCGCGCGGTCCTTGACCCGTTTACCGCCGCCGACGTCGCCGAGCTCGTGGAGTGCCCCCTCCTCGGGGTACATCGGGATGATCCGCGACGGCGCACTGTGCATGCTGGATCCTGAGCTGCCGACTGCCCGTAGCCTTCCTCCATGCAGGCAACTTTGATGATCTACGACGGCACGGCCGCGCCCGATGCAGACGTGCCACGTACCGGGGGTGTGCCGCTGGCCCCCGAGGGGTTCACCTGGCCGGTGTGCGGCGACTACTGCGGAGGGCCGATGCAGTTCTTCGCGCATCTGCCGGTCGAGTACGGCGTCCTGTCGGTGTTCGTGTGCCAGAACGATCCGGGCGCCTGCGAGCTGTGGGACGCGACCTCCGGGGCGAATCGGGTCCTTCTTTTCCCGCCCGCGGGACTGGTACCGGTGGCCGTACCCGAGAGGGGCGTGACGCTGCTGCCCGCAGTGTCGGCGATCACGACCCGGGTCGTGACGCTCGAACCCGAGGAGGATGACGGCGACGATCTCCCGCCCGACGCATACGACCTCGCCCGTTCAGGGTGGAAGCGGGAGCCCGGCGAGTGGTTCGGGAAGCAACGCGAGGTGCTCGGATCGCTCGGCGGCAGCCCCTCCTACCTGGACGACGACCGGTTGCCCGGGTGCCCCTCCTGCTCCGGCACGACGGAATTCGCGGCACACTTGGAGGAGGGGATCGACCGGCAGACCGCGATGAACCTCGGCGGCCAGTTGGGCTACGTCTTCGTCTGCCGCCCCTGCTCCGAGGGCGCCTTCCTCACGGGCTGAGCGCGCCTTTGGCGGCAGGTCCCGCCGCCTACGCGGACGGGCCGCCCCCCGCTCTCCTCCTCCGCCACAGTCTCCTCCGGGGTGGCCGTGAGTGTTCGGTGCAATCCCTGATCCAGGAAGATTCATCGGTGTCCAGTGAGCACGTGACGGAGGCCGAGACCGCCGAGACGCCTGAGCCGAAGCAGCTGGCGACGGTTGACGGTTGACGGTCAGTTGATCCACAAGTTGGTGGTGCGGGCTGCAGGCCGAGAACCTTCGGCTGACAGATGAGGGGGCATCCTTCAGCGGCTGACGAAGTGGCTGCCGCTGTCCGATCGGTGGTCGGGATCACCGACCACCTCGGCTCCGACCAGCACAATCCGTGTTCAGCGTCAAGGGGGCGGAGCGCGGGCAAGGGCGGCGGCATCACCCTTGTGTGCCGCTGCCGTTGTTGTCGAACTTCTCGAGCGGCGTGCGGGCGCCGTCGCGGAACGCGTCGAGGCCCGTCTCGAAGTCGACCGCTGACCCCGCGAACAGCGCCGATTCGTCGGGTGCAACGTAGATCTTGCCTCCGCCGCGTACGGCGTGCACGAGGCAGACGCCGAGCCCGTCGGGCAGCTCGATGACGTTCAGCACCGGGTCGGTCCTGAGCTGAGCGAAGTGCGCTCTGCCCACCACTATGAGCCGGTCGACGCCCTCGGATGCCGCGTCGCTGCCGCCTGCGGCAGGTGGCAATGGTGCCGTGCGGTCCTCGACCGCCTCGACTGCGTAGCCGGAACGCTCGGCAGCGTCGAGGAATGCATGGAGATCGGATGCCTCGCGCAGGAGCGCTCCGAGCTCGCCCTCGCATTCGGCCACGTGGAACGTCGCGGTGGCGAACGGATGCGTGACCGGTGCAGCCCCTGGCAGCGGCGGCAGGGTTGAGGTGCTTACGAGCACCCCCGGTTCGCCCCTGAGTCCCATCGCGAGCCGCTTGCCGTGGAAGAGGCGGTATGTGCGCACCGACCCGGTTGCATCACTCACGACGTCTGCTCCGTTTCCTATAATTGCCCGTAGGGCTCCGCGTATGCACCGCCGGGCAGTAGAACGGCCCGCTGCCCGCAACCGCAGGCGTCCTCAACTTTCGAAACGCCGGCTGCTGGCCAGCACCGCGCAGTGAGCCCGGCGCGGCCGCCTACTCGGATCCGACCTCGACGATCCGGACGTCCTCGGCAATCGAGTCCTCCGCCACCCTGGCCCGGTAGAGCGCCAGGTCGTAGGCGTCGTACGACGCCAACGAGCTTCCCTCGTAGGTCCATTCCACGCGGTATCGCTTCGCCACCCGGCTTCCCTCCCGTTCGCGACCGGCAGCCGGAACTCTGTCCGAATTCGACCTGCAGGCGTTCGACCAACTGGGAGACGTGCGCGTGGCCGTAGAGGCGAGAGAACGATCTCCATATATTCAGCCTAACGGCCGGCTGCGTGCGGGCGCGCAGCCCTGGCCCGGCGGCCGGGGGGTGGGCGGCCCGCGGTCACATCGTGAACCAGGCCAACACCGGCCTGGTGGCCAGTACCGCCGGGCTCGTGTTCGGGGAAGCGGGCCTGATCGGCAGTTCCGTTGCCCAGACGCTGCCGGGGGCGCGGGCGCCCGTGCGGCTAAGCCTTGATCCACCGATCCGGCGTCTGTGGATAACTCTTCTTGAAACGAGGAAGTGCCTCGTGGCCTGCGATGATGGGAGGTCTTCAGGCTTCCAGCACGCACGATCAGCAAGGCACTTCCGATGCAAGTTTCCCATACGCCGGCGGCGGTCTCCGCTGTGTTCGATGATCCGAATCTGATCGCGCAGGTTGGGCTGGTTCCGGTGCTGCGGCTGGCCGAGCGGTGCGGGCTGTCGCGACTGGTGACGGAGAAGGTGAAGCTGACCGGGGCGAGGAACGGGGCGGGTGCGGCGGCGGACGCCAAGGTCACCAGCATCGTCGCGGGCATGGCAGCGCGGACAGTATCGATGACCTGGCGATGTTGCGTCAGGGGGCGATGCCGGCGGTGTTCGGAGGTATCCGCGCCCCGTCCACGCTGGGCACGTTCCTGCGTGCGTTCACCCACGGACACGCTCTGCAACTCCACGCCGTGCACCGCAGGTTCCTCGCCGCACTCGCCGCGCGCACCCCGATGCTGCCGGGCGCGGGTGAGGTGGCGTTCGTCGACGTCGACTCCACCCACAAACGCGTCTACGGACGTGCCAAGCAGGGCGCCGAGTACGGCCGGTTCAAGGGCATCCGCACCCTGCACCCGCTCCTCGCCACGGTCTGCACCCCCAGTCGAGGCCGGTGATCGCCGGAGTGCGGATGCGACGTGGCAAAGCGGCAGACTCCCGGGATGCCCCGAAATTCGTGAGCGAGGCCCTGGCCACCGCCGTCGAGGCCAGCTGCACCGGGACCCGTATCCTGCGGGCCGACTCGCAGTTCTACAACGCTGGTGTGATCGCCGCCTGCCGCCGGGCCGGCGCCCACTTCTCGATCACCACCGGGATGAACCCCTCCATCAAGCGGGCCGTCCTCGGCATCCCGGACGATGCCTGGCAGCAGATCGGTTACCCGGCCGCGGTGCCCGATCCCGGGGCCGGCGAACTCATCTCGGACGCCGAAGTCGCCGAACTACCCGAATACACCGCGTTCGCCAGCCGGAAGAAAGCAGACCGGGTCACCGCCCGGCTGATCGTGCGACGGGTCCGTGACCTGGCCAAACCGCCGGTTGTGGGCGAGCAGGGCGAGCTGTTTCCCGTCTGGCGCTACCACCCCTTCCTCACCGACCAGCCGGCCCCGACGCTCCAGGACGAGCGGGAACACCGCCACCACGCCGTGATCGAGCAGGTCATCGCGGACAGCAAGGCCGGCGCCCTCGCCCATCTGCCGTCCGGGCACTTCCACGCCAACGCGGCCTGGCTCACCCTGTGGGCGATGACCTACAACCTGCTGCGGGCCGCCGGTTCCCTGACCTCCGCGTTCCATGCCAAGGCCACCACCGCCACCCTCCGGGCCCACCTGATCCACGTCCCGGCCCGCATCGCCCGCTCCGCACGACGCATCACCCTGCACCTGCCCCACAACTGGCCCTGGCAGCAAGCCTGGACACACCTCTTCGACACCGTCCACGACCCACCCGGCTGACACGAACAGCCCCTGACCACCCCGCCCACCAGGGCTCAACCGGAACCGAAGAACGTGGAAAAGCTGGGCAGACCAGCAGATACCACCTGCCCACACCCAGCCACCCGCACAAAACCAACTCAACAACCGGGCAGCAGATCACCCTCAAACCGCCTCGGTGGATCAAGGCTTAGTCAGCTTTTGCGGCCGGCGTCGGCCGACCAACATGTTGGTGCACTGTTCCAAAGTGAGACCGTCCAGTTTGGTACGGCGTACTAAATTGGATCGCTGCACCAAATGCGGCATCATCGAGGTATGACGACGCGAGCGCGCCGACCACAGCGGCGCAACCAGGTGCTCTCCCAGGAGCAGATCATCGACACTGCCGTCGAGATGCTCGATGCGGGCGGCGAGAGCGCGCTGACCATCCGGGCGCTGACCGAACGGCTGTCCACCGGTTCCGGGGCGATCTATTACCACGTGGGCACCCGTGACGAGTTGCTCGGCACGGCGACGGAATCCGTGATCGGCGCGGCGCTGGCGACCCGGCCCGCCGGGGCTGCGGCCACACCCGGGGACGAGATCCGTGTCGTCGCACTGGCCCTGTTCGACGCGATCGCCGCACATCAGTGGCTCGCCACGCGGCTGACCCTCCAGATCATCCGGAATCCGGTCGGCCCGGTGACGGTGGGGATCTTCGAGCGGATCGGCGGGCAGATGGGCGCCCTGGGCGTGCCGCGAGCCTCCTGGTTCGACGCGGCCTCGACGCTCGTGCACTACATCCTCGGAGCCGTCAGCCAGAACGCCCGCATCGAGGGGGACACCTCAGGGATCGACCCCGACGGGGATCGCGACGAGTTCTTCGACGCGGCGTCGACGGCATGGCAGGGGCTCGACCCGGAGGCTTACCCGTTCATGCACGCCATCGTCGGCCAGATGAGAGAGCACGACGACCGCGAGCAGTTCCTCACCGGCATCGCCGTCATCCTCGACGGCCTCACCCATCTGTGCTGACCCGGCCGATCTGGCCGGCTGACCCCATCGTTCGTTTCTCGAAAGGACACCTCTCATGCATGACGTCGTGATCGCGGGCGGCGGTCCGGTCGGTCTGTTCCTGGCCGGCGAGCTGGCCCTGTCCGGCTGCTCAGTTCTGGTCCTTGAGCGGGACCCGGAACTCACCTCGCCCCTGAAGGCATTCCCGCTCGGGCTGCGGGGCCTGAACGCCGGGTCGGCCGAGACGCTCTACCGCCGCGGCCTACTGGAAGCGACAGCGAATGCTTCCGGAGTCAACCCGGAGAAGGTCGGTGCGGATCCGGAAGCGGTCGAGGCACCCGACCCTCGCGAGCTGAGCCATTTCGCGGGCATGACCCTCAACGCGGCCGACATCGACACAGCAGCCCTCCCGCCTCGGCTGCCCAGCCCGGCGATGGAGGGGTTCATGACGAGCCTGGAAGCGGTCGGATCGGTGCTGTCCGAGCGGGCTACCGCGCTCGGAGTCGAGATCATCCGGAATGCTCCCGTCACGGCCGTGGCGCAGGACACCGAATCTGTCCTCGTCACGGCAGACGGCCAGGAGTACCAGGGGCGCTGGCTGGTGGGCTGCGACGGCGGGCGCAGCGCCGTACGTCAGCTCACCGGCTTCGAATTCGTGGGCACCGAGCCGCTGTTCACCGGCTACGTCGCCAAGGTAACCTTCGCCGACCCCGAGCAACTGCCGCTCGGTTTCAACCTGACGCCGAACGGCATGTATCTGCGTACGCCCCTCGAAGGGCACCTGGGCATGATGGACTTCGACGGCGGCACCTTCGACCGCTCTCAGCCGCTGACCCGCGAGCACCTCGAGACGGTCCTGCGCCGTATCAGCGGCACCGACGTGACGCTGAGCGAGGTCCATCTCGCCTCCAGCTTCACCGACCGCGCGATGCAGGCGAGAACGTATCGCGAGAGCCGTGTACTGCTCGCCGGCGACGCAGCACACATCCACTCGCCCCTGGGCGGCCAGGGCCTCAACCTCGGCATCGGCGACGCTGGCAACCTCGGCTGGAAGCTCGCCGCCACCGTGCGCGGCTCCGCTCCCGAGGGCCTGCTCGACACCTACACCACCGAGCGGCACCCCGTCGGCGCCGCCGTCCTCGACTGGTCCCGCGCCCAGGTCGCGACCATGAAGCCGGGCCCCAACGCCCCCGCGCTGCGTCAACTCGTCCACGATCTGATGAGCACCGCCGACGGAACGACCCACGTGTACCGAAAGACGTCGGGGCTGTTCAACCGCTACGACCTGGGCAGCGAACAGCCCCTCATCGGCTGCACCGCCCCGGACTTCCGCTTCGATGACGGCACCCGCCTCGGTGAACTGCTGCGCCAGGGGCAGGGAGTGGTGCTCGACTTCAGCACCGACCGTGCGCTGCAGGTCGCGGCCAAGGAGTGGGCAGGCCGGATCCACTACGCGGCCGGCCCGGCGCGCAACGACCTCGGGCTGGGTGCCGCGTTGATTCGGCCCGACGGCGTCGTGGCCTGGGCGAGCGAGCCCGCCCCGGATCGCGACGCGTTCGAGCAGGCGGCTGCCCAGTGGTTCGGCGCGCCGCAGAGCTAGTGTGATGCGCCGCAAATCACGGGGGTAACTATTTCCTTGATGGCTGGCTGAGTGGGTTGATTTTGGTGAGGTAGTCGGCGAGGGATTTGAGGATCTCGTCGGCGGTCTTGGTCCAGGTGAAGGGCCTGGGGTTCTCGTTCCATCCGTCGATCCATGCCTTGATGTCTTGCTCCAGGGCCTTCACGGAGGTGTGCACCCCGCGGCGGATGAGGTTGTCCGTCAGCAGGCCGAACCACCGCTCGACCTGGTTCATCCACGAGGAGCCGGTGGGGGTGAAGTGGACGTGGAAGCGTGGGTGCTTTCCGAGCCACGTCTTGATCTCGGCGGTGTTGTGGGTGGCGTAATTGTCACAGACCAGGTGGACGTCGAGGCCGGCGGGCACGGCCTTGTCGATCGTGACCAGGAACCTCTTGAACTCGATGGCCCGGTGGCGGCGGTGCAGTTCCGATATGACGCTGCCGTCGGCGATGTTGAAGGCGGCGAACAGGCTGGTGATCCCGTGCCGGTAGTAGTCGTGGGTGCGCCGCTCGGGCATGCCCGGCATCATCGGCAGCACCGGCTGGGACCGGTCCAGCGCCTGGATCTGGCTCTTCTCGTCCACGCACAGCACCACTGCTTTCTCGGGCGGATGGTGGTGAAGACCGACGACGTCGACGACCTTCGCGATGAACTGCGGGTCGGTGGAGAGCTTGAAGGCGTCCTGGAGATGGGGCTTGAGGTCGAACTTCTTCCAGATCCGCCCGATGGTCGACTTCGACAGCCCCGTGCGCGCGGCCATCGAGGCCCGTGACCAGCGCGTGTCCCGGCCCGGCGTGGACTCCAACGTCGCCACCAGCACGTCCTCGACCTGGTCGAGAAGAATCGAGGGAGGCCTGCCGCGCGGGGCTGGTCGAGCTCCTTCGCGAAAAACACCGAGGCGGCCTTCAGGATCTCGTTCGCCCGCCGCAACTCGGCTATCTCCTTGCGGAGTTGAGTCAGCTCGCTTCGCTCGGTGCTGGTCAGCAGGTCGGGCCGGCTGCCCTGGTCGGCCTCGGCCAGGTGGACCCAGTTCCGCAGGGCTTCCTTGTGAATTCCGAGGTCACGGGCCACATGAGCCACTGGCCGCCCCGAGGTTTGGACCTCACGGATCGCTCGCTCACGCAGTTCGTCGGGGTACTTCCGTGGTGCAGGCATCGGACCTGTGTTCTCCCATCCGCCAAAACGATCAGGCCTGGCTTCAGGGCCGCTACAAAATCCGGTTCAGCTCATCCGGGCCATCACCCTGACCTGGCTGTTCGCCGGACAGCGCAGTGACGAGATCGCCCGCCTCC
Source organism: Streptomyces sp. NPDC058239 (assembly GCF_042882185.1). Lineage (NCBI taxonomy): Bacteria > Bacillati > Actinomycetota > Actinomycetes > Kitasatosporales > Streptomycetaceae > Streptomyces > Streptomyces sp. NPDC058239. The sequence continues at coordinate 68,200 of NZ_JBHVWS010000047.1, forward strand.
GCGTCGGCTGCATCCGCTGGCAGCACGACGGCTTTCCGATCCCCGGTGACTCCGGCGAGGTCCTTGCCCGCGACGCCGTCTGCCTGCTGGACGTGCCCACCCACAAGACCGGCACCTCATTCACCAAGCCCGTCGACCCGCTCCTCGGTCAGGCCATCGGGGCATGGCAGGCCGTCAGACCCGCTCAGCCGCTGATGCTCGACCCCAAGACCAACGAGCACGCCGACTTCCTGTTCGCCCACCGTGCCCGCCGGGTCGCCAAGCATTACATCAACACGACGATCATCCCGATGCTCTGCCGCAAGGCCGGCGTCCCCACCGCCGATATCCGCGGCAACATCACCAGCCACCGGGCACGGTCCACCATCGCGAGCCAGCTCTACAACGCCAAGGAGCCGATGACGCTCTTCGAGCTGCAGGAATGGCTCGGTCACCGGACTCCCGAGGCGACCACGCACTACGCGAAGCTCACCCCGAACACCCTGGCCAGGGCCTACAACGACGCTGGGTACTTCGCGAGAAACGTACGCACCATCGAAGTCCTCGTCGACCGCGATGCGGTCGCCTCCGGCGCCGCCGCCAGCGGCGAGCCCTGGCAGTACTTCGACCTCGGCCACGGCTGGTGCACCTACACCTTCTTCGAGCAGTGCCAGCACCACATGGCCTGCGCACGCTGCGACTTCTACACTCCGAAGGACTCCAGCAAGGGCCAGCTGCTGGAGGCCAAGGAGAACCTGCAGAAGATGCTCGGGAGTATTCCGCTGACGGACGACGAACGAGCCGCGGTCGACGACGGCCAAGCCGCACTCGATCAACTCCTGGAATGGCTCACCGACGTCCCCACCCCCGCCGGACCCACACCACGACAGATCGGGGCCCCGGCCACCGCCACACTGCTACCGATCGTTGACCTCAATGCCCGCACCCCACCGTGTTCAAAGCGTGAGCCATGCTGAAGCTATGGATACCTGCCCGTCATGTGGAATCGAACAGATCGACCGCATCCTGCGACAAGCTCTCCCCGATGAACCCGTGCGTGGTCGCCGTGGTCCGGTGCGAGAGGTTAGCCGCTGTTCGTCATGCCGGCGCCTGGCAGTGCGAGATGCCGGGGCACACGGGCCCTGGGCGGACGCAGGCGTCGATCCCAGCTACGACTTTCTCTTCGACGGCGAATCGAAGCCCCTGCCGGAACCATGGCTTCTGGCCCCCGCTACCACGGCCAGGGCTCTGGAGGCACAGCTGCACGTCGAGGTGGGCGAGAGTCATCCACTGTTCGGCACGCAGGCCACTGCCATCGCCCGTTGCGGTCGATGCGACGAAGTGTTGTTCAGCATCGAAGGAGCCCCGCCTCGTTTCGCCCAAGTGCATCTGGCCTGGTGCCAAGCACCCGAACCCCCACCATGGCCGTGGACGGAGTACCTGTCGCCCCCTCTCTCCGACAGCCTCACCGATCACTCACACTGACTTGCCCGGACTTGACGAATCTGATTCCACAGAAAGGGCGGGAAGTCGTGCGGAAGATAGCGCCACTGCACGCCGGTGTGGTCCACATACAAGATCGCGTCCATGATGTCGCGCAGGTCGTGCTCGGGCGGCCGGCCGAAGTCCAGGGCCCTGCCCCGGCGCTCGAAGCGCCAGGAGGCAGGGACCGGCTCGATCAACTCCCAGCGCGCATCGGACAGATCACTCGGGTACGGACGTCGCGTAAGCATGCTCCTGGCGTACCGCTCCGGACCGAGTGCGCCCAGGCGCACGGCAACGGCGGCGGAAGCACACCCCCCGAGGACTGGACATCCTGGGATGAGACAGGCACAGGCCGCCTCCCGCCCCTGCTGTCACCCCACCCGGCCAACGGACCTCAGCCGCACCTGCAGCCCTACCAGCACCACAATCCCGCCCCCCAAGAATCGACGGATATACGGGCATACAAGGTGAAAACGACTCTTAGTGCATGTATCTGAACCCGGTGGGCCAGCCAGCTCGGTAGCCTGATAGCAGGCGGACCCCGGGCCAAGTTCACCGCGGTGAACTTGAGAATGATCAAGCTCCTGGATCTCAAGTCGCAGCAGCCCCGTGTGCACCATGAGATCCGTTCGCCTGACCGTCACCGTGACGCTTCGCCGAACGGATCGAGATCCGCCTCAGCTCGCCCGTAGGGCGTGGAGCTGTGCAATCGAGGTTCAGAATGACAACGGGGGAGAGCAGGCTGCCCCGCCGGGCAGCTGGGCACCGTCGGGCCCTGGCGCTGCGGGCGTGCATCGTGTGTGCGAACGCCCGGCCAGATCATGCCTGGCCGGGCCACGCCCAGAGAAGCAGCTGAGTCGGCCGGAGATCAGCCGGTCGGGGCATTTCCTGAGGCTCCCCTCCTCGTTGACATGTCGCCGTCGGCGGCGTCCGTCAGCGGTGTTACCCCACTGAGGAGTCATCTTGAAGAAGATCAAGCGGCTGGCCAGCGCCACCGCAGCAGCCGCCGCCTGGCGGCGTCCATTCTTGTGGCCCCCACGACCGCGTCGGCTGCCGACGGACCTCACGCCGCGTTCGGCACCTACTGCACCAGCTGGGAGGAGGTCTACGGCCGCGGCGGCTACACCTTCACCGGATTCCGCACCTGCGTCGAAGTCCTCGAAGGCCAGGCGTGACAGTACGTGTGGGTCGAGAACGACAAGAACACCTACTGGTGGGGCGCCTCCTGGTGGAACACCACCCCCATCTACAACGCCAAGGTCAACGTCACCGTCAAGTTCAGCGCCCAGTACGACGTCGGCTTCAGCGGCAAGTTCAAGGACTACTGGACCCAGACGTCCCGCAGCCACCGTTCGCTCGCGGGCACTATCCCCATGGACCGTTGCGGCGGCCACGGCCTCAACGTGACCTACAACCAGGTCGGTGCCTACTACAACTCGGACAAGGAGATCGACGCCTCGCGCTCCTACAACGACTTCGTCATCCCCTGCACGGTCAACTGAAGCAAGCGCCGGGCCTCACGCACGGTGGTGCGCGGGGCCCGGCCGACCCAGCCCCGAGTTCTCCCGGTGCCACGGGGGTTGTCAGTGGCGCCTGTCACCATCCGGCCATGCCCATCAGCCGTGAGTGCGCGCGCTCCCTCTTCGCGGACCTGACGCAGAGCGCCCCGGTCCCGCTGGACCCCGACGAACTTCTCCACATGCCTGGCCTGCGGCAGCACGGCCACGTCTTCTTCGGCGACATAGCGGTGCGCTGCTACAAGCACAAGGCCCGCTGGACGTACGACGAACGGGACATCCGCGCCGCCGGCCGGACTTTCGCGGAGATGGACCTGGACCTGGACGACGTCGTCGACGTGCAGCTGCCCGCGTACCGCGACATTCCGGAGCGCGATCCGGAGGAGTGGCACCGTCCCAACTGGCGGCGCCGACTGGTGTCGTGGATGGTCGACCGGTACCGCAACAAGCTGCTCGAGGAGGGCCGGCACTATGACGAGTGGGGTGCCTGGCGGGACATCGGCGCGAACGGACTGCCCGGCGACCTGACGTGGGAGGAGTTCGTCGCGTCCAGCAGCAGCCACCGGCACCTGCAGAACATCGCCGGCACCCGGCCTCTTCAGCTCCTGACGTGGTCGGGGCAGAACTGGCTCCTGCCGCGGGCCTGCACGGACCTCCTGGACCGCTGGGAGCGGCGGGAAGAGGAACTGGTGACCCGGGCCCGGCTGTGCTCCTCCTGCGGCGATCAGGGCCCGTACTGGGGCGACTGGCGGACTCCGACCACGTCGGGGTACGTCACCCGGTGCCCGCCATGCTCCAGGGCGGCCTTCCAGCCGTACACCGGCCACCTGCACGGTGCGCCGTACGAGCAGCTCCGCCGACGCGGCTCCCGGGCCGACGACTACCTGTGCCGGTTGTGCAAGGCGAGCCAGGCATCCGCGTGGGATCACTGCCACGATCACGGCCATGTCCGAGGACCGCTCTGCGGCAGCTGCAACACTCGCGAGGGCAAGGCCACGCCGTACTACTTCCTCCAGCTCGAAGGCGGCGCGCTGCACCTTTTGGAGTGCCGCGGTTGCAAGGAACAGCGGACCCTGCCTCGCCGCTTCCACCTGGACGTGGTCCGCGCGCACCTGGAACAGACAGAACGGCACGGCCGCTGCCGCCGACAGCCGCACGCCCGCGAGCTGGAGCACACACACGGGGTCCACCGGTTCCAGCTGGAGTGCAGCGGCTGGCACGCGACCGGCAACTGGACGAAGGACGTCACGGCGTCCGAGGCGGCCGCGCTCGTGCGGGCCTTCGTCGACAAGACGCTCGCCCCGCAGGAAGGCCGGCCCTCTCCCGGCACGGCCACGGGATGACCGCCGCCCGGCGGTGTCGTTGAACACGGCATTGCGTGCATGAACATCCGATCCTCCCCGCGGATACGCGAGCGAGCCCCGGATGTGTCGGTCCGCTGTGACTGAGCATCTGATTTGGCGAGTTGAGCACGGGACGGGCAGGGTGATGTTGGCTTCGGCATTTCCTCGGTGCCCGAGGCGTCCCCGCGGTGTGCTGTCGCTATGGGTGACGTGCAGGTCGTCGATGTACCGGCAGGGCTGGTGTGGTCCCACGCCTGCTTGTGCCGCCGTACGCGCTGCCCGGACGAGCCACCACCGGCTCTCACGGGGTTCCGCCGCGGCGAGAAGAGCACAGCACGTGGTCCACGAGAGCCGTGACGTCCCCGATCTGCCGCACGGCAGTTCCCTCATCGCCAGGTCGGCTATGCAAGGAGACCGTGACGGCGCTCCGCCCGTCCGAAGTCGTGGCAGGCCATACCAAGTAGCCGAATCCATCGCCACTGTGCCCCCAGTACCCGCCGCCACAGGACAATGGCGTCCAGTCCAGTCCGAGCCCGTCGCGCGTGCCCGGCGGAGCACCGTGGTCGGCAGGCACCTCGACCGTGCGCTGCATCTCAGCCAACTGGGCAGGGGCCAGAATCTCACCTCGCACCAGCGCCCTGAAGAACTTGTTGGTGTCCGCTGTCGTGCTGATCATGGCTCCGTCGGCGTCGCCGTCGAAGGGCAGATACGCGATCGTGGTATCAGTCATGGCGCCGCCCGGCTCGAACTGCTGGTAATCACGGGCATGGGGATCCGGCAGGAACGGCCAGTTGCCGGGTGCGACAGTGTGTGTGAGCCGCAACGGACGCACAATCCTGGCTTGAACCTCGTGCTCCCAGGAATGGCCCGTGGCCGCCTTGATCACCATCCCGATGAGGACGTAGTTGGTGTTCGAGTACTCCCAGTTGCTGCCAGGCATAAAGGACGGCGGGTGCTGCATCGCGAAAGCAACGCGCTGCTCGGAGGTGTAGGTGGTCCAGCGATTCTTGCGATAACCGGCCGCGCTGAGATCTGGGACGACGTCACCGATGTAGTCCGGCAGCCCGCTGGTGTGCTGAAGCAGTTGGCGCAGGGTGACCCGGCGCCCGTCATTCCCGTGGCCCCGCACCAAGCCCGGCAGCCACTGGTCAACCGTGTCGTCCAGCGACAGTCGGCCTTCACCTACCAGCTGCAGCAGAACGGTCGCGACGAACGTCTTCGTAGTACTGCCGATCCTCACATACCCGTTCTGAGGCACCGGCTCTGTGGTGCTGAGATCGCCGACCCCACTGCGAGCGGTCCGCACTCCCCGAGGCGTCTCCAGCCTGACCGATACGCCCGTGACTCCGTCGTCACGCAACGCGTCGGCATCCCGCTGCAGCTGGGACAAGTGGGTAGAAGCCGTCGCTCCGGCTTCTACCGGCACGAGTACCGCCAGAAGGACAACAGCGAGGACAGCCGCTGTCCGACGACTGATCCGACTCTGCGTGATCGACATAGCCCAACGCTAGGAACGGCACACCCGGCGAACCATCCGGCCAACCAGAGGTCTCATAGTCGGGTTCTCCCCAGCCCACTTCCTGGTGACCGCCAGACCGACGACGGTGCGGACTGGTCACGGCGAACGCGAAACCCACCAGCCAGACGAAGCACTCTCACAAGCCGCCAACTCGTGTGCTCACTCGCCAAATGAAGCACCCAGTCACAATCGGTCCGGGGCTTGCGGGCTGTTCGGGGCGTGGCTGCTGCAGGTCGAACTCCAGGTGCTCCACGTCCGTGAACCGCACCTCCTCCAGGCTCCCGGCGCGGCGGCCGCCATCCTGGAAGTACACCTCCTTGAGCGCTTCGGCCGCGATCTCCTTGAGCTCGCGGTCGCCGGCACCGGCCCCCTGGGCATCGAAGAGGCGGGCGGCGTAGCGGGGCGGCAGGGCGACGGTCAGGTGCCGGATGCGGTCCTGGTCCGTCGACCTGATCGGTGCGGTGTAGCCGAGGCGGGCGCGGGTGTCGATGACGATGCCGCCGGTGCTCGCCGCCTGCTCGCGGGCCTTCGCCCGGATCTGCGGCTGCCACCGGGCCTTCACCTCGCGCTCTATGCGGGCGGCGAGGTCCGGGCGGGGCTTCTTGATCTGGTCCTTCACGTACCGCTCGACGGTGCGCTGGGAGACCCGCAGCATCTGGGCGACGGCCTTGGTGCCCTTGAGCTGCTTGACCAGGTACCGCATCTGCGTGCCGGCCGACTTCGGGACGGGGCGGGTGAATGCCTTCTGCACCGCCTGGTCCAGGCCGTCCCCGAACATGCTCATCGCGGTCTACTTACTCTCCGTTGTCCTTGTCGGTGACGGTGCCGTCCTTGATGTACCGGGCGAGGTTGAGCTCCGGGGCGTTGAACTGCTCCCGGCCGCCCTCGCCCCACAGCACGCTCTGTGTGCCTTCCCACTTGACCAGGCCGGGGTTGACCCCGAGCTTGAAGCCGCCGGGCAGCGGCTTGCCCTCCCGGTAGGGCAGGAAGTCCAGCGGGCTCTCGCCGTCGGCCGCGTACACGGCGCAGTCGGAAAGGATGGCGACCGGGTACTGCCCGGTGAACGCCGCATGCTTGACGATCTTGCGGTGCATGTTATCTCCCGGCTGGAGGAGCTCACCCGCAGCGGCGACTACGCGTACTACACCGACATCGCCCACTTCATCACCGGCCTCACCCTCACCGGTTCCTCGCCAACGCACTGGCTCGACGGACAGCGGGCTTCCCGGCAGCGGTGGCGGCCCCTGGTCATCGCCCACCGCGGACGTCTGTAGACCACCCGGTGACCCTGGAGGCAACTGTGGCCCGCAGCCTTGATGACGACTATGGCTCCGAGTGAACCGCGGACCGCCGACGAGGTGGGCCGACATGCCGCGCTTGGCGTAATGAGCCGATCGGCGGGCGTTCCAGGTCACGTTGTGCGGAGGCGGTGACCCGGGCAGCGGCAGGTGGGAGGTGGCGTACCGGCCATGGGCGAGGAGGGCGTGGACCGGTCGGAGGGTTTCGGCGAGCGGCTGCTCGGTGTGCTGCTGGACAGGGCACGGCTGCTGCCGCCGCAGCTGATCGCCCCGCTGGTCGCGGAGGAGGTGGCCAGGATCGGGGGTCGTGACGTCTCCATCCTGCTCCAGGACTACGCGCAGGAGCTGCTGGTGCCGCTACCGGGCAGGAAACTGCACGTCAGCCAGCCCGAGCCGATCACCGATTCCCCCGCCGGCCGGGCCTTCCTGCGCGGGCACGTCGTCGAGGTGCCGCAGACCCCCTCGGGCGTCCGTATGTACCTGCCGATGCTGGACGGCAGCGACACGGTGGGCGTGATGGCCCTCACCCTGGACGCCGTCGGCGACGACGACCGGCGGCTGCTGAGCCGGCTCTCCGGCCTGGTCGCCGACATGCTGGTCACCAAGGGCGCCTACACCGACCAGTTCTTCCAGGCCCGGCGCCGTGAGCCGATGAGCGTGTCCGCGGAGATCCAGTGGACCCTGCTGCCGCCGACGTCGATGTCCGTGCCGCAGGTCGAAGTGGCCGGCATCCTGGAGCCTGCCTACCGGGCCGCCGGCGACAGCTTCGACTACGCCCTCAACGACAACATCCTGCACGCGGCCGTGATCGACGCGATGGGCCACGGCCTGGACGCCGCCATGATGGCGACCGTGGCCATCGGCGCCTACCGTCATGCCCGGCGCGTCTTCATCAGCCTGGCCGAGAAGTACGCGGTCATGGACGATGTCATCTCGCGGCAGTTCGGGCCCGACCACTTCGTCACGGCGCAGCTGATGCATGTGAACATCGCCACCGGTGAGATGGAACTGGTCAACGCCGGCCACCCCGCGCCGCTCCTGATCCGCGACGGCCGGGTCGTGAAGCAGCTGGAGAGCGCGACGACGCTGCCCGTCGGCCTCGGCGGTGAGATCCCCCGGATCAGAGAGCACACGCTCCAGCAAGGCGACCGGGTGCTGTGCTACACCGACGGCATCATCGAGGAACACATCAACGACGGGGAGCAGTTCGGCGAGGAACGCCTCATCCGCTGCGTGAACCGCCTGGGGGAGGAGCTGTCACAGGGGCTGCGGGCGGATCTGCGCCGACTCTCCCACACGCTGAAGAGGGAACGGCACGGGCGCACCAGCGACGACGCCACCCTCTTCATGATCGAGTGGCGCGGAGGCGCCGCCGACCACCTCGCGGTCCTTGACTGAGCGCCTCATCCGCGAAGTCGTCGGTGGACACGACCAGGACCGCCGAACACAGCTGACGTGCCGACCGGCACCCGAGCCTCATAGACCTCACAGGTCCGGGCAGGCGTGACACCGGCCCGTGGTGCGAACCGGGCGCCAGCTACGTCGTCCTTGCTGCGAGGACCAGCCTGGTGGGCCGCATGGTGCCAGCGCCACGAACTTGCCGAGACTTACCCGAACTGGGCCCGCGTGGGCCCAGTTATGGGCGGATATGCGCCGCTGGGGCGGTTAGGGCGCGTATCGTGTTGTGATCAAGAGGTGGCCTGCGTGAGGTCTCTGATCCAGATCATCGAGGCACGTAAGTAGAGGCCAGCCAGGTAGCTT
>NZ_JBHVWS010000048.1:0-20130 GCF_042882185.1 Streptomyces sp. NPDC058239
CGTTCCAGTTCGCGCAGGCGGGCACGTTCGCTGATGTTCAGCGGAGGCTCCTCCCCGGCGTGCTCCTGCCGGTACCGGCTGACCCAGGTGCCCAGTGTTCCCTCGTTCACTTGTATCTCTCGGGCGACCTCGGCAATCGGGCGGGACTCCACGACCACCATCTTGACCGCCTCGTCCCGAAATTCAGGACTGAACTTCCTACGCTTCTGTGCCACGTGCTCTCTCCGCCGTTCTGGACTTCGATCCTATGGGGACCGCTGTCCGAGAACTTCGGGGCGCCTCACGGGTCAGCTGAAGTCATTTGGTGAGCGGCTGTCGGACCGGGTCGCGGTCGGGGTGCTGACGCAGGCGTTTCCTCGGTCGCTTGTGGACGAGGTGTTGGCGGAGACGGGCCGGGTGCAGCAGCGGAACCGGCTGTTGCCGGCTCGGTTGGTGGTCTACTTCGTGCTGGCGATGTGCCTGTTCTCGGGGCAGAGCTATGAGGAGGTCGCCCGGCTGCTGACAGCGGGTTTGCAGGGTGCGCGACGCTGGCGTGCGTCGTGGGTGGTGCCGAGTTCGGCGGCGATCTGGAAGGCCAGGTCCCGGTTGGGTGTGGCGCCGCTGCGGCAGTTGTTCGCGCGGGTGTGCCGTCCGGTCGCCACAGCGGCCACTCAGGGCGCCTTCTACCGCGACTGGCGGCTGGCCGCGATCGACGGCACCACGTTCGACCTGCCTGACACGAAGGCGAACGTGGACGCCTTCGGCCGTCCACCTCGCTCCGGGCGGGGTGAACAGGACGTCGGATGCCCGCAGTTGCGCATGGTCGGCCTGGTGGAGTGCGGCACCCATGCCGTCTTCGACGCCGCGATCGGAGCTCTGCGCGCCGGAGAGCAGACTCTGGCCCGGGCGGTCCTGGTGTCTCTGCGGCCGGGAATGCTGCTGATGGCCGACCGTGGCTTCTACGGCGTGGACCTGTGGTGCAAAGCCGCAGCAACCGGGGCGGACCTGCATCCACCACACCCGTCGTGGGGTGCCAGTACGCGCGGTGGAGTACACCATCGCCGGCCACGAGGGCGCCTACCGGCTCATCACCACGATCCTCGACCCGGACAAGGCCCCAGCCGCGGAACTCGCCGCCCTCTACGCCCAGCGATGGGAGTTCGAGTCCACCCTCGACGAAATCAAGACCCTGTGGGGATCGTAAAGTCATCGCTGCTGGTCAGCACCCGCCTCCAGGGTCGTCGGTGGGCACTCGTAACACTGCCCTGATGATCGTGTCCCTGCTCTACCGCACCGCCCGCGCGCTGCTGTCCGTCCCCGCGGTCCTACTGCGTCGAGACACCGCCAAGGATGCCGAACTGCTGGTGCTGCGGCTCGAGAATGCCATCCTGCGCAGGCATGTGAAGGGCAGGGTGCTACGAGCCGGCCGACCGATTCTGGCTCGCCGCCCTCGGGTCGCTGATACCGCGTGGCCACCGGGCCGCCGTCTTCCCCGTCACCCCCGGCACTTTGCCGGCCTGGCACCGCAAACTGATCGCCAGGAAGTGGGACTACCACGGCTCTCGCACCGGACGGCCGCCGACGGCGGCCGCACTCAAGAGTCTCGTGCTGCGCCTGGCCGATGAAAATCCCCGCTGGGGCCACCGCCGCATCCAGGGCGAACTGGCCCGACTCGGGAACCCCATCGCGGCCTCCACGGCATGGGAGATCCTGCACGCAGCAGGCATCGACCCGGCCCCGCGCCGCTTTGGCCCCACCTGGCGCGACTTCCTCACGGCGCAGGCTCAGGGGATCCTTGCCGCGGACTTCTTCCACATCGACACGGCCCGGGGCAAGCGCCTGTACGCGATGGCGTTCATCGAGCACGGCACCCGGAAACTGCACACACCACGGTGACCACGCACCCCACCGCGCAATGGGCGGTACAACAGGCCCGGAACATCGCTGCCGACCTCGGCGAGCGGGGCACCGGACCCCGGTTCCTGCTACGCGACCGCGACAGCAAGTACACCGACGCCTTCGATGCCGTCTTCACCGCCGAGGACACTCAGGTGCTGTTCAGCGCGCCCCGGGCACCACGCATGAACGCGCATTGCGAACGCGTGATCGGCACCATCCGCCGTGAGGCTCTCGACCACGTCCTGATCCTGGGCGAGAGCCACGCCAGGAAGGTCCTGACTGACTACCAGGACCACTACAACGGACACCGGCCGCACCGATCCCGGCAACAGCTACCGCCCGGCGCGACCGAGCAGCCCGCATTCGTGCACGACCTCGACGACCGAAGCCTGCTCCGCACCAGGGTCCTCGGCGGCCTTATAGACGAATATCGATACGCCGCGTGACCTGCAGCGACGACTTTTCGAGCCCCACAGGCTTCCTGAACGCCCCTCTCAGCTGCCAGACGGTTGACCACAGCCTCCCCGGCAGCCCCCACGAGGTGCGTGATCGGCCGCCTCTTAGTGGTCGCCTCCGGAGGTCCTTCGGGGGTTGCCTCCGGAGGCGGCGTCGTGTGGGGCTGGTCAGATGTCGGGGGCTGCGAGGTAGAGGGCGCAGGCGCAGTCCAGAGCGTGCCGCCTCCGGGGCCTGGGGTCCTCAGACGGGGCGCTTGGCCATGACGACCACGCCCGGCCCGGTCTGCTCATCCGCAGGGAGCCGGAGTTCGGCGACCGGGTGCAGTCCGGCCTGCTCGATCAGGTCCACGAGCTGCTCCGGCCGCCACTTGTGCGTGGTCCAACGAACGGGCACTCCTCCGTAGGCCTCGGTGCGCACCGCATCCTCGTCGCCGACGTGTGTGGCGGCGATGAAGTGCCCGCCCGGCTTCAAGGCGTGCGCGAAATGGGCGAGGACCTGTGGAAGGACATCGCGGGGGAGGTTGAACAGTGACCACCACCCGAGCACGCCGCCGAGGGAGGCTTCACCGAGGTCGAGCTCGGTGGCGGAGGCGACGCTGAAGCGGCATTGCGGATGAAGACGGCGCGCGTTCTCGATCATGCGGGGAGAGAGGTCTACCCCGGATACGTCGAGTCCGTGTTCGGCGAGGTAGCCGGTCACCGTGCCGGGGCCGCAACCGACGTCGAGGACGGGCCCGAGCTCGCCCACGGTGTCGGCGAAGGCGTCGATCGACGCCTTGAGCCAGGGATGGCGACGGATGTCACCCATGCCCGTCGTCACCACCATGTGGGCGTAGTTGTCGGCCACCTGGTCATAGGACTCACGGACGACGTCGAGATCGGCTGGGCGGTCAATATGGTGTGCGCGCATCAGCCAACAATAGGACGGTGGCCTTGTGGAATCCGGGGGCGTGGGTATGACGGTCATACTGCCCGACGAGTCCCGCCACGGGCACGGCAGACTGCGGTCCCGGTGATCCACTTCTCCCGATCGGCCTGCCTGCCATGCCTGTTGCCCTCGCCCGTCCGATCGTCCTGACCAACGCCGAACGTGAGCGGTTGAAGAAGGCGGCCTACGGTCACAAGACCGCGTACCAGGCCCGGCAGCGGGCCGCGATCGTGCTGCACGCGGCCCGCGGGCGCCCCAATGCGCACATTGCCCGCGAGACGGGCCTGCACCTGGACACTGTGCGGACCTGGCGCAACCGCTTCGCCGACGGCCGGCTGCCAGCCCTGGCCGACCGCAGGCGCTCGGGGCGCCCGGCCCGTTTCACCCCCCCCTGCAGGTCGCCGAGGCCAAGGCCCTGGCCTGCCAGCTCCCGGCCGAGACCGGGGTCCCGTTGTCGCGCTGGTCGTGCCCGGAGCTGGCCGCCGAGCTGACCGCGCGCCAGATCACCGACAGCATCTCCGCGTCCACGGTGCGCCGCTGGTTGCGCCAGGACGCGCTCAAGCCCTGGCAGTACCGGTCCTGGATCTTCATCCGCGACCCGGACTTCCGCGCCAAGGCCCAGCGAGTCCTGGACCTGTACGCCCGCACCTTCGAAGGAGAACCCCTCGGCACGGACGAGTACGTCGTCTCCAGCGATGAGAAGACCTCGATCCAGGCCCGCTGCCGCTGCCATCCGACCCTGGCCCCGGGCCAGGCCAGGGCGATGCGCGTCAACCACACCTACGGACGCGGCGGCGCCCTGGCCTACCTGGCCGCCTACGACGTCCACCAAGCCCGAGTGCTCGGCCGCTGCGAACCGCGCACCGGCATCGACCCGTTCATGAGCCTGGTCGTCCAGGTCATGACACAGGAACCCTACGCCAGCGCCAGGCGTGTCTTCTGGGTCGTCGACAACGGCACCTCCCACCGCGGCAAGAGGGCCGCCGAACGGCTGACGGCGGCGTTCCCGAACGCCGTCATGGTCCACACCCCCGTGCACGCCTCCTGGTTGAACCAGGTGGAGATCTACTTCTCCGTGGTGCAGCGCAAGGTCGTCTCACCCAACGACTTCACCGACCTGACCCAGGTCGGGGACCGGCTCCGAGCATTCGAAGACCGCTACAACGCCACGGCACAGCCGTTCCAGTGGAAGTTCACCACCTCCGACCTGGACGATCTGCTGGCCCGACTCGACCGGCACACACCCGCCGACCGACACCAAGAATCCTCCGTCGCACTGGCAGCCTGATCAACCCCCGAAGGACTTCAGGAACGGACCACTTAGCTGTAGAAACAGCACCGGTCACGCCAGGCGGCGCTCTGCCGATGCATGGCGAAATGCAGCGGAAGCGCACTCACAGCCGTAGTGCGCCGACGCCGCCTCCTCGACTGTGCTTCTTTGCCAGCCCCCGTACCGGGGCGTCAGAAGCGGGTCCGCCAAAAAAATCCCACCGCCTCATCAGTGCCAAGATCCGGACCATACGCGGGCCAACACTCCGCCCGTCGCAGATCCAGCCTCCGTTTTCCCTGGTCACCGCGCCATGCAAGATGTACCACCAGCAGACGAAGAATCTGCCGGGATGGCACCACGGCCGGTCCGCACAGCGAACGCCGCTTCGCAATCCCTCCCGCCGCAAGCAAGGGGCTGGAATGTCCCCATACACCACGTGCTGACGAGGCCCGGTGTGCGCATAGACACCGACGTCCGGCCACAACCGAACGCATCCTGATTCGGACCTGGGCGCGCCCATGACGTTGTCGCACGTGCCCTTCGCTGCCGCAAGGCCGATACTGCCGACAGGAGCAGGTCAGCCGAGACCCGCCCGACCATCCAGCCAACCTGACGGCCCGTCACCAAAGTCAGCATTAAGTCAGCATCAGTACCGCCAGAACCCGCTCACGACCGCCACGGACAGCCAAGATCACGATCTACCCATACTCACTCTGAACAGCGAAAACGCAGGACAACAACCCACCTGCTACCATGCCTAGGAGATACCCATGAGGATGCTCATCAACGTCCCCGAAACCGTTGTCGCGGACGCGCTGCGCGGTATCGCCGCCGCTCACCCCGAGCTGACCGTGGATGTCGAGAATCGTGTCGTCGTACGGCGTGACGCACCCGTGGCCGGGAAGGTGGCGCTCGTGTCCGGGGGCGGGTCCGGGCACGAGCCGTTGCATGCGGGGTTCGTCGGGCCCGGGATGCTGTCCGCGGCCTGCCCGGGAGAGGTGTTCACCTCGCCGGTGCCGGATCAGATGGTGCGGGCCGCCGCCGCGGTCGACAGCGGGGCGGGGGTGTTGTTCGTCGTCAAGAACTACACCGGTGACGTGCTGAATTTCGAGATGGCCGCCGAGCTCGCCGAGGACGAGGGCGTGCAGGTCACCCAGGTCCTCATCAATGACGACGTGGCGGTGACCGACAGTTCGTTCACCGCGGGACGGCGGGGCACGGGCGCGACCCTGTTCGTCGAGAAGATCGCTGGGGCGGCGGCCGAGGAAGGTGCGCCGCTTGAGCGGGTGGAGGCCATTGCCCGGCGGGTGAACGAGGCATCGCGGAGTTTCGGGGTGGCACTCAGCGCCGTCACCACGCCCGCCAAGGGATCCCCCACATTCGATCTGCCGCCGGGCGAGCTGGAGCTGGGGATCGGTATTCATGGCGAGCCGGGTCGGGAGCGGCGTCCGATGATGACGTCGCGGGAGATCGCGGACTTCGCGGTGGACGCGGTCCTGGAGGACCTGCGGCCGCGTGGACCCGTGATCGTGCTGGTCAATGGGATGGGTGCGACGCCTCTGCTGGAGCTGTACGGGTTCAATGCCGAGGTGCAGCGGGTGCTGTCCGAGCGGGGTGTGGTGGCGGCTCGTACGCTCGTGGGGAACTATGTGACCTCGCTCGACATGGCGGGCTGCTCGGTGACGCTCTGCCAGGTGGACGAGGAGCTGCTGCGCCTCTGGGACGCGCCGGTGGAGACGCCTGCGCTGCGCTGGGGCCGTTGACCCGCCCGACAAGGAGATCATGTGCTCGACGCCGACTTCTTCCAACGCTGGATGACCGCGGCCGCGGCTTCCGTGGACCGCGAGGCGAACCACCTCACCGAGCTCGACTCGGCGATCGGGGACGCCGATCACGGCAGCAATCTGCAACGCGGATTCACCGCGGTGAGGGTGGCCCTGGACAAGGAGCCGCCGCAAACCCCGGGGGCTGTGCTGATGCTCGCCGGGCGGCAGTTGATCGCAACCGTCGGCGGGGCTTCGGGCCCGTTGTACGGAACGCTGTTGCGACGTACCGGTAAGGCTCTGGGCGACGCGCCCCGGGTGGCACGGCAGCAGTTGGCGGAGGCGCTCGGGGTGGGCGTCGCGGCCGTGGCCCAGATGGGCGGGGCGCAGGCCGGGGACAAGACGATGCTCGATTCTCTGCTGCCGGCCGCCGAGGCGCTCGGTACGTCGTTCGGCGCGGCCCGGGAGGCGGCGGAGGCGGGGGCACTGGCGACGGTACCGATGCTGGCCCGCAAGGGCAGGGCGAGTTATCTGGGTGAGCGCAGCATCGGGCACCAGGATCCGGGTGCGACGTCCTCCGCCCTGCTGATCGCTGCACTGGCCGAGACCGATGGTGCGAGTGGCGGTGACGCGTGAGCGGCGGGAAGCAGGTCGGGATCGTGCTGGTCTCGCACAGCGGCCCGGTGGCCGAGTCCGTCGCCGAGCTGGCCAGGGGTCTCGCGGCAGGTGGTGCGACGGCTCCGGTGGCCGCCGCCGGTGGCACTCCCGCGGGTGGTCTCGGGACCAGTGCCCAGCTGATCGCCGAGGCGGCCAGGTCCGTGGACGACGGAGCGGGGGTGGCGATACTGGTCGACCTGGGCAGCGCGGTGCTCACGGTCAAGACGATGCTGGCCGAGGGGGACGAACTGCCGGACGGCTCGCGGCTGGTGGACGCGCCGTTCCTGGAGGGTGCGGTGGCTGCCGTGGTCACCGCGTCGGCGGGCGGCGATATCGCGGCGGTGGAGGCTGCGGCGTCGGAGGCCCACGGGTACCACAAGGTGTAGGCAGACGGGTTCCGCGGTGGTGAGGCCGCCCCGCACCTGTGTCCGTGGGTGGTGCGGGGCGGCCCGGCGCCTGTCCGGCTGTGATCGCCGGACAGGCCCGTGGTCCGTCAGGCTGCCGTCGCGGCCCCGGCTGCCCCGATCCTGATCTGCACCTTCTGTGTCGTTCCGTTGACCGTCACAGCAAGCGTGATCGTGCCCGGTCGGAGTGCGGTGAGGGTTCCGGTGGACGGGTCGAGGACAGCCGTGTGGCGGTGGCGGGCGTCGTCCCGGTCGCCGATGTGGACGTTCGGGGATCCGGTCCAGTCCGCGGCCAGCGGGAAGCCGACCGGGACACTGCGCGCGCCCTGGGTGACGGTCGCCGTGACTCTCGTACGGCTTCCGGTGCCGAGGACCGGGGGCACTTCGATTGCCAGGGCGTCGACATGCGCTCGGGTCTGTACGGAGACCCAGTCGGGCCCGCCCGGCCACGGCCGCTGCCGCGCTGCGGCCTGTTCACCGGGCGTGATGTGGTCGGCGCCGACCAGCGACCAGCCGGTGAAACCGCCCTCGTCCGCCGGTCCGGCCGGTGCCTTGCCGGAGTTGCCGTTGATCAGATACGGCACTCCGTCGACGTGCGAGGCGTGGAAGACCCCGACATGGCTGCCGATGAAGGCCGCGCCCTTGCCTGTCGTACGGCGGAAGTCGGCGAGCCACTGTTCGACGAGGGCCGCCTCCTTGCGGTCCCCGAGCTGGCTGCCCTTCTGTACGGTCGGGTCGCGCGGCGGCACGTGCTCGATCAGCATGACCGAGCCCACGGTCCGGTCCTTCGCCGCCGCGTCCAGCTGGGCGCGGAGCTGCTTGATCTGGGCGAAGCCCCCGCCGCGCAGGCTGAGGCTGGATGTGTCGAGCGTGACGAAACGGGTTCCCTTGTGGTCGAACGTCCGCTGGGCGGGCCCGAATTCGGTGATGAAGTTGTCGATCTTCCCGCCCATCACCTCATGGTTGCCGGGCACGTAGTACCAGGGCAGCGAGTCACCGAGTTCTTCGGTCAGGATCTGACGCGCGAAGGCGAGGTCCGCGGGTGATCCCTCGTCGACGAGGTCGCCGTTGATGACCAGGAAGTCCGGGTGCGCTGCCTTGATCTCGCGCAGGGTGCGCCGGGCCTGGGCGACGATCGCGCTGTCCGGGTCGCGGGCGACGAACTGGGCATCGGACATGACCGCGAACTGCCAGTCCCGATGTTCGGTGACCGCCGCCGGATCGATCAACGGGTCGACGGGAGCGGCCTGTTCGGGCAGGTCGACGGTGGGCGGCACCTGGGCGGTGAGGTCGTCGATGACGATCTCACCGGTGTACTGCTGGGCGGCCGCCGTCTCGGCGAGGTAGAAGCGGTACACGCTGAGCGGTGTGGCCGCGCCCGCCGGTACGGCGAAGGTGACCTGCCGCCAGCCGGTCCAGGTGACGTACGGTCCGCGGAGCAGCTGGTCGGAGCCCGCTGCGTCCTTCAGGTGCAGTGTCGGCCAGGCGCCCTTGCCGTCGCCCTTGATCCAGAGCTTGAACGACTGGGGCTGGCCGGGCACGGCGACCGGTTGGGGAGGCGCGGCGTAGGCGGCGCGGGTCGCGGTCGACTGGGTGAAGTCGTAGCTGAGCTCGAGGCCGGTGCCGGTGTGGCCGTCGGGGGTGGCGGAGAGGGAGCCGCTCGCCCGGGCCTGGCTGAACTTCCAGGATCCGGCGTCGTCGAAGTCGGAGACGGCCTGCTCGGTGAGGCCGACGCTGACCGCGAGGGCGGTGGTGGTGCCCGCGACGGTCGCCTTGATCTGCCCGGCGCCGTTGCCGGTGCGTGAGGTGACGGTGAAGTTGCCCTGGCTGTCGTCGCGTACGTCGAAGAGGGCGTGGTCGTAGTCGAGGGTGACGTCGCGCGGTTCGACGGGGGCGCTGGTGCCGTGCGCGTCGAGTCCGACGATGCCGAAGGTGCCGATGGCTTCGGCGTCCGCGAGGCCCACCCGCCGGGTGGTCGGCTCGATCCGGGCCAGCTTGTCGAGAACGGTGAGCGTGGTGCTGCCGTGGGCGGTTCCGCGTTCGGCGCGCACGTCCGTGGTGCCGCTGCGGCGCGCGGTGAAGAGGCCGTTGCCGTCGACCGTTCCGGTGTCGCCACGGGTGGTGCGCCAGCGCGGGGTGCCGGTGGCGGGGCCGTACGTCTCGTCGTATCCGGTCGCGGTCAGGCGCCGGGTGAGCCCGGGGAAGACCCGCTCGGGGTGGCCGCCCTTGACCGGGTCGACGCCCGGTGCGGAGCCGGCCGGTGTGCGGGTGTCGACCCAGAAGCCGTCGAGGCGGCCGCTGCCGTCGGGGGCGGTGAGTGCGAGACCGTTGGGTACGGTGCGTTCGGTGCCGTCGGAGGGGCTGTTCTCCACCTGGAGCGCGTCGCTGCCGGGCCGGCGGGCGACGAGGGTGGAGGAGCCGCCACCGTCCAGGTTCAGTGCGCTGTACGAGCCGGCGCGCCGCATCATCAGGCCGAGTTCGGTGAGGGTGACGCCACCGCTGTCGGCCTGCCGGCCGTCGATGGTGAGGATCTGCATCGTGCGGCCGTCCTGGGAGAAGCCGACGGCGGTGCGGGGCGCGGCGGTGTTGTTGCCCTCGCCGTCGTGGTTCCGGGCGACGCCGTCGACGACGAGGAGTTCCCGGCCGCCGACCGCGGTGCGCGGCACGGGGCCGCCGTCGGTGCGTGCCCGGTAGGTCAGCGACACGGGGTCGCCGGGCTGGAGCGCCTTGACCGCGTCGGCTCCGGCCTCGCGGCCGACGAGGATCGTGGTGTCGTCGGGGACGGCGCCCGAGCCGGGGTTGGAGGACACGGACACGACCTTGCCGTCGCGTACCACCGCTTCGGCGACCGGTGTTGCGTTGTCCACGGTCAGTGCGCGGTCGGCGGTTCCCCAGGCCGAGGTGTACGCGCCCACTCCCCCGGTCGGCACATTGGCGGCGTTGTACGCGGCGAGCGGCTGCTGCCCGGAGGGCAGGGTGAGCGTGCCCTCGAAGTACAGGTTCAGGATGCGGCCCGCGCTGTCGGGGCCGATGCCGACGGCCCGGTTGACTCCTGGGGCCGGGGACTGGACGGTCGTGCCGTCCTTGATGCCGACGCCTTCGGGCGCACCGGTCTGGTTGATGTCGAAGAAGTCGGCGTTGATCGCGGCGACGGTCCGGCGGCCGGGGCCCGCGTCGTGTCCGGCGGCAAGCTCGGAGACCGTACGCCGGTCGGACACCTTGCCGGTGGAGAGGTAGTCGGCCTGTGCGCCGCTGCCGTCGAGGTCGACGGAGAGGGAGTCGACCCGCAGCCACTTGTCCGACTCGAGCCGGTCGTAGGAGCTGAGGCGGACGCCGGGTGCGATCGGGCGGGATGTACGGGCCGTCTCGATGCCGTCGCCGTCAACGACGGATCGGGGCGCTCCGACGGCATTGCTCGCGGCCGGTGGCGCGACGGGTCTGAGGACCTCGGCGGAGTTACGGGGACGGGGGTCGGGGGTCGAATCGGCGACGGCGGGGGCGATGGCTCCCACCGTCATCGCGGACACCGTCGCAAGAAGTACGAGGGGTCGCGTTGCTCTGCCGACTATGCCAGGTCCCACAGATCCTCCTGGAATGGCGGTGGTTGGGCGGGCAGTAAGCGCTGTCGGCGGACAGCATGGCCGCGCGTACCGCCACGCACCAGGGGGCCTCGGGAACCTCAGGGGAAACAGGGTGCGGCGACTCGATGACACACGTGATCATTGGGGAGACTTGACGGTATGTCGTCTCAGAAGCGCAGTGCGGGTCTTCTGTTGTTCCGGTCCACGGACGGGGGCGCCGGGTTCGAGGTGTTCATCGGGCACATGGGCGGCCCGTTCTGGGCGAGGCGCGAGGCGGCGGCGTGGTCGGTCCCCAAGGGCGAGTACGGCCCCGATGAGGAACCCGAGGCTGCTGCCCGCCGGGAGTTCGAGGAGGAGTTCGGCCATCCGGCGCCGGACGGTGTGTGGGTGCCACTCGGTGAGTCCCGTCAGACCGGTGGCAAGTCGGTGGTCGTGTGGGCGATGGAGGCCGATGTCGATCCGGCGCGTGCCGAGCCCGGGACCTTCACCATGGAGTGGCCCCGGGGGTCCGGCGTGCAGAAGGAGTTCCCGGAGATCGACCGGTTCGCCTGGTGCACGCCGGATGAGGCGGCGGAGCGTCTCGTCGTGGGCCAGCTGGTCTTCGTCGAACGGCTGGCGGAACACCTCCGGGGCAAACGCCGAGAGGCTATGCGCCGGCCGCGCGGTTGATCTCCTGGCTGCGCAGGATGTGTTCGCCGGAGCCCTGCCGGCCGACGACGGCGATCATGGCGCGCCCCAGGTTGTCGGTGGTCGTCACATGGTTCGGCATGATCCGCCGGAGCACCGGGTACAGCCAGGAGACACCCCGGTACATCCAGCGGTACAAGGCGGTCTTCGACGTCGCACCGTGCAGCGGCTGGATGTAGCCCGGCCGGAACATGTACGCGTGGAAGTCCATCGCCAGGAGCTCGTTCTCGGTGCGCCCCTTGACCCGCGCCCACGCGGTGCGGCCCTTCTCGCTGCTGTCCGTGCCTTCCCCGGACACGTACGTGAAGGTCAGCCCCGGGTTGTGGGCGGCGACCGCCCGAGCGGCGGCCAGGGTGTACGTGTATGTGATGCGGGAGTACTCCTCCTCGCTCAGACCGGCCGAGGTGACGCCGAGACAGAAGAAGCACGCGTCGAGGCCGGTGAGTTCGGCGTCGATCGCCGAGAAGTCCGTGAAATCGCGGTGGACGACCTCACGGACCTTGGGGTGCCGTACGCCGGCCGGCGTACGGCCGACGATCAGGACGCTCTCGACCCGGTCGTCGAGCAGGCAGGCCCGCAGTACGCCTTGGCCCACCATCCCGGTGGCACCGAAAATGATCACTCTCACAGCAGCTGCTCCGGGGGCTCGTCTCGCGTCGGTCGTGCCGCTCGAACTCTACGTGCGGGTCCCGGCGACCGGTCGTCCGGCACGGAGCTCCAGTCTGTCGCCGGTGAACCTGCTGCGGAAGCTGCGATCGTGCGACACCACGACCACCGCTCCCGTGTACTGCGCCAGTGCGGCCTCCAGCTCCTCCACCAGGTCGAGCGCGATGTGGTTCGTCGGCTCGTCCAGCACCAGCAGATCGGCCGGGCGGGTGACCAACCGGGCGATGGCGAGCCGTCGTTGCTGACCGACGGAGAGAGCGGCGACGGGCACCGTCAGGTCCGCCGGCCGGAACAGGCCCAGGGCGAGCAGGTGTTCCGCCCAGGTTTCGGGGTGGCCGGGACGTCCGGCGGCGAAGGTCGCGAGGAGCGTACGGCGGGTCGGCCTGGCGGGAAGTTCCTGCGGGAGGTAGCCGATCCTGGCCCGACGTCGGACCGTGCCGCGGTCGGGGCGGAGGTCTCCGGCCAGCACCCGCAGCAGAGTGGTCTTCCCGGCGCCGTTGGGGCCGGTGACCAGCAGTCGCTGTCCCGCAGTCACCTGCCAGGCAGGCAGGTCGAGCCGGTCGCCGACCACGATGGAGTCGAGTTCGGCGAGCGGCCCCTGGTGCGGTTCGCCGTCCGCCGCCACGGCCAGTTCGGCGGTGAAGCGCAGCGGTCGGGGCGGGGCCGGCACGGGTGACCGCCGCAGCTCTTCCAGTCGAGTTCTGGCCGCTCGGACCTGTCCGGACAGCTTGGCCTCGTGCGAGCGGCGGTGCTTGCCCCAGCCCTCGTGGGGGTCCTTTCCGGTGCCGGCCAGCCGTCGGCCCGCCGCGTCGGCGAGTTCCTGGGTACGGGTCAGCTCGTCCAGCCATGCCTGGTGGTCCTGGGCCCAGCGGCGGCGGGCGGCGGCCTTCGTGGTGCGGTAGCCGTCCCAGCCGTCCCCGTAGCGGACGACGCTGCGCAGATCCCGGTCGACCTCCAGGATCACGGTGGTGGTGCGCTCCAGGAAGGCGCGGTCGTGGGTGATGACGACGAGGGTTCCGCGGTGGGCGCGCAGGTGGTCCTCCAGCCAGTTGACGGCATGGAGGTCGAGGTGGTTGGTGGGCTCGTCGAGCAGCAGCAGTTCGGGGGCGGAGGCCAGCACGCAGGCGAGTGCGAGCCTGGACTGTTCGCCGCCTGACAGGGTTCCGAGGGAGCGGTCACGGGTGAGGTGGCCGATCCCGAGCCCGTGCAGCGCGGCGTCGACCCGGGCATCTGCCCGGTAGCCGTCGCGTTCCTCATACGCTGTCAACAGGTCGCCGTATGCGGCGAGTTCGGCATCCTCCGGGGTCTCGGTCCTGGCCAGCGCGGCTTCCGCGGTGCGGATCCGCTGTTCCAGTTCACGCAGTTCGGCGAGGGCCGCGTCGACGGTGTCCTGGACGGTGCGGGCGGCGCCGAGCGCGAGGGTCTGGGTGAGATGGCCGATGCCGGCGTGGAACCGGACGGTGACGTCTCCGGTGTCCGGCTTCTCGGCCCCGGCCATCAGCCGGAGCAGTGTGGACTTCCCGGAGCCGTTCTCACCGATCACGCCCACGCGGTCGCCGGGGCGGACGGTGAGCGACACCTGGTCGAGGACGGTTCGGTCTCCGTACGCCTTGGAGACGTCTTTCAAGGTCAGTTGGGCGCGATCGTGCTGCATGGGCATGGGTGGGCTTCCCTGAGGTGACATGCCCTCGACGGCACGTGGAAAGGGCGCTGCGGGGGCGGGGGTGTCCGGCGGGCGGAAAGAAGGGCTGCGCGGCACGCGGTGGTGACCGTACGGGTCACACGGCGACGCTCAGCGTCGCGCGGCGGCGTCCATGCCCGGAATCAGCGGAAGAAGTAGTACGAACCCATGACGCACAGTCTAACCACGCCGCTGTCGGTTGAGGGCGTGGCTCGACGGCAGGTATAACCCTGCCTGGACCCCCGGCCGTCGCCGAGGAGTTGCCCCGGTCACACACGGTCGGCGCTCGCAGGAAGGACACCCGCGCCGTGCGGTCTCAGCGCTGCGGGCTCTCGCCCTGCGCCACCTCGATGCTGCTGTGCAGATCATGTGTCGCGTCGAGCGCGGCCGCTCCGGACAGGGCCAGGCACGCCAGCAGTGCCGCCGCGGCCGCACGGCCGACGCGCGGTCGGGGGGTCGCCCAGCCGAGCAGCGCCTCGACCCGGCGCGGTACCGGCCCCGCCGTTGCGGCGAGCGCCACGCGGGGACGCGCCTCGGGCGCTTCCGCAGCGCGTGCGGCGAGCGCGGCTCGGCCGATCGCGCGCGCCGCGACCCGCCGGTCGCCGACCGCCGCGGCCGCCGCCTCGTCGGCGCAGCGCTCCAGCGCGTAGCCCATGGGTGCGCGCAGGGAGCGCAGCGCGGGGTGGCAGAGGGCGGCCAGTTCTGCTGCGGCGAGAAAGAAGTGGTGGTGACCTGCGAGGTGGGCACGCTCGTGTGCGAGGAGGGCGTCGCGTTCGGCGGGGTCCAGGGCGCGCAGCATTCCGGTGGTGACGACGATCCGGCCGGGGCTGCCCGGGAGTCCGGGCAGCGCATAGGCGTCGGGGCGGCTGTCGCGAAGAACGGCCAGTTCGCCTCCCGAGGCGTCGGCCGGAACGCCTGCGCGATGCAGCTCCACCCAGTGGCGGCGCGCGGTACGGGCGACCGCGGTGGCACACGCGGCCAGCAGCGCCACTGCGGCGGCTGCGAGCGGAACGGCCACGGCGGGCACGGCGTCGGCGAGCGGCTTCACGAGTTCGCCGACCGCGGCCACGGCGGAGAGCCGGGTCGCGCCGGGCACCACCAGCAGCACCAGGGCGAGCGTGCTGAACAGGGCGAGGCCGACGGCCGTCGACGCGAGCAGCCGTACGGCGCGCACAGGTGACAGGGCGTCCGCCAGGCGGCGGGCCGCGGGCACCGCGACGAACGGCATCAGCAGTGGAACCCACACGGCGTAGATCATCGGGCGTCTCCGTCGAGCAGCTCCCTGAGCAGCTGCTCGTCCTCGTCGGTGAGCTGCGAGACGAATCGGGCCAGCACGGTGCTGCGGTCCTCCTCCTTCTGCAGTTCGCTGTGCATCCTGCGGGCGGTGAGGCCGGGCGCGTCCTCGGTGGGGGTGTACGCGAAGCCGCGCCCCGACCGGGTACGGGTGACCGTGCCCTTCTCGTACAGCCTGGTCAGGATCGTGGTGACGGTGGTGCGGGCCAGGGGTGCGCCGAGGGCGCCCTGCACCTGGCCGGGGGTGAGCGGGGTGTCGGCCGCCCAGAGGGCCGCCAGGACGGTGGATTCCAGCTCCCCGGCCGGCCGCCGCTCCGCACTGGGTACCGACCCGGACCCAGGGCCCGGCCCGCCGTGCGGTCGAGGGCTCGCCCCGGCGTGCGCGCGCGGGTCAGGATCCCCGCTCGATATCCCCTGCGCCTGCGCCATGGGAACGCTCCTCCCGCTTCGAACGTCTACAGTGATGTAGACCGTCTACATCACTGTAGTCAGTCCGGGCGTTCCGTAGGGCTGCCCGCTCACCATTATGGGAGACCTGCCACCGTGTCCGTATTCTCACTGGCGGCCGCGCCGCAAGCGGTGAACCTGCTCGACGCGGGTTCACTGCTCGGAGCGTTCGGTGCGCTCGGCATCGCCGTCGTGCTCTTCGCCGAGACAGGACTGCTCGTCGGCTTCTTCCTGCCCGGCGATTCCCTCCTGTTCACGGCGGGCCTGCTCTGCGTGTCGGGCACCCACGGCCCGGTCCAGCTGTCGTTGCCGCAGGTGCTGATCGCCGCCATGGCCGGCGCGCTGCTCGGTGCGCAGGCAGGCTACTGGATCGGTCGCCGCGGGGGCCGGGCCCTGCTCGCCCGCAGCCGCGCCAGACGGCTGCACGAGGGCGCCGCCCGCGCCGAGGAGCTGCTCGGCAGATACGGCCATGCGCGGGCGATCGTGCTGGCCCGCTTCGTACCCGTCGTACGCACGGTGCTCAACCCGCTGGCCGGGGCGCTCGACGTCCCTGCCGGGCTCTTCACACTGTGGCAGGTCGTCGGCGGGGCGGTCTGGACCGTCGGACTGGTCCTCGCGGGATACGCACTGGGGTCCTCGGTGCCCGACGTCGACCGTTATCTGCTGCCGATCGTCGCTGTCGTGGTCGTGGTCTCCCTCATCCCGCTCGCCGCCGAACTGCTCCGCTCCCGCGGCCGGCGCACCGCCGAAGGGGACAACAGCTGATGCTTCTCGCCTCCACCGCCACCTCGATCGACGGCGGCCTGTACACCCGGATCACCGAGCTGGCCCAGCGCTCCCCGGCCGCTCTGGATTCCGCCATCCGCGTCTGGTCGGACTACGGACTGGCACTGTTCGCCCTGCTGATGCTCGCGTCCTGGTGGCGCTCCCGCTCCGCAGGCCCCGCCCGTACCGCCATGGCGCTCTGTACTCCGCTCGTCGTGGTGGCCGCGTACATCGTCAACGATCTGGTGAAGTCGGCCTTCCATGAGCAACGGCCGTGCCAGGCCCTGCATGTCGTGACGGTGGAGGCATGCCCCTCGCTCGGTGACTGGTCCTTCCCCAGCAACCACGCCGCCGTCGCGGCGGCCGCGGCGGTGGCGATCTGGCTGACCGACCGCCGGCTCGGGGCGCTTGCGGTGCCTGCCGCTCTGCTGATGGCGGCGTCCCGGGTGTGGATCGGGGTGCACTACCCGCACGATGTGCTGATCGGGCTGGCCACCGGCGCGCTGGTCGCCTGGCCGCTGACGGTCGCGGCTCGGCGCTGCGCCCCGGCGGTCGTCCGGCTGCGCGAAAGCCCGCTGCGCCCCCTGGTGGCGACACGGTGACCGAAGACGCTTCGGCGGTCGCGCGCGCCCGGTCCGTCCCCGTCGCGTCACCGCTCCGTGCACCACTGGTGGCCGTTCTCGTCGGGCTGCTCGGGCTCGTCGGGCTGACGGTTCTCGTCCTGGCCACCCGGCACGGCTCCCCGCCCGCCCTGGACCGGGCCGGCCACGACTGGTCGCTGCGGCATCGGCCGTCGGGCCTCGTGGCGACCGCCCGGGCCGTCACGGCCACCGGTACCGGAGTGTTCCCGTACGGAACAGCGGTGATCGCCGGGCTGGTCGCCGGCCGTGACACCCGCCGACGGCTGGGGTACGCGGCAGGCGCCCTGACCTTCCTGCTGCTTGCGCAGGGCGTCCGCTACGGCCTCATGGAGCTGATCGCCCGGCCCCGCCCGCCGCTGGGCGACTGGGCCACACACGCCTCGGGCTTCGCCTTCCCCTCCGGGCACGCGACGACGTCCGCGCTGATGGCCGGCCTGCTGCTCACGGCCCTCGGTCTCCGGACGCGCGGCGGGACCGGGCCGCGCCCCCTCCGTACCGCGGTCGCCGTCCTGGTGGTCTGCTGGGCCGCGGCCGTCGGTGTGAGCCGGGTTCTGCTCGGCGTCCACTGGGCGACGGATGTACTCGCCGGATGGCTGTTCGCCACGGTCTGGATCGGGCTGGGGACCGCACTGATACGAAAGGCACTGCCGCTCCCGCAGTGACCGGTCCGTTCAGGCCCCACCCCCATCGAGGTTCCGTGCGATGCCACTCATCTCCCCCGCACGTGCCACCCGTGTCATCCGTCCACCGGTTGTGCCGCGTCTGCTCTCACTCCTCCAGCGACGGCTGACCTGGGTGATGGTGGCCGCGTACACGGCGGCCACGCTGCTGCCGCAGGCCGGACTGGCCCTGCGGCAGCTTCACCTCACCGCGGTGCCCGTCCCCGGTGGCGCCGCCCGTACCCAGCTCACCCTGCCGTCGCTCCTGCTCGGCTATCTGCTCTTCGCCGCGGCGTTACGGGTTCCTGCCGGGGGGCTGCCTCGGCTCGTCCGCCGGCCGCTGCCGCTGCTGGTGGGAACGGCCGCCAATACGCTCATTCCGCTGGCCCTGCTGCCCTGCCTGGCCGTTG
The DNA here is from genome assembly GCF_042882185.1 of Streptomyces sp. NPDC058239. Classification (NCBI taxonomy): domain Bacteria; kingdom Bacillati; phylum Actinomycetota; class Actinomycetes; order Kitasatosporales; family Streptomycetaceae; genus Streptomyces; species Streptomyces sp. NPDC058239. The sequence continues at coordinate 18,186 of NZ_JBHVWS010000048.1, forward strand.
CACTGGGCCGACTGCCCGATGCTGACGGCTGCAGCGGGCTGATCACCGGCCTCGCGCTCGTGGGGGCCATGCCGGTCGCGGCCGGAGCCACGGTCTGGGGCGGCCGGGCGGGCGGTAATCACTCCCTGGTCGTGGGGATCGTGCTCGCCTCCACCCTGCTGAGTCCGCTGACGATTCCGCTGATGCTCTCAGCGGCCTCGACTCTGACACGTGGCCACTATGCCCACGATCTGTCCCGGATGGCTGCGACGGACGGCGGGGCGTTCGCCGTGATCAGCGTGATCGTGCCGTGCGTCGCCGGTCTGTTCGTCCAACGGGTGACACCCCGCCTTGTGCTCGAACGGCATCTGCCATGGCTGCGACTGCTCGGACTCGTCGACGCGGTACTGCTCACGTACAGCAACGCCTGTGGGGCGCTCGGCGGCTTCCTGCTCCACCCGCGGCCCGCACTGCTGGTCGCGGCCGTCGTCGTGTCCGGAGCCCTGTGCGCGGCGTCCTTCGTCATCGGCTGGTGTCTCGCCCGCACGGTACGGGCGAACCGCGCGGACACGGTCGCGATCACGCTCACCTGCGGAATGAACAACAGCAGTGCAGGTGCGGTACTGGCGGCAACGAATCTGCCGAGCAGCCCTCAGGTGCTCCTGCCCGTTCTCGCGTACAGCCTGTTGCAGAAGTGCGGGGCGGGGCTGGCGGACTCGGTGCTGCGCCGCAGGACCTAGGCAGGACCTCTCGGTTCTGCCTCCTTGGCACTCGGGGCCAACAGCTTGCAGCCACTGACACCGCGGCACAGGCCTCACGGTCAGCCGGACGCAGGATTCAATCCAGCAGCCGGAATTGGCATATGCCAATCGGTAACTTTAGTTACCACTTGGCGGTTCGTTAACTAAAGTTACCCCCATGGTGAAGCCTGAGATCACGACCGCAGAACTGACGGCCCTCGACGCGGCCCTCCTCGACGCCCTCAACCCGCTCGCCGCATCCATGCGCGCCCGAGCGACCGGACTCCCCGAGGACCACATGTGGGCAGCGGACCCCTCTGACGTGGCCCTGTCCATCCTCAGCACCTGGAAGGTAGTGGACGAGGAGGTCAAGCGGTTGACGGCGATTGCCGCACAGACCGCCGGTGCCTATGGTGCGAGCTACGAGCGGATGGGCGCTGCTTGGGGTATCACCCGACAGGGTGCCCGCAAGAAGTGGCCCGACGCCGTCGACAAGTCGGCAGCCACGGAAATGAGGGCGCGGAGCCTCGAACTGTTCGGTGGTACCGCCGAATTGTTCCGGGACACGTCGTCGGATGGCTGGCGATGGAAGGGTCAGGGCGCCGACGGAACATGCAGCGAAGACAACGGCGCACTCGCTCTCGCCACGAAGGAAGAGGCTGCCGCCCACGCAGGGGCCTTCCTGAAGGAACACACCACCGGCGAGGGCTAGATTCCCCTCCCGTGGGTCACTGACGGGTCCGGATGAGGATGGCGGCGAGGTGGAGTGCGGCCGTCAAAGAGACCCGCTCCAGGTGTGCCGTCCGGGCAGGCGGATGACGGCGCGGCCGCCGTCGAGGTCGACGGTGGAGCGGTGGGGCGGCGCACCGTCCTCCTCGTCGTCGCGCAGCAGCAGGGCGCTTTGGCGCTCCTTGAGTTCGCTCTGTTTGCCGGGCGAGAAGCTCGCGTGCAACTGCTCGAATCCGGTCGCCGACACCTGGCCCCGGCGGGCGCTGTTGCGCCATGGCAGCAGCCCGGCCCGCCCTGCGCGCAGCATCAGCTGATCGAGAAAGGCGACGACGGTCAGCCCGATCACCAGTCCGGGCAGGGTCATCAGCGCGACGAATTCCATCCGCCCAGTCTCATCGGTGTGCGATGCGGTGCGCAACGGTCGCGGGTATGACCGTGCGGGCCGTCGCACTTCGCGACGGCCCCCACGGTCCAGTATAAAAAAGCTGTTGCCGCGC
>NZ_JBHVWS010000048.1:20140-76089 GCF_042882185.1 Streptomyces sp. NPDC058239
TGGGCGAGGCGGTCCCAACGGGTCGCGGTTTGGCCGGTGCGGCCCGTCCCACGGCGCGCCGGCCCGCACGGTCCTGGAGATCAGGGCTGTGGCCGGTCAGCCGTTGGGGAGGATGACCGCGCGGCCGTTGATCTTGCCGTGGTGCAGCCGCTCGTACGCCAGTGGCGCCTCGTCCAGCGTGTAGGTCTCGACGTGGACCTCGACCGATCCGGCACGGGCGAGGTCGAGTACCTCGGCGAGCTCGGAGCGCGATCCCCAGTACGGGGAGGTCACCGTCGTGCTGTACGGCAGTGAGCCGAAGCCGACCGGCAGCGCACCGCCGCCGATGCCGACGATCGTGACATCGGAGTCGATGGCGGCCACGGCCCCCGCCGTGGCGACGGTGGGAGGCGCTCCGACGAAGTCGAGGACGACCTGCGCGCCGATACCGCCGGTCAGGTCACGGACCTTCGCAGCGGCGTGTTCGTCGGAGAGCACGGTTTCGTGGGCGCCGACGGCACGGGCCAGGGCGAGCTTGTCCTCCGAGACGTCCAGGGCGATGACCCGGACGGCCGTCATGACGCGCAGCAGCTGGATCGCGACGTGGCCGAGGCCGCCGGTGCCGATGACGACTGCGGTGGCACCGGGCACCAACTTGGGCAGGGACCGCTTGATCGCGTGGTACGGGGTGAGGCCCGCGTCGGTGAGCGGCACGGCCTGGACCGGGTCGAGGTCGCCGAGCGGCACCAGGTGGCGGGGGTCGTCGACGATCATGTACTCGGCCATGGCGCCGGGCGAGCCGAGTCCGGGCGGGGTGATGCCGAGTTCCTTGGCGCGCAGACAGTAGTTCTCCTTGCCCTCGGCGCACTTGATGCACGTACCGCAGCCCCAGGGGCCGTAGACCGCGACGGATTCGCCGGTCGAGAGGCCCCTCACTCCGTCGCCGAGCGCGGCGACAGTGCCGACGCCCTCATGGCCGAGGGTGAGCGGCAGAGGGAAGGGGATCTGCTCCGCGGGCCGGCTCATCACGGCGATGTCGGAGTGACAGACACCTGCGGCGGTGACCTTCAGCAGCACCTGGCCGGGGCCGGGCTCCGGGGCGGGCACGGTGACGACTTCGGGTGCTGAGCCGACGGCACGGTACTGAACGGCCTTCATGGGGTTCTCCTCACTGCTTTCTTTGTGTTCTGTTGCTCGCCCCCGTTCCCCCGTCCGCCGATCAGGAGGCGGAGTAGCCACCGTCCACCAGGTGGTAGCTGCCGTGGATGAACGAGGCGCGGTCGGAGAGCAGGAAGGCGGCGAGTTCGGCGACTTCCTCCGCCTTGCCGAGGCGTCCGGCCGGGTGCAGCGAGATGAGGCGGTCGCGGGCCGGGCTGTCCGTGTTGCGCAGCAGCGGCGTGTCGATGAAGCCGGGGCCGACGGCGTTGACCCGGACGTTCTGTGCCGCGTATTCGAGGGCGGCCGTCTTGGTGAGGCCGACGACACCGTGCTTGGCGGCCACGTAGGCGGGCGATCCGGCGAAGCCGTTGGTGCCGAGGATCGACGACATGTTGACGACGGCGCCGCCGCCCGCCGCGACGATTGCGGGAAGCTCGTAGCGCATCGAGTGGAAGACACCGCTGAGGTTGGTGGCGACGACCCGGTTCCAGTCCTCGATCGCGTACTCACCGGTGGGGTTGCTGGGGCCGCCGATGCCCGCGTTGTTGACGGCGAGGTGCAGGGCGCCGAACGTGTCGACGGCGAATCGCACGCCCGCTTCGACGGACGCCGGGTCGGTCACATCCATGGCGACCGCGGCGGCCTTGGCTCCGGCGCTCTCCAGTTCGGCGACCGTCTTGCGGGCGCCTGCCTCGTCGTAGTCGGCGACGACGACGGACGCGCCGCCTGCGGCCAGCCGGTGGGCCAGGGCCAGTCCTATGCCGGAGGCGCCGCCGGTTACGAGGGCGGTCCGGCCGGCGAACTCCTGGTCGGCGGGGGTGAGGGGGGTGCTCATCGGGTTGTGTTTCCTTCCGTGATGCTGTGCGGCGCCGGCCCGGCGGGAAGCTGCGTGAGCAGTTGTCCGGAGAGGGCGTCGAAGGCCTGCCCGACCAGTCGGGGCAGGTTGTCCGGATGTCCGCCGCGTACCCAGGCGGCCTGGGCCGCGATGAGTGCCCCGGCGCCCGCTGCGACCGTGACGGCGGGTCGGATGTCCAGCCGCGGGTCGACTCCGAGCCGGTCCGCGACGATGGCGACCGAGTCCTCCTGGGCGTCCACCCGGATGTGGTGGAACGCGGCGTAGAGGGTCGGCTCCTGCTCGGCGAGGACCAGCAGGTCGAAGATCCGGTCGCGGCGGTGCCAGGCCTGGGCGTCGGGGTCGTCCAGCCAGGCGACAACGGCGCGGCGGTACGCGACGAGCGGGGGCTCGTCGGCGGGGCGTACTCGCAGTGCGTCGTTGATCCGGTCGCCGTCGCCCCGGAGCGAGTCCAGGACTGCGGCTTCCTTGCTGGTGAAGTACCGGCTGAAGGTCCGCCGGTCGACGTCCGCGCGTTGCGCGATCTCCTCGACCGTCACATTCTTCAGGCCTCGCTCGAGTACGAGCTCGATCGCGGCCTGCGCCAGTGTGTCCCGGGTCCTGCGGGCCTTGCGGCTCCGTCGCTCCGGGGTCTTTCGTTCCGGATTCATGAGTGCACCGTACACCTAAAAATGTCCCGACGCGACAGAAGTCTCGTCGGGACATTGGATCGGCGCTCGGCTGCCCTATCGGCCGCTGAAGGCCTCAGCGGCGCGGCGAGCACCGTGACCCGTCGCCACGGGCCGGTGGCGACTGCCTGCCGGCGCCCGACGCAGGGCGAGGGCGGCGATGTCGTCACGTCGCACACCTCCGGAGAAGGACTCCAGGTCGGCGTGGAGCGCATCCAGCACCTCGCGCGGCCCGCGCTCTGCCCAGTGGCCCAGCCGGGCGTCCAGCGGATAGAAGGCGCCCGATACGTCGCGGGCCTCGGTGACCCCGTCGGTGAAGACCAGAAGCGTCGCGCCAGGCGGGAAGTCCAGCCATTCCGCGACGCGTGCCTCCGTGCTGAGCTCCGCCATGCCCAAGGGAACAGATGTGCGCCGCAGCGGAACCGGGCAGGCCACACCGTCGTGCAGCAGCCGGGGCGGCAGATGGCCGCAGTTCACGGCCTGCACCCGGTCCTCCCCGTCGAAGCCGAGCACCAGAGCGGTGACGAAGCGTTCGATCTCGCCGGTCTGGGCGGAGAACGCGTTGTGCCGGGCGACGGCGTCCTCCAGCGCATCGACCACTCCGGTCAGGGTGGGCTCGCGGATGGCCGCTTCCCGGAACGCTCCGAGCACGGCGAAGCCTGCCCCGATCGCGGCGAGCCCCTTGCCCTGGACATCCCCGATGATCACCCGGGTTCCGTAGGGTGACTGCACGACCTCGTAGATGTCACCGCCGACCAGGCGGTCCTCCTCGATCGGCGTATAGATGCCGTGGGCGAAGATCTGCTCGGTCAGGATGGGCAACGGGCGCAGAATCTGCCGCTGGAGTGCAACGGCGGCGGAGCGCAGTCTGGCTATCTCGGCGGCATGACGGAGCCGCAGCGCACAGGAGCCGACGCCCAGGAAGCAAGCCAGCACGGTGAAGGCGACGCTGCTGGTGATGTCCCAGAACGTCCCCCCGGTCACCAGCCGGGAGCAGACGACAACGGTCATGACCGAGGTGGCCACGCCGACGGTCTGCCGGATGGTTCCGAAGACCGAGACGAGTGCGGGCACGACCACGAGAAGCGGTATGAGGCGCAGCTCGTCGCCGGTCCGGATGTCCAGGAAGCCGACCAGGGCGGTCAGCAGTGCCAGCCCGCCGAACAGTGCCCCGTTCCCGATCCGGGGGGCGAAAACGGCTGCCTCCCCCGCGTCCGTACCAGGGAGCATCGTCGCTCCACGCGTCGCCGCTCGGTGCTGGAGCCCGATCGTCACGGCCCATCCTCCCGGGATCTGCCGGCCCCACGCCGGCGTTCATTCCCAGTCCATCCGGTTCAAAGGGGGCAGCACACGAGGCTTATGGCCTCTTGGAGCGCGCCGAAGGTCCCGGAACTGGAAATGGCAGTGACCTTCGGCCCGGAAGTCGCGGGACGAAGGTCACTGTGTTGCGGTTCAGCGCACGGCTGCCGCACGGGCTTCGCCGTCGCGGCGGACGTCACCGGTTCCCGGCAGGCGTATCGCCGGGTGTTCCGGTACGAGCGCCGAGAGGAACGACGTCCGGCGACGGAGCACGAATCCCAGCGATTCGTAGAGCCGGACGGCATTGGTGTTGGAGGCGGAGGCATGCAGGAACGGTGTTTCGCCGCGCTGCCTGATCTCGTGGGCGACAGCGAGGACGAGCCCGCTGCCGAGCCCCTGCCCGCGCACGGACTCGTCCGTGCAGACGCCGCTGATCTCGCTCCAGCCGGGTGGGTGGAGGCGTTCGCCCGCCATCGCGACGAGCGTTCCTTCGCGGCGGATGCCGAGGTAGGTGCCGAGCTCGACCGTACGGGGCAGGAACGGTCCCGGGCGGGTGCGGGCGACCAGGTCGAGCATCTCGGGCACATCATCGGGTCCGAGCCGTACGGCCTGCGGATACGGGGCCGCCTCGACCCCGGCGTCGACGAGCTGGACGCCCTCGGCGTGAAAAGTGATCTCCCAGTCGTCCGGCGGCGGTTCGCGGAAAGCGGTGATGGTGACGGCGCCGCCGGGGCCGGCAAGCGCTGCTGCGTCGGCCCAGTCCTCGGCCTGCGGCGCGTCCGGGATCGCGACCCAGGGGGCCACGTCCGACGGGTAGCGCAGGATGCGGCCACGGTGCTCGGCGAAGTGGGCGTGCGGGCCGGTCAGTGCGGCGCGGACCGGGTTGTCCAGCGGGTGCGCGTCCTCCCCGGTGAGATGCGGCGCGCTCACGCGATCACCTCGATCACGATCTTTCCGCGCGCATGTCCGCTCTCCACGGCGCGCAGCGCTTCTCCCGCCTCGGCGAGCGGGAAGGCCCCGGTCACATGCGTCCGCAGGGCTCCGGTGACGACGAGGTTCGCCACCTCGTCGAGGACCGCCGCGGTGCGGGCCCGTGCGACGGCCGCCCCTCCGAGCTCCACCGCCAGTGGCTTGCCTCCGGCGCTGATCAGCGTGGCCGGGTCCGTGAGCAGCGGGGCCACGGCCCTCAGGGTGTCGCCGCCGACCAGGTCGAAGACCGCGTCGATGCCGTCGGGTGCCGCTGCCCGGACCCGGTCGGCGAGACCGGCGCCGGATTCGACGTGCACAGCGCCGAGCGACTCGATGAAGTCCTTCTTGGCCGCGCTCGCGGTACCGATGACATGGACGCCGGCGTGGCGGGCGAGCTGTGCCGCGGCCGTTCCGACTCCGCCGCCGGCCCCGGTGATCAGCAGGGTCGAACCAGGGGCGAGTCCGAGCTGGCGGACGCCGTCGTACGCGGTGGCCGGCGCGACCGGCAGCACGGCCGCGTCGGTGAACGACAGCCCGGCCGGCTTGTGCGCGGTCACGGCGACGGGCAGCAGCGTGTACTCGGCGTACCCGCCGGTCACCGGATTGCCGAAGACCTCGTCCCCGACCGCGAATCCTTCGACATCCGGGCCCACGCCCTCGACTACTCCGGCGGCCTCGCTGCCGAAGACGGTGGGAAACGGCTGCGGCTCACTGCCGGGCCTGGTGTACCCCGTACGCAGCTTCCAGTCGACCGGGTTGACCCCGGCCGCCCGGACGGCGACAAGCAGCTCGCCGGGGCCCGGCACCGGCACGTCCTGGTCGATGAGGGCCTCCACCTCCGGTCCGCCGTTGCGGGTGAACACGTACGCCTTGGGCATGAGCTCCCTCTCTCCTGGTCATGGCAGCGACGGCTCACGGCACCGACGGCCGGGCCGTTCACCGGTCGCTACAGCAGCAGGAAGGTCCTTTTCCGTGCACATATTCCCGGGCCGGTGCAGTGTTCATCGGGCCGCAATGATTCAGCGGACGCCACCCGTGACCGGGTCCACGACCTTGTTCACGAGGAGTTCGAGAAGCCTCCGGTCGTCGCCCGCCGTGCCGCGTTCGGCGGGTGTGTCCGGGTTGACGTCGAGCAGCACGTGGGTGGCGCCCAGCTCGCCGAGCTCTGTCAGATCCGTCCGGATCCGGTCGATCGTGCCGTGTCCGGCGGGGCGTTCACTGCCGAGGAGTGCGTCGGTGACGCGGATCTGCAACCGCGGTACGAGCGCGGGAGCGGGGCGCCGGACCCGTTCGGCCTCCTCCGTGATCACCGGCAGCCCGGCCCGGATCGCATCGAGCGGCAGCCGGTACGGGTGCCAGCCCTCACCGAACCGGGCGGCGCGGCGCTGGGCAGCGGCCGAGTTGCCACCGACCCAGACGGGCAGGCAGGGGGCGGATGCGGGCGCGGGCGCGGTCCGTACCCCTTGGTACGACACGCGCTCGCCCCGGAACGTCGTGGGGTCCTCGGTCCATGCGGCGCGGATGGCGGCCAGGTATTCGTCGGTGATCCGTCCCCGCTCGGCGAAGGGCACGCCCAGCGCCTCGTACTCGGCCCTGGACCAGCCGATCCCCGCGCCGAGGATGAACCCGTCGGCGTTCAGGTTGTCGATATTGGCGGCGAGCCGGGCCGTCTGCAGAGGGTGCCGGTAGGGAATCACGGTGACGGTCGTGCCGAGCACCAGACCTGGTACCCGCCCGGCGATGTGCGCGGCGAGTACGAACTGGTCGTAGAACGGGGCGGGATACGTCTCGTGCACATCGGGAGTGACCGCGATGTGATCGGAGATCATCGCGAAGGAGTACCCCAACTCACGTGCGTCCACGGCCTGTTGAAGGAGACTTGCCGGGGTGGCGCCGACACCGAAATTGAGTATGTTCACGCCGAATTTCACGATCGGAGCCTAACAACCGGAGCGATCGGCCCGGCGAAGTCGTAGCGGCGGCGGGCGGCTTCGGCGCCCTGGAGGCGCCGGCGGGTCCGGTCGCACATCCCATTCACCCTGGAATGCAGCGCCCGCTCCGCCGGCACATTGATCAGCAGGAGCGCCCATTCGGTGGCGACGCCGGACCGATCTCGACGCGTTCGTCGACAGCCTCGCGGCTCACGGGCCGACGATCACGACACCGGAGAGCATGCGCGGGACGGGCCACTGTCTCTACGCGCGGCACGCGGGCGGGGCCGAGTCCGGGTACGTCGAGTGGAGGCCCGAGCCGGTCCAGCAGATCGTCGCCCGAAGAATCCCTGCCGAATGTCCACGTCCTGGACATTTATAAGCCGTCCTTTGACGACCTCAAGGGCTTCGGATACTGTCCACGCCCAGTTGGGCAGCTTCAGTGGACAGATGCGAGATGGGTGGTTCCCGATGACATCGGAACCGGATGGCAACCTCAGCCGACGGCGACTGCTGCGCCTTGCCGGCGCGGGAATGGGCGCGCTCGCCGCGTCCGGTGTGCTCGCCGCCTGTGCGCCACAGCCGGCGAAAGGCTCCGGTGACGGCCGGGCCGGTTCGGGCGCCCGGGCCCTGGGCGCGGATGTGCCGATCAGCAGCCTCACCCTCGCCCTGCCCTCCTCCATCTCCAGCCTCGATGTGGGCCGCGAGTCGGGCGTGCTCAATTACCTGGTCGCGGTGCTGGCCCAGGAGTCCCTGCTCTCGGTCGACCCGTCCGGCAAGCTGAAGCCCGGCCTCGCATCGTCCTGGAAGCAGCCCGATGCCACGACGTACGTGTACACACTCCGCCGCGGTGTCACGTTCACCGACGGCACCCCGTTCACCGCGGACGACGTGGTGGCCTCCATCGAGGCCATCCGGGATCCGAAGAACGGCTCCACCCTCGGTTACGCCTACGCGGGTGTGCAGTCGGTGAAGGCCACCGGCGACCACGAGGTGACGATCCGGCTCAAGGCGCCCGACGCGATGTTCGCGTGGACGACGACCGCGGGCGGGCTCCTCATCAGCAGCCGTGCGTTCCTGACCCGCAATCGGGGACGGATCGGCACGGCGAAGACGCTGCTGCTCGGCACCGGTCCGTACCGGATCACGGAGTTCGCCGCCGACGACCATGTGCTGCTGGAGCGCAACGACGCCTGGTGGGGCGAGAAGCCCGCCGTCCGGAAGCTCAAGCTGTCTTTCGTCCCGGACGCCGGGACGCGGCTGGTCGCGATGAAGTCCGGCGCGGTGGACGGCGCCCTGAGCCTGGCGTCGGACGAGGCCCGCGGCTGGGAATCGACCGCGGATGTCACATACACCGGCGACCGTTCGGTGGTGTCGCTGGCGTTCGACACGGCGAAGGCCCCGTTCGACGACGTCCACGTCCGGCGTGCCATCGCCCACGCCACCGACCGCGAGGGCATGGTGAAGGGCATCCTGCACGGCAGGGCCGAGGTCGCCGATGCGCTGCCCTCGCGCGACATGTGGGGCGATCTGATGTCTGCGGACGAGGTCCGCTCCGGCTACGACGCGATCCCCACGCTGCCGTACGACCTGGACGCCGCCCGTGCGGAGCTGGCCAAGTCCTCGGCGAAGGACGGCTTCACCGCGGAACTGCACTACCCCAACAGCGGGCCTCAGCTGGGCAAGGCGGCACTCGCGCTCGCCGCTTCGCTCAAGAAGATCGGCGTCACACTGAACGTCAAGGAGATCACCCTGGAGCAGTGGGTGGCGGAGCTCGGCTCAGGCAAGCAGCCGCTGCAGTTCCTGTGGTACTTCCCCGTCACCGGCGACCCGGCCGAACTCGCCGACCCGTATCTCAATGCCGCGGCCACGGCGACGGACATCGCGCACTACGACAACGAGACCGTCAACACCGCGCTGAACACCGCGAAGGCCGCCACCGACAAGGACAAGCGCGCCCGGGAACTCATGAAGGCGGTGCAGACGGCCGGTGCCGATCTGCCGTACCTGCCCCTGTGGTGGGCGCAGACCGCGACCGCGCTCTCCAAGGAGATCGTGCTGCTGGACCAGGGGCCGTTCGCATTCATCGGACCGTGGGCGACCAGGATCCGCAAGGCCGCCTGAACCCACCGCACTCCCCCGGCTTCCGGGGCCAGTCCCAGCACAAGGAACGGACCACCATGCCCAGTACCGCCGCGCCCAGCCCGCCGCAGCGGCGCGCCGCGATCGTCGTGCGGCGTGTCCGCGAGGCGATGCTGCGGCTGGTCCATCCGGTCGAGGCCCGGATCAGTCCCGACGGGCGCGCGGTCGCCGTGGCGGCAGCCGGTCCGAAGAACGTCGGACTGGTCCTGGCTCCGGTCCCGGCCGGGCCGCAGGGCCCGGAGGAAGATGCGCAGCCCCCCGTGTTCCTCGCACCGCCGGAGCCGTCCGCGCCCACGGACCGTCACAGCCCGCGCTGGCTGCCGGACTCCCGGACGCTGCTGCACATCGCCGAAGTCGAAGGACCCACCGGTACCGAGGTGCGGCTCGCGGCTCTGGACACGGCCTCCGGAGCCGTACGCACCGTCGCCGCCGCCCCCGGTGCGGTGGAGGAGCTGCTGGTCTCCGACGACGGTAAGCAGGCGCTGCTGCTCTGTGCGCAGGACGGCGCGGAACGCGACGGCATGAATCTCGGTGTGCCGGTACGTCTCAAACCCGCACCCGCGCCCGAACGCTTCGCGCCGGGTGCCGGCCGTCGTTCGCTGCATCTCGTCGATCTCGCGGAGGGCTCGATGCACGAGGCCGGGCCGGCCGGGCTGACCGTGTGGAACGTCGCCTGGCGCGGCGGAGCCACTGCCGTCGCCACCGTCTCCGAGGACACCCTGCCCGCCGGGTACTACGCTGCGCGGTTCGCCGCCCTGGATCTCGAAGCCCGCACGGCCAGGACCGTGCACACGCCCCGGGGGCAGCTGGGCGCTCCCGCCGTCTCGGCGGACGGCCGGTCCGCTGCGGTCTGCGAAGGCATCTCCATCGTGGCCGGGCAGCCGGTGGTGGTCGATCTGACGACCGGGCACACAGAGCTCGTGCCGGGTGTCGAGGACGCGACCTGGTTGCGGTTCGACGGCTCCGCGGACACCGCACCCCGCTCGCTCTGGTTCGCGGGCTGGGACGGGACGGGCTCCCGCGTCGGACACACCGGGCGCCCCGCCGGCACGCTCTGGTCGGGCCCGGTGGCCCTCGGCGGGGCCGGCTATCAGCCCGAGCTGTCGCTCAGCGACGACGGGCGGCTGGCCGCGACCGTGCTCGACGCGCCGGGCCGCCCGGCCGAGGCCGTCGTCGCCCGCACCGAAGGACCGGACGCCTGGGACTGGGCGCCCGTCACCGCACTGAACGCTCCCGCCGACGCCACGCTCGCCGGAGTCCGTACCGAGGACACCGCCTGGTCCGCGGCCGACGGACGTACGGTGCAGGGGCTCCTTCTCTCGTACGGTGAGAGCGCAGGTCCCCGGCCCCTCGCCGTTCTCGTGCACGGCGGCCCCGCCTGGCTCTGGTCCGCCGGATACGCGCCCGGCGATGTACTGGGCCTCGCACCCGCGCTTGCCGCCGCCGGATATCTGGTCCTGCTGCCCAATCCGCGCGGCAGCAGCGGCCGAGGGCTGGAGCACGCCCGTGCCGTGGTCGGCGACATCGGCGGCGCCGACCTGGACGATGTGCTGTCCGGCGTGCGCCACCTCGTCGACGCCGGTCTCGCCGACTCGGACCGTACCGCCGTCCTGGGACACAGCTACGGCGGCTACCTCGCCGCGCTGGCCGCGGCCCGCACCGATGTCTTCCGGGCGGCGGTGGTGGTCTCCGCACCGACCGACTGGCTGAGCTTCACGCACACCAGCAACATCGGCGGCGGCTACGACCGTGCATACGGGATCGGCGGTGTGGACTCGCCCGCCGAACTCATCCGGCGCTCGGCGGTCTTCGCCCGCGGAGGCAGCGGAACCCCGACGCTCATTGTGCACGGGGCCGCGGACCGGGTCACTCCGGTCGGCCAGGCCCACGAGCTGTACCGGTCGCTGCTGCGCGCCGGACGCGCCCCCGTCGAGTTGTACGTGTACCCGGACGAGGGTCATGAGTTCACCGACGGCGCCCATCTCCTCGATGCCGCCGCCCGGGTCGAGGAGTGGCTCGGCACCCACCTGGGCCCGCGCGCCTCGGCCGCCCAACAGCCCGCCGTGCCGGGGGACGCATCCCCCGAGCCGATCCCCTGCACGGCTCCCGAGGCCGGGCCGGAAGGTGTCGCCCCCCGAACACCCTCCGCCCCGGCCACCCTCGACCCGGCCGGGGGTGACCGATGAAGCCCGCCGCCCGCTCGCGGCTGCGCGCGGCTCTCCCCCTCGGCCATGTGATGCGCCGCCTCGGCGGCACGCTCGGGCTGCTGATCGTCCTGTCCGTCGCCGTGTTCGCCCTGCTGCAGGCCGCCCCGGGCGACCCGGCCCAGACGCTCCTCGGCCCGCGCAGCGCGACTCCCCAGGCGCTGGCCGCCGTACGGGCCCGCTACCACCTCGACAGCCCGCTGGCCGTGCAGTACTGGTACTGGCTCAGCGACGCCGTCCGCTTCGATCTCGGTACGTCGATCCGCACCGGCGAGGGTGTCGCCGCGGCGCTGGGCGACCGGCTCGTGCTCACCGGACAACTGGTCGGTCTCGGATTCGCCGTGGCGCTGCTGCTCGGACTGCCTCTGGGGGTCCTGGCGGGCCTGCGGGGCCGGCGGGTCACCGACCGGGTCGTACAGAGTCTCGGCGTGGTGGCGCTGTCCACCCCCGCGTTCGCGGGCGGTCTGCTGCTCATCTATGTGTTCGCGCTGATGCTCGGCTGGTTCCCGGCGTTCGGACCCGGCGAGGGCTCGGGCACCGACCGGCTGATGCATCTGGTGCTGCCCGCTCTGGCGCTCGGCCTCGCCGTCACCGCCGTCCTTCTGAAGCTGACCAGAGCCGCGGTGATCCGCGAACTCGACCGGGAGCACGTCACGTTCGCACGTGCCCGGGGTGTCCGTGAGCGGGACATCCTGCTGCGCTACGTGCTGCGCGGCACCTTCGTCCCCGTCCTCACCGGGATCGGTCTGATCCTCGCCTATCTCCTCGCGGGGACCGTCCTGGTGGAGCAGGTCTTCGCGCTGCCCGGCCTCGGTTCCCTGCTCGTCGATTCGGTCACCTTCCGGGACATTCCCGTCGTCCAGGCCGAGGCGTTGCTCGTCGCCGCCCTCGTCTGTCTGGCGAACCTCGTCACCGATCTCGTACAGCCGCTGCTGGATCCACGGCTGCGGACCGCACCCGTGGCGAAGGCATCGCCCGTGGCCCGGTCGTCCGAAGTCCGTGAGAAGGAAGGCCGATGAAGACCCGCACACCCCGCCGCCGGTTCTCGCCGCTCACCGTCTGCTGCTCGGTCCTGCTGGTGCTGTTCGCGCTGGCCGCGGCCGTGGGCCGGCTGGTCCTGCCCGACTGGGACGCGCAGGATCTCGCCACCGGTGCCACCATGCCGGGCGGCGGGCATCCGCTCGGCACCGATGAACTCGGCCGGGACATCGTTCAGATGGTGATCGCCGGGGCACGGAGCACACTGGCCGGGGCGGCGCTGGTGGCGCTCGGGTCGATGGCCATCGGCAATGTGCTCGGGCTCCTCGCAGGCTACCGGGGCGGCTGGATCGACACCGCCGTGCGCCGCTGGGCCGATCTGCTGCTGGCGCTGCCCGCCCTTCTCGTGACGATCGTCGTCGCGGGTATCGGCGGTGGCGGTTACGCCCTGGCCGTCGGTGTCCTCGTCGTGCTGACGTCGCCCGCCGACATCCGGCTGGTGCGGTCCGCCGTGCTGGAGCAGCGGCACCGCGCCTATGTCGAGGCGGCCGAGACGCTGGGGCTGTCCCGGTTCACGGTGATGACCCGGCACATCTGGCCCAATGTGCTGCCCGTCGTGGTGGCCAATACCCTCCTCAACTTCGCCGGGGCGATCGTCGCTCTGAGCTCGCTCTCCTTCCTGGGGCTCGGTGTACCGCCGGGCGCCCCGGACTGGGGCCGGATGCTCTCCGAGAACCGCACCCTGCTGTACGACAACCCGTCCGCCGCCCTTGCACCGGCCCTGCTGATCATCGCGGCGGCCGTGGCACTCAACCTCCTCGGCGACCGGTTGTTCGAGGCATTCTCCGACCGCGGGAGGTCCTGATGGTGGCAGCGCACCCGGCAACGGACAGCCGTACCGCCGCTTTTCCGGCACCGCCCACCGGCCCGCTGCTCGCGGTGGACGGTCTGAGGGTCGCCGCGACGGCGGGTGCGGGCGCCCCGGTGCCGATCCTGGACGGCATTTCGCTGGAGGTCGGCAGGGGCGAGTGCATCGGCATCGTCGGCGAGTCCGGCAGCGGCAAGTCCCTGGCGATGCGGGCCGTGGCGGGACTGCTGCCGACAGGGACCGATGTGACGGGCGGGTCCGTACGGATCGACGGCCAGGAGGTCCTCACCCTGACACCGCGCGAGCGGCACGCCCTTCGGGGCCGGCGTGTCACGCTGCTGATGCAGGACCCGTTCACCATGCTGCACCCGCAGCTCACCTGCGGCCGGCAGATCGCCGACGGGCTGCGCGACCCCGACGGCGGTCTCCGTGGACGCAAGGGGAAGGCGGCCGGGCGTGCGGAGGTGGAGCGGCGGCTCGTCGAGGTCGGGCTCGGCCCCGATGTCGCCGACCGCTACCCGCACGAGCTGTCCGGAGGCATGCGGCAGCGGGTGGCCGCGGCTGCGGCGCTCGCGGGCGACCCGGAGCTGTTGATCGCGGATGAACCGACGACCGCGCTGGACGCCGCCAACCAGCGCGCCGTACTCGATCTGCTGCGCGGCCTCCAGCAGAGCCGGGGCATGGGCCTGGTCCTGATCACGCACGATCTGCGGGTGGCGTTCTCCGCCTGTGACCGGGTGTATGTGCTGTACGCGGGCAGTGTGCTGGAGCACGGGCGTTCCCACGAGCTGGAGTCCGGCCCGTTGCATCCGTACACGGCCGGCCTGCTGGCCTCCGAACCGTCCGTACGCGAGCGGTACGCCGAACTCCCGGCAATTCCCGGCTCCGTGCCGGCGCCGGGCACCCGGGTCGGCGGCTGCGCGTTCGCCGACCGGTGCGCCCATGCGGCCGATGTGTGCCGCACCGAACCGGTCGTACTGCTGACACCGCCGCCGCCCGCTGCCGGGGCCGGGGTATCCGCCGCGAATTCGCGCGGTACGGGGCGGATGTCCGCCTGTGTGCGGATCTCCGAGATCGGCGATGCGCTCACCGCGCCGTCGGTACGGGCCGCAGCCGTGCCCCCCGCGGTGCCCGAGCCGGGCCCGGACGGGGTGCACGGGCAGGACGCGGCACTGGTAGCCGGCTCCGTCGACCGTACGTTCCGGTCGTCGGCCGGAGATCATGCCGCGCTGCGCGATGTGAGTCTGGCGGTCCCCCGTGACAGCGTCGTGGCCCTGGTCGGCGAGTCCGGCTCGGGCAAGACGACACTCGCCAGGATCGCGGTCGGTCTTGAGACCTTCGACAGCGGCACGGTCACGGTGGGCGGCATTCCCCTGTCCGCCGGGCGTCGCCCCGGCACCGCGGACCGGCGGCGCCTGGCCGAACAGGTGCAGATCGTCTTCCAGGACCCGTACTCCTCGCTCAACCCGCTCCGTACCGTGGGCGCGACCCTGCGCGAGGCCCTGGTCGCCGCGACCGGCCGGCGGGGGCGCGACACGTCCGGGGCCGAGGTACGCACGCTGCTCGAACA
Organism: Streptomyces sp. NPDC058239; assembly: GCF_042882185.1. Taxonomy (NCBI): domain Bacteria; kingdom Bacillati; phylum Actinomycetota; class Actinomycetes; order Kitasatosporales; family Streptomycetaceae; genus Streptomyces; species Streptomyces sp. NPDC058239. The sequence continues at coordinate 34,760 of NZ_JBHVWS010000048.1, forward strand.
GGTTGGGCTACCGGGGGCGTACGCCTCACGGCGCCCGGCCGCGCTCTCCGGCGGCGAGCGTCAACGAGTGGCCCTGGCGCGGGCGCTGGCCGCCCGGCCCCGGCTGCTGATCTGCGACGAGGCGGTGGCGGCGCTGGATGTGTCGGTCCAGGCGCAGCTGCTCAATCTGCTCGCCTCGCTCCAGCGGAGCGAGGGCTTCGCGGTACTGTTCATCACCCATGACCTCGGTGTGGTGCGGCAGATCGCCGACCGGGTGGCCGTGATGCACCAGGGGCGGATCGTCGAGCAGGGCGCGACGGCCGATGTGCTGGACGCCCCGCAACACCCCTGGACCCGGCGCATGATCGACGCGCTGCCCGAGGTCGCGGGCAGCGGCGACCAGGATCTGACCGACCGGCAGCCGCGCCGGTAGAGTGTCCCGCTGACCTGCGCATACCACCGAGAGCGAGGAGGAACGGTGTCCGAGCCGCCCGTCACCGTCGGCCCGCCCGCGCCCCCGCGTCCACCGGATGCGCAGCAGTCCGCCGCCGTCGGCGTGCGGACAGCTCTGGCCGGAAATCTCAACCGCCGTCGGCTGGCCCGTGGCTGGAGCCTGCGCGAACTGTCGGCGGCGACCGGTGTCAGCAAGGGGCTGCTGTCCCAGATCGAACGCGCCGAAGCCAATCCGACGGTCGATGTACTGGTGCGGATCGCCGACGTGCTGGACACGAATTGCACGGATCTGCTCCGTCAGCCGCTGCTGCAGCCGGAGATCGTCCGCGCAGCCTCGCTGGACGAACCCGAGGACGAGACCTCGGTCAACCTGCTGTACTCAGGCCACGAGCAGGGCCGCATCGAGATCTACCGTACCCGTCTGCATCCGCACGCCCAGAGCCAAGTCAGTTCGCACGGTGCGGACTCGGTGGAGTACGTGCTGGTGATGTCGGGCCAGGTGACACTGGTCGTGAACGATGTCCCGCATCTTCTGGAGGCGGGGGACACGGCCCGGTTCTCGGGGCTCAGCAGCCACTACTACACCACCGAGGATTCTCCCGCCGTCACGCACACCATCGTGGGCTACCCGCGCGACTGAGCAGTCAGGGCATCGGTCCGAGTCGAGGCACCGTCGATTTCGACTCAACTATCGCTGGATATACGCCGGTCGGCCCCGATGCGCCGCCGGCTGTGGCAACCTGGAGGCGATCGCCCCACCGGGCTCCCCCGTACCGGTGGGGCGATTCCGGTCTCCGGCGCGCCTCGCCTGCACGGATATCGCGCCTCGTCTGCACAGATATGGCGAGGGATCACGATGATTCCCGGCCATTGATGCCGTGTGACCTGATCAACTTCCACTTTTCCGCATGGGAGCCTCCTCCGGGGGCAGACGCATACACCTCACCTACGACCAGGGGAGCGTGACGAGATGACGGCGCACACTGCGCGGACTGCCGGTGCGGAGCGAGCGGAGAGTGCACGGTCGGCGCCGACGGGAGAGGCTGCCGGGGACATGGGCGACCTGCCGTGGATCGAGGACGCGGGGAAGATCGCCCCGCCGGATGCACGTGAACTGTCCAGGCTGTTCTTCGACCGGCTGCAGGTCCTGGAGGAGGGAACCCACGCCCATCAGTACGCGCGCAACACCCTCATCGAGATGAACCTCTCCCTTGTCCGGTTCGCCGCAGGGCGGTTCCGGAACCGGGGCGGCGGCGACATGGAGGACATCGTCCAGGTAGGCACCATCGGGCTGATCAAGGCCATCGACCGGTTCGATCTCTCTCGCGAGGTCGAGTTCACCTCCTTCGCGGTCCCTTACATCACCGGCGAGATAAAACGGTTCTTCCGTGACACCAGCTGGGCGGTGCATGTCCCGCGCCGACTCCAGGAGTTGCGGGTCGACATCGCCAGGACCAAGGAGTCCCTGGCCACGCAGCTCGACCGCGACCCCACCGTTCCGGAGCTGGCCGAACAACTGGGCCTCAGCGAGGGCGAGGTCACCGAGGGCATCGTGGCGGCCAACGGGTACACGGCGGGTTCGCTGGACATGCCGGCCGATCCGGCGGACGCGGGCCGGCGAAACGCACCGGGGCGCACCTTCGCCGATGTTCTGGGCGGACCCGATCCCGCGATGGAGACGGTCGAGAATCTGCATACGCTCGCGCCGCTGCTCGGCGATCTCGACGATCGTGAACGTCGCATCATCGGCATGCGTTTCGGCCAGGAGATGACCCAGTCCCAGATCGGCACGGAGCTCGGCATCTCGCAGATGCATGTGTCGCGGCTGATAAGCAGGATTCTGCGGAAGCTCCGTAGCGGAATGCTCGTCGAGGAGTGATCCGAGCGGACGCCGTCTCCGGCTGATGCATCAGCCGGAGTCTCCATCGCCCGCCTGCCCCGTGATCGCGCTCGTACATTGCGGCCGAATGAAATCGGGCGCCCGCATCGGGCCACTCGGTGACCCGCCTGCGGCGGTCCCGTACGGCTGCGCAATGGGTTCGTCCACGCAGGTCGGAGCCGATACGGAGACATGGCGGGCGGTACCGTGACCAGTGACTGAACCGCGTGCGACACGCCGTGCAGCCGCACTGAAGAGCGGTTGACGTCCTCCGGAGCCGCTGTCACGCTCACGCCATGCCAGCGACTGCGGTTCTTGTCTCGCGGCGCCACGTCGATCTGGGTCGCCTCGCGTCCGCGGCGTGTCGCCCGGGCCCCTGCTGCGGCCGGCGCCGTTGAGCAGCTGAGCTGCACCGGGCGCCGCACCCAGCACCACGGCGTGGACGACTCCGACAGCCACGACCGCAAGCTGCGCCGGGTCATGTTCGACGGCGACGTCCCGGTCGGGACGGACGGCCGTCGCTCCGTCCTGATCAGCCCCGACGAGGTCCCGGCACCGGGCTTCGGCATCGCATCGGGTGCCTCCACCGCCGCCCGACCTCCCCCTCCGGACAGCCGGTCCCGCCGCACGCCGCAAAGTGCGCCGCCCGCGCTCCCGCCACGGAAGCGGCAGGCCGCGCTTCCACCGACTCGTCACCGTGCGAGGAACACCATGAGCCAGCCCGTCGACGCCGTCACCGCAGGCCACACCCCCGATGACCACGACCTGCGGGACGCCGGAGCCGCCTGGGGCGTCCGGTGGCGGCGTGCGCGGCTGTGCGACGATCCGAGGAGCGGCACGAGGTGCAGGTCGTCTGACGGCTCCACGGGGTTCGGCGGTGCCGGAGCGGATTGCTCCGGCACCCTGAGCGGGCCGTCCGGCGGCAATCAGTCGCCGTCCTTCTCCTCGGCGCGGCCCGCGTAGTAGGTGGCGATCATGTCCTCGCCGCCGTGCCCTGCCGCCTCGGCACGCGCGAAACGGTCTGCCGAAGCGGCGACCAGGTCCAGGCGTACCCCCGACTTCTCCGCCGCGTCCAGGATGAGGCGGGTGTCCTTCAGCGCAGTGGACAGGGCGAAGCTCGGGGTGAGGTCACCGGAGAGAACCGCGGCGGACTTGCCCTGGAGATAGGCGGAGTCCAGCGGGCCGCCCTTCATGACGCCGAGGAACGTCTGCGGGTCGATCCCCAGTCCTTCGGCGAGGTTGAGGCATTCCGCGATGTTGTTGACCATGGTGATGACCCAGGTGTTGACCACGAGCTTCAACCGCGAGGCCGCCCCGGGGGTCTCCGCGACCCAGACCGTGCGCTGTCCGATCGCGTCCAGGACGGGGTTCACCACCGCCCGGGCGGTGGAGGGGCCGGAGACGAAGACTGTCAACGTGCCCTGCTCCGCGGGCTGTTTGGTACCGGAGACCGGTGCGTCGAGGTAGACCAGACCCGCGTCCATCGCCTGCCGGGCGAGATCGGAGGTGGCGTCGAGTCCGACGGTCGAGCTCTGGAGGAGCACCTGGCCGGTGTGCAGCCCCGGCTGCGCGGCGGTGAGCGCGGCGGCGACGGCGGGACCGTCGTTGAGCATGGTGACGATGACATCGGCGCCGCGTACGGCTTCCTCCTCCGTGTCCGTGACCGTGGCACCGTCGGCGGTGAGCGGGGCCGCCTTGGCCTGCGTGCGGTTCCAGGCACGGACGTCGAGGCCGGCCCGGAGCAGACTCCGGGCCATGCCGGATCCCATGATTCCGGTGCCGAGGACGGCGACGGTCGGCCGCTGCGGGGCGGCGTCGGCAGCGCTTGAGGTCATGAGAGGACTCCCTTCATCGGCCGCGCCCCGGTCGGCTCGCGGCGCGGTGGGTTCTCAGGATTGCCGCAGCGCACCTTCCAGGACGGCAGCGTGTACGGCCCTGGCGAGTCGCGCACCCCAGCGGGAGCGGGGTCCCGCGAAGGGTTCGCCGACGGCGGGCCCCGGGGAAGGGGCGGCGACGCAGACGGCGTCGGTGGGAGTGCCGGAGCAGTCGAGTCCCGCGTCCAGGAGTGCCTGGACCTTGGCCTCGGTCGCCGTGGCGACCGCGTTGACGAGTGCGGCGTCGGAGAGTGCCACCGGCAGGGTGACGACGATATTGACCGTGCCCGGCCGCGGCGGCGTCCCGGTGCCCTCGTCCGGGGCCGCGGCCCAGCCGCGTACGCCGAGTCCGCAGGTGGCGGTTGCCGTCACGCCCTCGTCGGCCGCGGCGGTGTACGCGGTGACATCGGCGGCCGTCATCAGTCCGGCGCCGGGTCCGGTGAGGTGTTCCGCGGCGGCGATCTCGGCGAGATGGCGGTCGGGGTCCAGGCGCGGATAGCCGCCGGGCACCTGGGCGTTGAGGATCCAGGCGCGCGGTCCGATGCCTCCGCCGAGCACGGCACTGCTGCACACCCGCCACCCCGGCCCGAGCCGCCACACCAGATGGGGAAGGTCCAGACCGTCCTCGTGCCGGGTCAGCAGTTCACCGCGCTGTTCGGGGAGCCGGATGCGTACGGAACGGATGGGGCACCCCCGGTGGCGCGGCAGGACGACGGGACGACGGTCGGCGGTTGGCCCGTCGATCATATGTGCCAGGGCCGTCAGGCCGCGCCGGGCGGGGTGCCGGGGCGCAGACGTACCGGAAGCGTCGCGGTGCTGTTGCCGACGAAGCCCGCGCGGTGGGGCAGCGCCGTCGCGGGTACGGCGAGGTCCAGGCCGGGGAATCGGGTGAACAGCCGCTCCAGGGCGATCGTGGCCTCCATCCGGGCGAGCGGCGCACCCAGGCAGTAGTGCGGTCCGTGGCCGAGCGAAAGGTGCCGGGCCGCGGTGTCCCCGGCCGGTCCGGTCACGTCGAACCGGTCGGCGTCGGGGCCGTGTGCGGCCTTGTCCCGGCCGGCGGCCGAGTATCCCGCCAGCACGGGTGTGCCCTTCGGGATGACGGTCCCGTCGAGGGTGAGGTCGCGGGTCGGATAGCGGAACGGGAAGTAGCTGACCGGGCTGTCCCAGCGCAGTGTCTCCTCCACCACGTCCGCCCAGCGTGCCCGGCCGGACCTGACCAGGGCGAGCTGGTCGGGGTGGGTGCACAGCGCGCGGACGGCGTTGGTGATGAGGTTCAGCGTGGTCTCGTGCCCCGCGATGATCATCAGGAGCAGGGTGCCGATGAGCTCGTGCTGACCGAGCCGGCCGCCGCCCTCGTCACGGGCGGCGATCAGGGCGCTGGTCAGATCCTCGCCCGGCTGCTCCGCCCGGGCGGCCGCGAGCGCCGTGAGCAGCGCCACCAGCTCCCGGTTTGCGGCCATCACCTCCTCGGGGCCGGTGTCCGTCGCGACCACCCGGCTGGACAGATGGTGCAGTCGGTCCTGGTGCTCGGCGCCGACCCCGAGGAGTTCGCAGATGACACCCATCGGCAGCGGCAGGGCGAACCGGGCGCGCAGGTCGACCGTGCCGTCGCCCTCGGCCGCGGCCCGGTCGACTCCGTCGAGCAGATCGGCGGTGACGGTCTCGATCCGCGGTCGCAGTTCTTCCACCCGCCGGGCGGTGAACGCCTTGCTGACCAGTGAGCGCAGCCGTCGGTGGTCGTCGCCGTCGGCGGTGGTCATGCCCTGCACGGTGGCGAACGTCTTCAGCGGCCAGCCGTCGGGTATGCGTCCCTCGGCCAGCTCGGTGAAGTGGCGTGCGCCCTTGGCCACATGGGGGTGGGCGAGGAACTCCTTGAGCGCGTCGTGTCCGAGCACGGCCATTCCGGCCACGTCGCCGGGAAGAACGACGGAGGCCACGGCCCCCTGGGCGAGCAGCCTGGCGTTGTCCGCGTGCGGGCAGCCGCCTGCCGGGTCCATGCGGTGCGGGGTGCTGGTCAACGGGCTCTCCTGACGGTCGTCGGCCGGTACCCGGCGGGCCGCGCGGCGGTACTCTGTCCGGGCTCGCCGATCCTATGGCCGACGGTGTCGGCAGGGAGGTGTGTCACGGGTGCTCACACGGATTTCCGCACGGTCAGGAGTTCATGCAGATACCGCTTGGTGATGCTCCCTCCGTGCCGCTCGTCGATCAGGGCCCGGATGCAGGTCAACAGACCGTGCCGCGCGTCGGGGGCGAGATCGCGGTGGCCCGAGTAGGTCATCAGCAGGTCCAGATACTGCTCGGCGGTGTACGTGATCTCCCGCGCGTGACGGCGCACCCGGACGGGCCCGTCCCACGGGGGTTGTTCCAGTTCACCGAAGACCGTGTGCACCAACGCCTCGTCCCGAAGCCGGATGTCCGGGCGGGTGGCGGGGTCCCAGCGCTCGTAGCACCGTTGTGCCTGCTCGAAGAAGTCGCCGCTGCCGCCCGCCACATGATGGGTGGTGACGATCGCCAGCGTCCCGCCGGGCCGTAGGACGTCCGCCGCTCTCGTGAAGCGCAGCACGGGGTCGATCCAGTGGATGGCGGTCGCGCACACCACGAGATCGAAGGGGGCCCTCGGGGGCGTCCACTCCTCGAACGGCGACACCTCGACATGTGCGCGGGGGAAGCCGCACAGATTGCGCCGTGCCACGGCCGCCAGCGAGGGGCCCAGTTCGACGGCCGTCAGCTCGCATCCCAGCCCCGCGAGTGCAACGGTCAACTGGCCGGTGCCCGACCCCACTTCGAGCACTCTGCTCCGCGTGCCGAGGCCGGCCACGGCCGCGAGTTCCGTGACCAGGTCCGGCGGATAGCGCGGGCGCATCCGGTCGTAGAGCTCCGCGTCCTCGTCGAACGTGCCGCGCAACGTGTTCATACCGGATACAACGCCGGACGGATCCGCGCGGTTTCATGGTGCGGTTCCATGGTGCGGCGGCCTGACCGCAGACGCCCCGCCGCATCTGCGGTCAGGCCCCCGCACGACGTCTCCCGCTGTCATGACAGGGGCGCATCACCGGTTCTTCGGCGTCGGGTGTTTCGGCCGCTCAGCCTCGGCTTCCGCGCCCGCATTCCGAATGCACATCTTCCACGATTCACCCCATCGGCCCAACGCGAGGTCGGCATGCGCACCGCCCTGGCGGGCGGCCACCGCCGAAATGCCGGGCATGTGGCGCCCGGCCTCCACGGTCAGGGAGGTTGCAGCGGCCATCCGGGTGAGGCGCGATGGGAAAAGGACGCGCCTCCCTTGATGTGGCCCAGCCACAGGACGCGCCCGGGCGAGGAGGAATCGGTCATGGGAGCCGCTGACGGTTTCACGGATTCCGGAGAGCTCGACGGCCTCACGGTGTACGACACCGCGGGCGAGAAGGTGGGCAGTGTGGGCCGGGTGTACGTCGACGACAACACCGGCCGTCCGGACTGGATCACGGTGAAAACCGGCCTGTTCGGTATGAAGGAGAGTTTCGTTCCTCTTTCCGGAGCCCGCCGAGTGGGCTCCGACCTGCACATCCCGCTTTCGAAGGACCGCGTCAAGGAAGCCCCACGAGTGGACGCGGACGCGCATCTGTCCGTGGCCGAGGAGGAGGAGCTCTACCGCCACTACGGCCTTGCCGAGAACACCACCGCCGGACTCGGCGGCCAGGCGGACACGGGAACCACCCCGGCGCCCGGGTCCGACACCGGGGGAGCGCCGCACCGAGAATGAGGTGCGGACCCGTGTCGTGCCAGGGTCCGCTCTCCCACCGCGTCAGGATCCGGGTCTCCCGCCGCGCCAGGACCCGGATCGCTCGCCCTGCCGGTCCTGCGACGGCCCGGCTCGCTACGGCAGGCGGCGCTCCGGCCGCTCCGGCAGGAAGCGCACCGAGGGCCGTCCGTCCGGGCCGTCGGGAGTGACCCGCGCCCTGACCCGGTAGACGTCGGCGATCAGCTCCTCGGTGATCACTTCCGCCGGGGTCCCGGCGGCCACCACCCGCCCCTCCTTCATGACGACGATCCGATCGCAGAACATCGCGGCCAGATTGAGGTCGTGCAGAGCGATCACACCGGTGAGGGGCAGCGAGGTGATCAGCGACAGCAGATCCAACTGGTGCTGGATGTCGAGGTGGTTCGTCGGCTCGTCCAGCAGCAGTTCACGCGGCTGCTGGGCCAGTGCGCGCGCTATCTGGACACGTTGCCGCTCGCCTCCGGAGAGGGTGTGCCAGGACTGCTCGCCGCGATCGGCGAGACCGGTCCGCTCCAGCGCTTCGCGCACCGCGTCGTCGTCCGCCCGGCCGGGTGCCGACCAAGCCCTGCGGTGCGGAATACGCCCGAGGCGTACCACGTCCAGGACGCTCAACTCGACCTGGGTGACGGCATGCTGGTCGACCACGGCGACCCGCTGGGCCACGGTTCGGCGACCGATCTCGTCGAGCCGCCGGCCGTCGAGGGTGACCACGCCCGCATCCGGGGCGAGGACTCCTGCCAGCACCCGCAACAGGGTCGACTTGCCGGAGCCGTTCGGCCCGATCAGCCCGACGGTGGCGCCGGGCGGCGGGGCGAGATGGACCCCGTCGAGGATGAGGCGGCCGCCCGCCTCCCGGCTGACCCGCTCGGCACACAGCCCCTCGGTGGCCCCACCCGTCATGTGATCCTCCGGCTGCGGTACAGGACCAGGACGAAAGCGGGCACGCCGATGAGGGCGGTGACGACTCCCACGGGCACTTCCTGCGGGTCGAGGACCGTCCTGGCGAGGGTGTCGACCCAGACCAGGAATACCGCCCCGGCCAGGGCGGTGACCGGCAGCAGCAGCCGGTGCCCGGAGCCGGCGAGCGCACGGGCGGCGTGCGGCAGGACCAGACCGACGAAGCCGATGGCACCGGCCGAGCTGACGAGCGCGGCGGTCAGCAGCGCGGTCGTGCAGAGAAGCACGATCCGGGTGCGCGCGACATGGACGCCGAGGGTGGCGGCGGCGTCCTGACCGAACGCGAAGGCGTCGAGCGTACGGGCGTGACCGAGGCAGATCAGCAGCGTCACGACGAGGACGGCGGAGCAGATCCACACATCGGTCCAGCCGACCCCGCTGAGCGAGCCGAGCAGCCAGAACAGCACCCCGCGGGTCTGCTCGGCGTCGGCGGCGGTCATCACGACGAAGGAGGTGAGCGCGGAGAACAACTGCATGGCCGCGACACCGGAGAGGACGACCCGGTCGGTCGTGCCGCCCAGGGTGTGGCTCAGCAGCAGAACGAGGGCGAACGAGCACAGTGCGCCGATGAACGCGCCGGTCGAGATCGACACCGCTCCCCCGCCGACGCCGAGGACGACAACCACGACCGCGCCGGTCGACGCTCCGGAGGAGACGCCGAGGACGAACGGGTCGGCGAGCGGGTTGCGGAGCAGGGACTGCATGACGGTTCCGCACACCGCGAGCCCGGCGCCGCACACCGCGGCGAGCAGGGTGCGCGGCATGCGCAGGTTCCAGATGATGCCGTCCCGGATCGGGGTGAGCCGTGACCGGCCCCAGCCGAGGTGGGAGGCGACCGTGGACCAGACGTCGGCGACGGAGATACGGGCGGGTCCGATGGTGACGGCGACCGCGACGGACAGCACGAGCAGTGCGATGCCACAGGCCCACAGGGCTCCGCCGCGCAGCTTCCGTATCCCCGTGCCACTGCGCACGGCTGCTTCGCAGGCCCGTGGCGCGTCCACCGCCGTGGCCCGTTCGGTGTCCGTCACCCCGCGAATCCGAATGTGCGCAGCCCGGCGGCGACGCGTTCCACACCCTCGACCGTCCGGATGGACGGGTTCATGGCCTGGCCGCTCAGCAGGACGTACCGCTTGTGCCTGACGGCGTCCATGTTCTTCGTGACGGGGTTGGACTCCAGGAATTCGATCTTCTTCGCGGCGCTCTCGGCGGTCTGTGCCTTGCGGGTCAGGTCGCCGATGACCAGGACGTCGGGGTTGCGGTCGGCGACGGTCTCCCAGCTGATCTGCGGCCATTCCTCATGGGTGTCGTCGAAGACGTTCTTCGCGCCGAGTTCCCTGGTGATGATGCCGGGCGCTCCGCAGCAGCCGGCCAGGTACGGGGCCTTGGAGTCGGAGAACCAGTAGAGGAGGGTGGCGTCGGAGGCGTCGACGCCCTCGGTCGCCTTCTTCACCCGGGCCCGCAGCTGCGCCACGAGCGTGTCGCCGCGTTTCTGCACGCCGAACACCTTAGCCAGGTCGTGCACTTCGTCGTACACACTGTCCATGGTCAGTGGCGCGGTACGGGCTCCGTCGCCGCCGCCGCTGTTGTCCTTGCCGGTGCAGTCGGCGGGCGAGACATAGGTGGGGACGCCGAGTTCCTCGAACTGTTCGCGGGGTGCGACGCCCCCCTTGGCGAGCGTCGACTCGAACGCCGCGCTGATGAAGTCGGGTTCCTGGTCGAGGACCTTCTCCGACGACGGCCGGTTGTCCGCGATCCTGGGAACCTTGGCGTTGGCCTTCTCCAGGCCCTTCATCACCGGGTCGGTCCAGGTCGAGGTGGCGGCCAGCCGGTCGGCGAGGCCGAGGGAGAGCAGGATCTCCGTCGATCCCTGGTCGACCGAGACGGCCCGGTGGGGTGCGGCTTCGACGGTGACGGTGCGTCCACAGTTCTTCAGCGTCACGGGGTATCCGTCGGCGGAGCCGGACTTCGCGGCAGAGCTGCTCGTTCCGCCCCCGCAGGCGGTCAGCAGGACGAATCCCGCCGAGAGCAGGGCGATGGTGCGGACAGGGCTGGCTATGGACGGCACGGAGTCCCTCTGCGTCTCGGGGCTCATGCGCGGAGCCCGGTGTACGGAGTCCTGCGCCCGGTACCGGGTCGCAGGTGCCAGCAGGTCTTCGGACTCGGGCTCCTACGGACGGGACGCCTTCCCAGGACACCCGCGGGTGGTCCCAGTGGCCGTGGCCCCGCCCGTCCCCCTCACCGCTGCGCGTCAGTTCCGGATTCTCACCGGATTCCCTGACCCCTACGTGGAGTTTGACTGGCTTCGGCAAGCTATCACGAGCCTCCGCGCAGCTCATGGGTGGTGTGGCCGGTGGTACGCCGGGCTGTGCGACCGTCGCACCACCTGCCCGATGCCTAAGGACGCTGCAGAGCGATCACGGCGTTGTGCCCGCCGAAGCCGAAGGAGTGGCTGACGGCGCGCCGGATGGGCTGCCGCAGAGGTCGCTCGGTGACGCAGTTGATGTCGAACTCGGGCGCCGGGGCATCCAGGTTGGCGATCGGCGGTACGACTCCGCGCTGGAGCGTCAGGACGGTCAGTCCGGCCTCGATCGCTCCGGCTGCCCCCATGCAGTGCCCGAGTACGCCCTTCGGGGCGGTGACGGGCGGCCGGTGCGGGTAGACCCGGCCGATGAGGGCGGCCTCGGTGGCGTCGTTGATCGGTGTCGCCGTGCCGTGTGCGTTGACATGCTCGACGTCCTCGGCCGCCCAGCCCGCGTCGCGCAGCGCGGCCTCGACCGCAGCCTGGGCGACCGCGCCGGAAGGGTGCGGACTTGTGGGGTGGTGGGCGTCGGTGGTGGCGCCGGTGCCCGCGAGCAGTGCCCGCGGCGCGGCGCCCCGGGCGACGGCGTCGTCCGCCCGTTCCAGCACCATGACGGCGGCGCCCTCACCCATGACCAGCCCGGCACGGTCGGCCGAGAAGGGCCGGCACCGCCTGGCCGGGTCGCCCTCCGCCCGGGCCGCGGCTCCGGACCGGGCGAATCCGGTCATGGCGACCGGGTAGACGATCGACTCGGTGGCTCCGGCGATCGCGATGTCGCACTGTCCGGTGACCAGCAGATCGCGGGCGACGGACAGTGCGGTGGCGCCGGAGGAGCAGGCGGTGCACGGTGCCAGGCTGGGACCGGTGGCCCGCAACTGGATGGCGATCTCGGCCGCGGGCATGTTCGGAATGGTGAGCAGGATGCCCGACGGCGAGGTGGCATCCGGTCCGAGCCGGTCGAGTACGACGGCCTGCTCGGTCAGTGCGGCGGAGCCTCCGCTGCTGGTGCCGACGACCACCGCGACCCTGCTGCCCTCCCACTGCGCCGGGTCGAGTCCGGCGTCGGCGACCGCCTCCCGGGCGGCGACAACGGCGAACTTGACGTACTTCCCCATCCGGAAGGACGTGCGCCCGCCGATCGCGGCGTCCAGATCGATACCGTCGACCGTGCAGGCGAAGTCGATCGCGCACCCTTCGAGTGCCGCGACGGTACGCACCGGCGAGACTCCGGCGCACACACCTTTCCAGGTGGATTCGGTGTCGTTGCCGACCGGGGTGATCATTCCCAGGCCTGTTACGGCAATCGCGGGCCTGTTCATCGGGTGTTGCTCGCCGGTGCTTCGCCGCCCATCAGCGCCCCGCTGCCGGCTGTCGCGTCGATGTACCGCGTGATGTCGGCCAGGGTGGCGTCCTTGGGGAGCTTGTCGAAGTCCCCGTCGCCGCCCATTGTCTCCCTGATGAGGACGGCGAACTCGGCGACGGCGAGGGAGTCCATCTCCAGGCTGTCCATCGTGGAATCCGGGCGGATCTCGACGACGGGCACTTTGAAGGTGTGTGTCAGAACCTCGGTGATCTTGGGATGAATCGCGCTCATGAGCTTCCTCTCCATCATTCGGTACGGCTGCCGGGGACGGCGGGGGAACCGTCCCGACGCCGAATCAACTGGGTGACATGCCTCCAGTTACGCCTTGTGCCGAACCGATTCGCCACCGCCCTGCTGCGGCTGCGTGCACCACCGGGCCAGGACGGCTGCCGTACCCCAGAAGACCAGCAGCACAACGCGGACACCGAGGGCCCCGGCCGCCTCCCGTACCCGCCGCGTCCGCACGACTGTTCCCATCCCTGTCACGGCCCTCACCGCTCCCCCGGGGCCGTCGCCCGGTCCCCGCCCGGCTGCCAGGCGGCCGCCGGATCGTCGTACGCATCGACGTAGTCGGCCCCCGCGATGGGCCAGTCGGCGAGCAGTTCCCGCGGCAGCGCGAAGGAGTCGGCGAGGGCGGGCAGATGAGCGGCGACGGCGGCGATCAGCTCTTCCAAGGCGTCCGGCAGCCCATTGACCTGATTGACCGTCAAATACCCTGCAGCCAGCAGATCACCGCTGTTCTGGGCGATCCGGTCGAGTGCGAACAACCGCTGCAGCTCGACCAGCCGCTCACGGGCGGGCCCGTCCTGCATACCTGCCACCGCGTCCGTGTACGCCTCGGCAGCCTGCCGGTGGGCGTGGGCCTCGACGCCGCGGAGGGCGGGACCGGATGCGATGTTCCACCGCTCCAGCGGGTCACCGTGCGGTGCACGGCCCAGCCTTTCCCTGGCCCGGCTGAACCAGATCCCCTCCAGCGCGGCCAGGAGCCTGCCGAGGAACCCGGGGTCGGTGAGATCACCGGGTTCGCCGCCGAAGGGAGCGCCGTACGCGGCCGGATCGGTGACGAAGAGCATTTCCGCGGCCGCCTTGGCGTGGATGGCCAGGTTGTCGCCCTCGGCGGTGATGACGCCTTCCACTCCGGTGATGAGTTCGGTCATGCCGTTGTTCTCCAGGAGCGCCTGGGCACCACACCGTTCACGGCATTCGACGATCACGGACCTGGCCTGCCAGCTGATCCATCCCTTGGCGACGGCGACCAGCCGCTCCGCCTCCTCCCGCCCCGGGCCCGAGCCGCCCTCCCGTCCCTCCCAGCGGTTCAGGGCCCTGCGGTGCAGCAGGCTCATGGCGAAGACCGTGGCCATGGCCCGGGCGAGCGGGCCGTGGTGGCTGCGGTGGGCGATCACCGGTACCTGACGCGATCCGCGGGGCCCGGAGATGTACCGATGGCTGCCGTAGCGGACGGCGACGGCGAGCGTTGCGCGCGCGGAGCCGACCGCGCAGGCACTCATGGAGATCTTGCCGGAGGTGACGCGCCCGATCGACGCGAGGAGGCGACGCCTGCGGTTGCCGACGGCGCTGCTGAACTCGCCGTCGTCACCGATCCGTCCGTGGTCCCCGCCCAGCAGCGCATCGCGCCCCACGAAGACTTGGTCGAAGGAGGTCAGACAGTGGTCCACCGGGCTCCCCATGCGTGCGGGAAGTCTGCGGACCCGTACGCCGGGCAGGGCCCGTACGGCATCGGTGAGCGGGACGAGGAAGAGGAAGACGCCGTGATCGGTGCCGTCGACGAGCAGACGCGCGGCCACAAGACCGGTCTTGGGACCGCCTGCCGGACTGGTGTTGGGCATGAACTTCTGTGCGCCTGCATGCGGTGTGTGCAGCACAAAGCCGTCGCGTTCGCGGTCGTAGGCGGCCGCGGTCTCGACGGCCGCCGCGTCGTTGCCGTGCGCCACCTCCGTACAGAGAAAGGTGCCGATGCTGCGCAGCCGGAGGAAGTCCGACAGATCGCGCCGGCTGTCGCCTTCGTGGTCGAGGAGACTGCCGAGAAAGAGGTTGTAGTGGATGCCCGCCACCGTGGTGAGGGCCGGGTCGACCGGGCCGAGCCATTCGTGCAGGGCCGCGAGGGCGCGCGGGTCGGCGGCGAGCCGGGCGCCGCTGTCGAGGCAGTCGTTGAGGATACGCAGCCGCTCGTACGCGAGACGCAGGCGTTCGTCGGGAGTGCAGCGGTCCGGGCGGCGGAAAGGTTCCGTGCTGATCATCCGCTGCCAGAAGCCGTGCTCCCGGCGGAAGTTGTCGCCGAGGAGCACACCGGTGAGAAGGTCCGTGGACCGTTCGGCGGAGGGGCTGTCGATCGTTGCGGTCATGAGACAAGAACGATCAGCCGACGGCGAGGACACCGGGGGCCGTCTTCGGCGGACCGTCCGCGTCGACGCGTTGGAAGGCGAGCGCGACGTTGTGTCCGCCGAAGCCGAAGGAGTGGCTGAGTGCCCGCTCGACGTTCTGCACACGGGGCTCCTTGACCACACAGTCGAGGTCGAACCCGTCCGGCAGCGAGTCCAGGTTGGCGATCGGCGGGACGAGACCGTGCTCCAGGGTCAGCACGGTGGCCACCGCTTCGATCGCCCCGGCCGCGGCGAGGGTGTGCCCGAGCACACCTTTCGGGGCGGTCACCGACGGCCGGTGGGGGAAGAGCCCCGAGATGAGCGCTGTCTCCATCGCGTCGTTCAGCGGGGTCGATGTGCCGTGCGCATTGATGTGGTCGACCTCGTGGGACACCCAGCCCGCCTCGTGCAGCGCCGCCTCCACCGCCCTGCGCGCACCGGATCCTTCCGGGTCCGGGGCTGTGAGGTGGTGGGCATCGGTGCCGGAACCCGCGCCGGTCAGCAGGGCGCGCGCCCGTCCGCCGCGGGCTTGCGCATCGAGTGTCCGCTCCAGCACGAGCACGGCGGCGCCCTCACCGATCACGAAACCGTCCCGGTCCGCGGCGAACGGCCGCGATGCACCCACCGGATCGCCGGTACGCAGGGAGAGCGCTCCCATTCCCGCGAAGGCGCTCACCACCAGCGGAGTCAGTACGGACTCCGCGCCGCCTGCCACCACCACATCGCACCGGCCGCTCGTCAGCAGGTCACGGGCCACGGCGATCGCGGTCGCCCCGGACGCGCAGGCCGTGGCCGGTGCCAGGCTGGGACCGTGGGCCCGCAGGGCGATGGCCACCTCCCCGGCGGCGGCATTGGGCATCATCATCGGGACCAGGAGCGGCGACACCGCCTCCGGTCCGCCGTCGTCAAGCCTGCGCAGATTGTCGACGAGCACGGAAACCCCGCCCACACCGACGCCGAGGACCACTCCCACCCGGTCGCCGTCCCACCGCTCCGGTGACAGTCCTGCGTCCGCCACCGCCTGCCGGGCTGCGACCAGCGCCATCTTCACGAACCGTGCCATGCGCCACACCGAGCGTCCGCCGACGGCCTCGTCCAGGTCGATCCCGTCCACCGGACAGGCGAAGTCGACCGGGAGCCCGGTCAGTTCCTCACAACGCCGTGCCATGGACACACCGGCGCACAGTCCCGCCCAGAAGGTGTGCTCGTCCGCGCCCGCAGGGGTCACCAGCCCCACTCCCGTAACTGCGACGCTCATGTCGACCCGCCCCATGATCCGCCCCTCCTCCGTAATCGATCACGTCTACCGGATGTCGAACGGCAGTCGCCCCGGCGAGGATGCGCTCACTGAGCCGAACGGGTCACCGATGGGCCGAGTGGGCCGAACCTCGCCGCGCGCCCGGTGAACGCGTTCACCCGTCCGCAGCAGTCCGCCGCGCTGTGGGCACCGGCAGGGCATCCCCTTGGGACATGGAAGCGGACGGTAACCAGTCTCAGTCCCCGGAAGCGCGCGCGGAACTGGAGGCGCTGCGCGCCAGGGTGGCGGTGCTGGAGGCCCGTGCCCCGGCACGGCACCGGCTGCGGGCCCGTTCGTTCTTCGCCGTGCTGCTCATTCTCGTCGCGGCCGTCCTCACGCCGCTGAGCATCGTGTCCACCTGGGCGAAGAACGAGATCGGCGACACGGACAACTATGTGGCGATGATGGCGCCGCTCGCCTCCGACCCCGATGTGCAGTCCGCGGTGACCGATCGCGTGACCGGCGCCGTCATGAAGCACCTCGATGTGAAGGCGCTGCTGGCCGACGTCGCCCCGGCGGACCGGCCGGTTGTCGACAAGGCGCTCTCGAGACTGAGCGGCCCCCTGACCACGGGGGTTTCGGACTTCGTGCACGGGACCGTGGAGAAGTTCGTCGCCAGCGATGCCTTCGAGACCATCTGGACCGACCTCAACCGGACCGCCCAGTCCGCGACGATGAAGGCGCTGTCCGGGAGCGGCGGCGGGGCGGTGAAACTCACCAACGACACCGTCACCATCGACCTGGCACCGGTGATCGACCGGGTGAAGCAGATCCTCGTCGGCCGGGGGCTGACGATCGCCGCGAAGATCCCCGACATCCACACCGACTTCACGGTGCTCACCTCCGACTCGGTCGGCAAGGCCAAGAAGTGGTTCCGGGCCCTCCAGATCATCGGTTTCTGGCTGCCGTTGGTCACTCTGGTCCTTGCCGCGGGCGGGGTGCTTCTCGCGGTACGCCACCGTCGCGCACTGGTCACGGCGGCGCTGGTGATCGCGGCGGGTGCCGCGGTGCTCGGGCTGGCCGTGTGGGTGGGCCGTGCCTTCTATCTCGACAGTCTCCCGTCCGAGGTGTCGCAGCCGGCCGCCGGTTCCGTCTTCGACGCCCTGGCCGGCCCCGTACGCGCCTTGGTCCGGCTGGTGGTCACGCTCGGTATCGTGGTGGCCCTCGCCGCCTGGCTCACCGGTGACGGCCGTGCCGCGACCCGGGTCAGCGCCATGTGGAGCGGCGGCATCGGTGCCGTACGGGACGCGGCCGGTGTCACCGGCGGCCCGGTCGGCAGGTGGGTGCACCGCGCCAGGCTCTGGCTGAACTGGACGGTGGTTGTGGTGGCCGCCGCGGTCCTGGTGGCGTGGGACCGGCCGACGGGCCTGGTCACCGTGTGGATCACGCTGTGCGCGCTGTTCGCGCTCGCGGTCATCGAGTTCCTCGACGACGACAGCACGCCGCATCTGGCGGCGCCCGGGTAATGAACCGGTGATGAGTGGTTCCTGCCGAACCTTCACGGCCGGTGGCACGGGTGACGGCCGAGGACCGGCAGCACCGTGGACTCGGTGCCCTCCGGGCCGTCCCGGCCGGCTGATGCCGCGCCGCCGGCACGACGGTGCCACCTTTCCCACGAGGGGCCGGTGGCACCGTCGTGTTCAGCCGCGGGCGAGTGCCGTCTTCAGCTCCGTCTCGTCGGGCGGATTGGCGCCGGCCCGTGCGACGGTCACGGCGGCACTGGCCACCGCGTGGCGCAGGATCTCGGTCACGGTGTCCCGGTCCAGCGAGCGCAGCCGTTCACGGCCGTCCGCACCGAGCAGCCCCTGCGAGGCGAGGGCGTGCAGGGTTCCGGACATGAAGGCGTCGCCCGCACCCACCGTGTCGACCACGTCGGCGGGCAGCGCGTCGACCGTCACCTGCCCGTCGGGAAGGACGGCCAGGGCACCGTCGCCTCCCCGGGTGACGAGGACGACGGCCGGGCCGGTGGCGAGCCACCGCTCGGCGACCCGCTGCGGCTCCTGGCCCGGATACAGCCATCGCAGGTCCTCGTCGCTGGCCTTGACGACATCGCTGAGCGCGACGCAGCGCTCGACCTTGCGGACAGCCGCTTCGTGGTCCCCCATCAGCTCGGGCCGCACGTTGGGGTCGTAGCTGACGGTCGCGGACGTCCGAAGCGACTCGACGGCGGCGAGGACGGTGGTCGCTCCGGGTTCCATCACTGTCGCGATGGATCCGGTGTGGACGTGGTGCGGAGCCCGGTCCAGGGAGACCGGGTGGAGCGTCCAGGTGATCTCGAAGGTGTACGCGGCCTGGCCGTCGTCGTCCAGGGTCACGGCGGCGGACGGGGTGACTTCCGTGGCACCGTCCGTGCGGATCTCGACCCCGGCGCCGGTCAGATGGTCCCTGATCAGCCGCCCGTTGTCGTCCGGGCCGAGCTGGGTGAGCAGGGTTGCGCCGTGCCCGAGCCGGGCCAGACCGTACGCGACGTTGGCCGGGCTGCCTCCCGGGTGGACCTGGTCGGCCGCACCCGGCAGCCGGACGATGTCGGCGACGCATTCGCCGATGACCAGCAGGTCGAGTCTGTCGAGCATGAGCTGGGGTCTCCTAGAGTGCGGTGACGAAGGTGCCCTGGTAGGCGGTGCGGCCTCCGAACACATTGAGCCCGATCCTGCCGCCTGCATAGCGGGTGTCCGTCACATCGATGACCGGACGGCCGTCGATGAACGCCTCGATCCGTCCGCCCCGGGCCCGTTCCGCAGCGCAGGAGTCACCCCGGTGCGCAGCAGCAGGGGCACTTCGGCGCGCGTACGTCAAAGCCGACGGGCGGCGACCTCCAGCGCGTCGGACACGAGTACCAGGAACCGTGCATGGGCCTGTGGACTGCAGACCGGCTCCGGATTCCAGGGCAGCACCCGGGCGGCACGCTCGATCGCCGACCACTCCTCGTTCGTCCGGAGCTCGTGCAGGGGTGTGGCGTTGGCCCGGATGTCGGCTAGCACGATGGCGGGGCGCAACGCCGCGGCGTCCGCCCAGCCGACCGTGGACCAGTTCGCGCCGGGCCCCTCGGCCGGTGCCACCAGGTCGACACCGAGCTCGGCCAGCACACGCAGCTCGGGCCACATGCGGGGGCGGGCGAGGTGCGTCCGGTCCTGCCCGGCCGGGGAAAGGGCGACCACCCTGGGCCGGTCCGGTCCGGCGGTGAGCGTGCGCAGCCGGTCCCGGGCAGCCTCCAGCTCCTGTGTCGCCGTCGTCGGTTCCTCGGCGCCGAGTGAGCGTGCCAGCCGCGCGAACCGGTCACCGATCTCCGCGAGGGTGCGCGCCTGGCCCACGTCGATGACGACGACCGGGACGTGCTCCTCCAGATGTTTGGCGGTCTCCGGGGCGAGCCCGTAGACATGACCGCCGCCGTAGCTGACGGCCACGACGAGGTCCGGCTCACCACTCAGCAGGGTGTCCACGTCCAGGGTGCTGCCCGCGCCGAGATAGCCGACGTCGGTCAGCGACAGCGATCCGGTCTTCGCCGCGTCCGGCACGGCTTGGTCATCGTGATCGGAGCCGAATATTGCGCTCGGGCGTATCCCGTGGTCCCACAGGGTCGCACCGGCCTGGACATAGGCGAGCACCCGCGTCGGGCACCGCCCGGCGGTCGACAACTGTCCACGATCGTCGGAGAACTGCCACACGGTCTGCTCCCTCACGTCACACGTCACACGTCCCTCGACACCGGTCGCTTCGCCCCGTTTTCCGGGTCGTACACCAGTACCTGCCCAGCGAATCCCCGCGACACCCCCTCCCATGGCCTGTCCGGTACAGATGACGCGAAGACGCCCGCGGGTGGCCGGGGCCGGCGCCCCCGGCAGGGATCCCGCCCCGGTCGAGGACCTCCCAGCGGCTTGTCAGCGCGTGCGTGTGGTGCTGATGCCGTGACCGGTCGATCCGACACTGTCGTCGTCCGCCGGCCGGGCCGGCGCGGTGCCACCGAGAACGGGCCGGCCCGGCTGCTGCCGGCCTACCATCTGCGGACCCGGACCGAGAAGGGCGAGGCCGTCGCCGACGCGGCCGAACTGCCCGCCCGGTACCGGGCGGCGTGCCACGACGATGTCGTACTGCCGGCGCTGAACGGTGACACCCCTGTGGGCCGTGTCGTGGTCACCGCCGCCGTCGAGGGGCGGTCGGAGATCAAGCGGCTGTGGACCGATCCGGAGTTCCGGGGACGCGGCATCGCCTCCCGTCTGATGAGCGCCGCGCCGGCGCACGCCGAACCGAGCGGAGTCGGCACGGTTCGGCTCTCCGTATGGCAGTGGCGCACGGGCGCCATCGCCCTGTACGAACGGCTCGGCTTCGAGACCAGTGAACCGTGGGACGCACGGGACGAGTTGGTTTGCATGGAGCGCATCGTGTGAGTGGGTGCCGGGCGTAGTCCCGCCGATGCCGACGGACCGCTACAGGCCCGCTTCGGTGGTGCGCCCAAGGTAGGTGACGGGTCCGGGGTCCGTCACCCGGATCTCGCCGAAGCCGAGACGGTCGTAGAAGGCCCTGGCCGGAGTGTTGGACGTGAGCATGGACAGATGTACGGCGTCGACTCCCTTGGCCCGCAGCGCAGCCAGGAACGTACGCATCAGCGCTGTGCCGTACCCCTTCCGCTGCCATGCGGGCAGCAGATCGATGTGCAAGTGCGCCGGATGGGCTGCCAGTTCGGGAAGGATCATCCGCTCCGGGTCGTGCAGGAGGGCGATCATCTCCTCGCTGGGGGTACGCGGCGGGCCGTCGAGCACCGGGAAGCGCTTCTCGACCAACGGCAGCCACTTCTCGCGGAACGCTTCGACGAACTGCGCCGTGTTCGCGGTACCCAGGATGTAGCCGACCGCTTGGCCCGTACCGTCGTCGATCACGAAGGCCAGATCGGGTTCGAGGCAGGCGTACGGCGCGGCGAAGATCGACGGCATCAGCGTCCGGTCCGGATACAGGTGCCGGGAGTCGCCGCCGTTGTCGGCCGTCCGGACGCAGATGTCCGCCAGGGCCGCACGGTCGTCGGGGTGGTAGGCCCGTGGGCCGGCAGGCTGGGTCATTGCCTCATCCTGCCGAGTCTGGGAGCGCTCCCACAAGTATCGGGGAGAAGTTCTTCTAAACACGGCCGTGTTCCGTGTCGAGCCGTTCAGCCGGCGTCGACACCGAGTCCGGTCAGGAACGCCGCAGCGGCCGGAGTGGGGCGGAAACGGCTCCAGACCAGCCGCTCCGTGCGGGCGGGCGCGTCGCGGACGGGCAGCACATGTACGCCGGTCAGTTCCGCCGCGAAGGCGGCCGGCAGCATGGCGATGCCGAGCCCGCTGCGGACCAGCCGAACGATGAAGTCGGTGCCGCTGACCTCGAAGGCCACCTCGCGGGTGAGCCCCATCGCCGCGAACGCCTCCTCCGACTGTGCCCGGGCCGCGGTGCCGTCGGGGTAGTCGACGAACATCTCCTTCGCCAGCCGTTCCAGACCCACTTCCGCCTCACCGGCCAGGGAGTGGGTGGGGGCCACGACGGCGACCAGTTCGCCCGTGGCGAGTTCGTGATCGCTCACGCCCTTCGGCCGGTAGCTCGGCAGCACACCCAGGAACGCCACGTCGAGCGCGCCGTCCCGCACCTCCTGGACCAGGTCCTTGCTCGCCCCGTCCCGCAGGACGATGTGCACCTTCGGGTAGCGGAGGTGGAACGCCCGCAACGCCGCCGGGATATCGACCGCGGCGACGGTCGGGATGGCTCCGACCGCCAGGCGCCCGCGGACCTCCCCCGCCGTGGCAGCCACTTCGGCACGGGCCCGTTCCGCCGCGTCCA
Organism: Streptomyces sp. NPDC058239; assembly: GCF_042882185.1. Taxonomy (NCBI): domain Bacteria; kingdom Bacillati; phylum Actinomycetota; class Actinomycetes; order Kitasatosporales; family Streptomycetaceae; genus Streptomyces; species Streptomyces sp. NPDC058239. The sequence continues at coordinate 56,804 of NZ_JBHVWS010000048.1, forward strand.
GCGCCTGCCTGGCCTCCGGCAGGAACGCCTCGCCCGCCGCGGTGAGCCGCACCTGACGGCTGGTGCGGTCGAAGAGCCGGGCCCCAAGCTCCTTCTCCAGCCGCGCGATCTGATGACTCAACGCGGACTGGACGACCAGACACCTCTTCGCGGCACGGGTGAAGTTCCCCAGTTCGGCCACCGCGACGACGTACCGCATCTGCTGAAGTTCCATCCATCCATCGTGAACCACGATCGATGAAATGAAAAACATGTGTTGGACTCATGGATGGTGGATCCCCGACGCTGAGGGACATGGCTCATTCCACACACGGGACCCGAAGCCGGACCGTCCCGCGCACTCTCCCCGATTCGCCCACGCTCGGGCGCGGCCTGGTCCTGCTCATGGCCCTCGCTGCCGGACTCTCGGCCGCCGGCAACTACTTCGCACAGCCGCTGCTCGACATCATCGAGGTGAATCTGCACATCGGTGTCACCGCGGCGGGGCTGATCGTGACCGCCGCCCAGGCCGGTTACGCGCTGGGCCTGATCCTGCTCGTTCCCCTCGGGGACGTCATGGAACGCCGGCGACTCGCCGTGAGCCTGTTCGCGCTGACCGCATTCTTCCTCCTGGCCACGGCCGCCGCCCCCACCGGCCCCCTGCTGATCGCCGGGACCCTGCTCACCGCGCTGACCTCCGTCGGCGCGCAGGTCGTGGTGCCGTTCGCGGCTACGCTCGCGGCTCCGGCCGAACGCGGCAGGATCGTCGGCGTCGTCATGTCCGGTGTCCTGCTCGGCGGGCTGTTCGGGCGGATGGCCTCCGGCGCGCTGTCCGAACTCGGCGGCTGGCGGACCGCGTACTGGGTCAACGCGCTGCTCATGGCCGTCATGGCGATACTTCTGCACAACCGGCTCCCCCGGCTGCCCCGGCAACGCGACGCGGCCCCGATGTCGTACACCGGACTTCTGCGCTCCACACTGTCCCTGCTGCGGCAGGAGCCTCTGCTCCGCTGGCGGGCGGCCATCGGTGCGTTCTCCATGGCCTCGTACAGCGTGCAGCTGACCGCGCTGACGTTTCTGCTGACCCGGCCCCCTTTCCGCTGGAACGCGGCCGCCATCGGACTCTTCGGTCTGGTGGGCGTCATCGGTGTGGTGGGCATGAACTTCGCGGCCCGGTTGAGCGACCGCGGCCGGGTACAGGCGGTGTCGGGAACGGCGGCCGCGCTCCTCACGCTCTCCTGGCTGCCGCTGCTGGCCGGCGAGTCCTCCCTGCTGTGGCTGGCGGTCGGGGTGATCTCGCTGAACGTCGCTCAGCAGGCGGGGCTCAACAGCGCACAGAATGTGATCTACGCGCTCCGCCCGGAGGCCCGCAACCGGATCAACTCCGGATTCATGACGCTCTTCTTCATGGGCGGGGCGGCCGGGGCCGCACTCGCTTCGGTGGTCTGGGCGCGGGCGGGCTGGAGCGGCATCTGCATCCTGGGCGGTTCGCTGGCCGCCGGAAGCCTCGTGCTGTGGGTCCTGGAGCGCGTCCGGATGGCCTCCGCCGCACGTCCCGGATCCGTCGCCGTCACTCGTTGACGGTAGTCAGCAGCACCACGGCGTCCTCCAGCGCCAGCAGCCCGTGCCGCTCCTGCGGGATCGGATGGAGTCCTCCGGCGCTCAGTTCCACATCACCGGAGGGCGCCGTGAGGCGTACTCTGCCGCGGAGCACCTGGAGGGAGGCCGCGGCGGGTGCGTTGTGCTCGTCGAGGGCGGAGCCGGAGGTGAGGGCGATGACGGTCTGGCGCAGGGGTTCCTCATGCAGCAGGCGGTGGGCGCTGCGGCCGTGTGCTGAGGCGCGGGCCGCGGCCAGATGCTCGTCGGCGAGGGCATTCAGATCGTCCATATGCCCACTGTGCCGCAGCCCTCGTCCCCCCGCGATCCTGCCGGAGGCCCACCGCACGGAATTCCCGGTCGCCCCCGCCGGCTCCCCCCGCGGTCAGTTCCGCAGCCAGGCCGTCGTGTCCTGCGGGAGCCTCCCCTCCTCGTCCAGCGGGCCGCTGGTGAGAAGGATGTCCGTGTGTCCGGGCAGCTCGGCGGGTTCCGCCCCCAGATTGGCGACACAGATCAGTCCGCCGGTCCGGGTGAAGGCGAGCACCCCTGGTGCCGAGGGCAGCCAGGTCAGGTGCTGCGCACCGGAATCCGCCGCCACCCGGAAGCCCGGTTCGGTCCGGCGCAGCCGCAGGGCTCGGCGGTAGAGGCTGAGCATCGACTGCGGATCGGCGCTCTGCCGGTCGGCAGCGTACGAGGACCAGTCGGCCGGCTGCGGAAGCCACGGCTCCGTGGTGGAGCCGAAGCCGGCGTACGGTGCCTGCGCCGACCACGGCAGCGGCACCCGGCACCCGTCGCGTCCCGGGTCGGTGCCGCCCGAGCGGAAGTGCATGGGGTCCTGGATCCGGTCACGCGGAATATCCACCTCCGGAAGACCCAGTTCCTCGCCCTGGTAGAGGTAGGCCGCACCGGGCAGGGCCAGTGACAGCAGGGCCGCGGCGCGGGCCCGCCGGGTGCCGAGTGCCAGGTCCGTCGGTGTGCCGAAGGACTTGGCCCCGAAGTCGAATCCGGTGTCCTCGCGGCCGTACCTGGTGACGGTCCGGGTCACATCGTGGTTGCACAGGACCCAGGTGGCGGGGGCGCCGACCGAAGCGTGCTCGGCGATCGTGTCGTCGATCGCGGTGCGCAGCGGCCCGGCGTCCCAGGGGCAGGCCAGGAAGTTGAAGTTGAAGGCGGTATGCAGTTCGTCGGGGCGCAGATAGCGGGCGAAGCGCTCGCTGTCCGGGAGCCAGACCTCGCCGACGAAGACCGCCCCGTACTCGTCGGCGATGGCCCGCCAGGAGCGGTAGATGTCGTGGAGTTCGTCGCGGTCGGTGAACGGGTGGGGGTCGCGGCCCTTGACGAAGTCGGGCAGTGCGGGGTCCTTGACGAGCAGGGCCGCCGAGTCGATCCGTACACCCGACACGCCCCGCTCGAACCAGAAGCGGAGCACGTCCTCGTGTTCCTGGCGGACGGCCGGGTGTGCCCAGTTGAGGTCGGGCTGCTGGGTGGCGAACAGGTGCAGGTACCACTCGCCGTCCTCCAGCCGGGTCCACGGGACGCCGCCGAACTCGGAGACCCAGTCGTTGGGCGGGAGCTCGCCGTCCGTGCCGCGTCCGGTCCGGAAGTGGAAGAGTTCCCGCTCGGGGCTGCCGGGTCCGGCGGCGAGGGCCGCACGGAACCATGCGTGCTGGTCGGAGACATGGTTGGGGACGACGTCGACGATCGTGCGGATGCCCAGTTCGCGGGCCTCCGTGATCAGCTTCTCGGCCTCGGCGAGACTGCCGAATGCGGGGTCGATGGTGCGGTAGTCGGCCACGTCGTATCCGCCGTCGGCGAGGGGCGACAGATACCAGGGGGTGAACCAGATCGCGTCCACGCCCAGTTCGACGAGGTGGGGCAGCTTGGCCCGTACTCCCGCCAGATCGCCGGTTCCGTCACCGTCGCCATCGGCGAAGCTGCGTACATAGATCTGGTAGATGGCGGCGTCGCGCCACCAGTTCGCGGTGGCCTCGGACGGAAGGCTGGCTGCCACGTGGCGTTCCTTTCGGGCAGGTGGGACTCCGCCGCCGGCCCCGGACAGCGGGGCGCTGGATGGGAGAGAGCCGACGGCGGAGTGCTGCGGGGGGGGTGACGGCAGTTCGACGGCAGGAGCTAACCCTTGAGGCCGCCTGCGGTGAGACCGCTCATGATGTTGCGCTGGAAGAGCAGGAAGATGAGGAGCGTCGGGACGGAGGCGATGGTGAGCGCGGCGATGAGTACGTTCTCGGGCACTCCGCTCGCCAGCGAGTAGATGCCCACGTTGAGGGTCTGTTTGCCCGGATCGGGCAGGGTGAGCATCGGCCAGAGGAAGTCCTTCCACACACCGACGATCGCGAAGATGGAGACGACGCCGAGGATCGGCCGGGAGATCGGCAGGACCACCGAGCGCAGGGTGCGCAGTGGCGTGGCTCCGTCGATGGCGGCGGCGTCCAGGAGTTCGCCCGGTATCGAGTCGAAGAACCGCTTCAGCAGGAAGATGTTGAAGGCGTTGGTGACGGACGGCAGCCAGATGACCCACGGTGAGTTGAGCAGATTGCGCTGCACGATGGGCACGTCGAGGACCGTGAGGTACTGAGGTACGACGAGGACGGTGGCCGGGATCATCAGGGTGGCCAGCATCATGCCGAGGATGGCCTTGCCGAACACCGGGCGGAGTCTGGACAGCGAGTAGGCGGCGGCGACGTCGAAGAGCAGCTGGAAGGCGAGCGCGCCGAACGCGTAGTAGAGGGTGTTGAAGAGAAGTCTGGACAGGTCCATCACGGCCCAGGCCCGGGAGTAGTTCTCGGTGTGGACGGAGGTGGGGAAGGCGGTGGGCGGGCTCTGTACGGCTTCCTGGGTGGCCTTGAGTCCGCCGGTGACCATCCAGTAGAGCGGTCCCAGGAAGGCCACGGTGAACAGGATGATCACCAGGGCGAAGACGATCCAGTAGACGGCCTTGCCCCGGGGCCTGGCGAGCTGGGCCGGTGAGATCAGGGTCCGTTGGCGTCCCGGGTCGGCGGCGCGCCGCCCGGCCCTGCGCTGTCCGGGAAGGCGCCGTCGGGAGACAAGGGTGTTCGGTGCCATGGTCGGGCCCCCTACTGGTCTTCGCTGCTGCGGCTCAGTCGTACGTACACCGCGGAGAAGCCCGCGAGGACGACGAGCAGGACGAGGCCGAGTGCCGCCGCACTGCCGTAGTTGTTGAAGTTGAAGGCGTACTGATAGATGAGGTAGACGACGGTGGTGGTGGAGCCCTCGGGGCCTGCGCCGTTGGTGAGCAGGAAGGGCTCGGTGAAGACCTGCATCGTCGCGATGATCTGCATCAGCAGGAGCAGCGAGAGGATGAGCCGGGTCTGCGGGACGGTGACGTGCCAGACCTTGCGCAGCAGCCCGGCGCCGTCGAGCTCGGCCGCTTCGTACAGTTCGCCCGGGATGCCTTGGAGGGCGGCGAGATAGATCAGGGTGGCGCCGCCCATGTTCATCCAGGTGGCTGCGATGACGACCGAGAGCATGGCGGTGTCGGTGGACTGGAGCCATTGCTGGGCCGGGAGGTGGAGGAGTTCCAGGACGCGGTTGAAAAGCCCGTAGCCGGGGTCGTAGAAGTACTTGAAGAGGAGTACTGAGGCGACCGGGGGCAGCATCACCGGCAGATAGACCAGAAGTCGCAAGTAGCCCTGTCCGTGCCGGAATTCATTGAGGACGACGGCGACGACGAACGGCAGGGCGAAGCCCAGCAGGAGCGCGAGCCCGGTGAAGAGCAGGGTGTTGCGCCAGGCCTGCCAGAAGGCCGGGTCGTTGAAGACGTGGCTGAGGTTGGACCAGCCGGCCCAGGTGGTCCGTCCGTCCTCGTTCTTCTGGAAGGCCAGGATGAACTCCCGGACCATCGGGTACCAGGAGAAGAACGAGAAGCAGAGCACAGCTCCGATCAGAAAGCCGTGCGCGGAGATATTGCGGCGCAGTACTCGCCGGAACTCCTGGCGGGCAGAGTCCGTACGGGCGGGGCCCTGGTGTCCACGGCGTGGCCCGGTCGCCTTGCTGGTGGACAGGGTGGGGGCCGACATGATGTCTCCTCGGTGCCGGTGTGCTGAAGCGCAGACGGACGGCCGGATGCCGGGCCGGGGCGGTGCGCCCCGGGCCCCGCGCGTCCGTCACTGGTTCGCGAGAACCTGATTGACCTGCTGTTCGGCGGTGGAGAGCAGTTTGTCGACGTCGGCGTGTCTGTTGGTGAGGACCCCCGACATGGCGTTGTCGAGGATCTTGTAGATCTCCTGGGCCTTCGGCGGCTCGGCCTTGCCGGTGACCGGGTTGTCCATGAAGGCCTTGAAGTTCTCGACCGGCATCGTGGCGTTGGCGACCCGCTGTGCGTCGTCCTTCGTCTTGGTTGTGCCCAGGAAGAAGTTCGGCTGCGGCAGTCCGACGGGCAGCTGGTCGGCCTTGGTGCGTGCCCAGTCGAACTGGCCCTTGCCCTGGGTGAGGTTCTTGAAGTTGAGCCAGGCGATGGCGGCCTTGATCTGGTTGGGCGAACTGCCCTTCTTGATCATGTAGTTGTTGCCGCCGAAGAGGGTTCCCTCGGCGCCGGGGATCGGGCCCATGCCGAAGTTCTCGTACTTGGCACCGAGTTGCTGGACCATGTACGTGATGTCGTCGGGTGCGGCGAGGAACATACCGAGCTTGTCGCTGGCTATCTGCTTCTGCAGGTCGCCCCACTTCAGCAGCTGGGTCTGGCCCATGCTGTTGTCCTCCCAGCGCATGTCGTGCAGCTGCTGGAGGACCTGCTTGCCGGTGTCGTCGTTGAAAGCGGCCTTCTTTCCGGTGGGGTCGACCACGTCCCCGCCGAGAGAGTACTGGGCTGCGGTGAAGTGCCAGCCGCCGGTGTTGCCCGCGCTGTACTCGCCGTAGCCCGCGATGCCCTTGCCGAGTGCCGCGATCTTCCTACCGGCCTCCCGGACCGCGTCCCAGGTCGCCGGTGGCCGGTCCGGGTCGAGGCCGGCCTCGGTGAACAGCTTCCGGTTGATCATCAGACCCATGGTGTAGTTGCTGGTCGGCAGCGCGTAGAGCTTGCCGTCCTTGCGGGCCACATCGACCACCTGGGGCTGGATGTCCTTCAGCGCGGGCACCGTCCTGTCGGTGACGTACGCGGAGATGTCCTCGGCGCCGTTGTTGTCGAGCACCTGCTCCAGGTCGGTGAAGTAGGCGTAGAACACGTCGGGTTGCGACTTCGCCTTGAGCATCGCCGTGAAGCGCGGCGGCTCCAGGCACTGGCCGGGGGTGGACTTCCCGTTGATCGTGACGTTCGGGTACATCTTCTTGAACGTCTTGATGTCCTCGTTCCACTCACGCAGTTCCGCGGCCTTGGCGGCCGGCGGCATGCAGTCGATCGAGATCGTCACCTTCGCCTTCAGGTCGAGCGGGGCCGACGGATCGGACGAGCCCTCGGATCCGTCCCCCTTGCCGCCCCCGCTGCTGCTCGTGCCGCAGGAGGCGAGGGCGGTCAGGGCGAGCGCGGTGACGAGGGTGACGGCGGAGGCACGGCGTGTACGGCGGAACCCAGCACTTCTCATCGTGGTCCCCTTCGGGCATGAGCGCGGAAGGCCCTCGGCCGGCACTCTGCCGGGGCGCGGCACACTCAACCACTGCATGCAGGGGAGAGCAATATCCCGCGCACTTTTCGTAAATATTTGACATCACGATGCATGTGGCGTGCACAGATGGCAGAGGGTGCGACAGCAAGAAGCGGGGCCCTGCGGCTGCGGGCCCCGCTCGTCGTGCGCTGTCAGCCGGCCGGGATCAGAATCCGCCGGTGTTCAGAAGCCGGTTCGGCGAACCCGGGCCCAGGCAGGACAGGACGCCCTCGGTGGACCGGTCGGCGAGCCGGCACGCGATGTTCTCGGCGTGGCGCCAGGGGTTCCTCTGCTTGTGGAGGGCGGCGACACCGCCAATATGCCGACTGACCATGGAGGTTCAGTCGAGTGTGACGGAGCCGCCGCCGAGCCCGGCGGAGAAGATGTCCGCGCCGGGGGCGTGAAGCCACGCGCATGAGCCGTAGTTGCCGAAGTCCCCTGAGCGTGATCATCCGGACAGCTCGCACAAGTGGCGTGGGTGTACCCGCGCATTCGTCCCGGACGGGGCGGGCCATCAGCCGTTCGCGGTCCACCGGTACCTGACGTCCGGTTCCTTCTCCTCGTTGCGGCTGCCGTCGTCGAACCCGACCGCGGTGAAGCCGTACCGCTCATAGAACGCCCGGGCGTCGGTGTTGCGTTGGAATACGTACAGAGTGAGCTCGTCGGGGGCGATCTCGCGCGCCTTGGCCAGGAGCAGCGAGCCGATGCCCCGACGCCGTACATCGGGTCGCAGATACAGGTGTTCCAGATCGGTTCCGTCGAGGGAGGCGAACCCCAGCACGTCCCCGGTCCCGGTCTCGGCGATCCACACCGTTGTTCCGGGCAGGACGACATGGGTCATCCAGGCCAGCGTGTCCTCGTCGCTGTGCACCTTCGGCAGGTACGGCATGGCTGCGGCGCGGGAGGCGAGGAAGAGCCGGGTGAGCGGCTCCGCGTCCTCGGCGGCTGCCTCGCGCAGCAGGACACGGTCGGCCGCCGCGGACTCGTTCGATGCCATCTCGTCTCTCCCCTGTCCAGAACCCGCCCTTTGTCGCCATCGGCGGTGAACTGCTCGTCCTCCTGGACGAACATATGCCGGGCCGAGCCACTCCTCCACAGGATTTGGGCTGTTCATCGGGCCGGCCCTCCCCTCCGCGCCGGTGCGTGTCCACGGCGGGGCAGTCGCGGACCGGCGCAGGCCACCCGCGAAAATAGGGGAGGGAAGATCGCAAGGACCGACCGATACGGAGGAGTGGGCAGATGCTGCACGAACGAGCTGGAGAGCCGGCGCGGCCGGAGGATCTCACCGATGTGGCCCGGCTGGTCACCGCCTATTACACGCTGCACCCGGATCCGGCCGAGCCCGGCCAGCGGGTGGCCTTCGGTACCTCCGGCCACCGCGGGTCGTCCACGGCCACCGCGTTCAACGAGGACCACATCGCCGCCACCAGTCAGGCCATCAGCGAGTACCGGGCGCTGCAGGGCACGGACGGGCCACTCTTCCTCGGCGCCGACACCCATGCGCTGTCGGAACCGGCCCGGATCACCGCCATCGAGGTGTTCGCCGCCAATGACGTGACCGTGCTCATCGATCCAGCTGACGGCTACACCCCGACCCCGGCGGTGTCGCATGCCATCCTCACCCACAACCGGGGCCGGACCTCGCAGCTCGCCGACGGTGTGGTGGTCACTCCGTCCCACAACCCGCCCGGTGACGGCGGGTTCAAGTACAACCCGCCGAACGGCGGCCCGGCCGGCTCCGAGGCCACCGGCTGGATCCAGGAGCGGGCCAACGAGATCATCGCGGCCGGGATGAAGGACGTACGACGGCTGCCCTACGTCCGCGCACGGGCGGCATCGACCACCGGGACGTACGACTTCCTCGGCAGCTACGTCGCGGACCTGCCGTCCGTGCTCGACCTGGACGCGATCCGCTCGGCGGAAGTACGCATCGGTGCCGACCCGTTGGGCGGCGCGTCGGTCGCGTACTGGGGCCGCATCGCCGAACAGCACCGGCTCGATCTGACCGTGGTCAATCCCCTGTCCGACCCCACCTGGCGGTTCATGACGCTGGACTGGGACGGAAAGATCCGGATGGACTGCTCCTCGCCGTACGCGATGGCCTCGTTGATCGGGCAGCGCGACCGCTATCAGATCGCGACCGGGAACGACGCCGATGCCGACCGGCACGGCATCGTCACACCCGACGCCGGGCTGATGAACCCGAACCACTACCTCGCCGTCGCCATCGACTACCTGTACGCCCACCGCGAGCAGTGGCCGGCCGCAGCGGGCATCGGCAAGACGCTGGTCTCCTCGGGAATGATCGACCGGGTCGCCGCCGGCCTCGGCCGTGAGCTGGTCGAGGTGCCGGTCGGCTTCAAGTGGTTCGTGGACGGACTGGTCGACGGATCGCTCGGGTTCGGCGGCGAGGAATCGGCCGGGGCGTCCTTCCTGCGCCGAGACGGGTCGGTGTGGACGACCGACAAGGACGGCATCATCCTGGCGCTGCTCGCCTCCGAGATCCTCGCGGTGACGGGCAAGTCCCCGTCCGAGCACTATGCGGCCCTCACCGGCCGGTTCGGCGAGCCGGCCTACGCCCGGATCGACGCTCCCGCCGACCGCGAGCAGAAGGCGGTTCTCGCACGGCTCTCCCCCGAGCAGGTCACGGCCGACGCCCTGGCCGGTGAACCCGTCACGGCCGTGCTGACGGAGGCGCCCGGCAACGGCGCACCGATCGGCGGCATCAAGGTGACCACCGAGAACGCCTGGTTCGCCGCGCGTCCATCGGGCACCGAGGACGTGTACAAGATCTATGCCGAGTCGTTCCTGGGCGCCGGCCATCTCGGCCGGGTGCAGGAGGAGGCCAAGGCCGTGGTTTCCGCGGCGCTGGACGCCTGAGTCCGGCCGGGGCCGCCTCGGGGGCCCCGGCCGTTCGGCGGGCTCAGCGCACGATGTCCACGAAGACCGGGTTGGTGTAGAACCAGGTGTCGAGCCATGGGTTTCCCTTGCCGGGCTCGTGCGGGAGCGGGCCGTGCGGGTCGATCGACGCGCCGAGGAATCCCTTTCCGTGGCGCTTGCCGTCGCTGCCGCGCAGCCGCAGGTAGAACGGCTCGTCCGCGCGCCCGACCGGGATGCGCAGCGTGTATGTGCCGCGTCGGCCCGAGACATCGGCGGTGTGGGCGAGCCTCGTGTCCGGGGCGTGCCAGTCGTCGCGGTCGGCGGCCGCACCGCGGACCGCGCCGCGGATGACGTCGACGTGCTCCAGGCGCGGCAGCACACCGTACGGATTGCGGCGGGAGGCGGCCGTCACCGTGACGGTGAGGGTGAGCTTCTCGCCGCGCCGGGCGCGCAGTCGGCCACCGAGTGTGGCGCTGTTGCCGTGCTCGCCGCGCACCTTGACGTCGATGCCGTCGATGAGATGGCCGTGGTCGACCCAGACCCGGCCGGCCCGCAGTCCCTCCATCACGTGCCGGTAGCCGTACCGGGTGACGCCGACATGCGTACGGCTGAACTGGCCCGGCCAGAAGTCGCCACCGGGCTGCGGCTCGGTGGTGTTGTACGGGTCGGGGACATGGCCCGTGTTGTCGAAGTTCTGGCCCGGCGGCCAGGCGCCGTTGACCCAGGTGTCCTGGGCGACGCGGTGGACGTCGGAGTTGGAGGTGATCGTGAAGAGCTTGCCCTCCGCCAGCATCGCGTCCCACAGACCGCCGACGGTCGCAGTCGCCCAGTCGAAGCCCCCGTAGGTGACGTACGCCTCGCGCGGGTAGCCGGGCCAGGAGTCGGCGGAGGGTGAATTCGTGTACTCGCCGCGGATGTTGGTGTCCGGGTGCCAGCCCGGGATCGCCCCGGCCTGGGCGCCCGGGGCGCCCTCCATGCCGATCATGATCTCGGGGGCCGCGTCGCGCCAGCCTCGCATCTCGTGCGGGGAGTCGATGCCGAGCCGCATGGGGTGGTTGGCGAGGACGAGGACGTCGTCGACGTACCGGGTGCGGCGCTGTTCGGCCAGCCACTTGAGGGCCTTGACCGCGTGCGCCTCGTTCCGAGGGGTGTCGGGGTGTGTGGGGGCACCGGCGGTGTAGCCGAGCAGCTTGCCGTCGAAGGCTTCTTCGAAACGGGTGAGGAGGTCGACTTCATGCCGTCCGGGCGGCGAGAAGACGGTGCAGTGCTCGGCACCGGGGATGTACCACTCCAGGCCCTGGAAGATCAGCATGCGCTCGTTGTCGGCGCGGGCCCTGAGGATCTCCCGGTGCTCCTGAGCGGCGCCGAGTTCGGCATGGCCGATGTTGCTGTGCTCGGTGAAGACCATCCAGTCGAGGCCGAACTTCTGTCCTGCCGAGGCCAGCTGGGAGAAGGTGTACTTGGCATCATGGCTGTAGACGGAGTGGTTGTGGTGATCGCCGACCAGATAGACCAGGTCAGGGGCGTGTCCGCGACCGAGTCCCTGGGACTGCCCTCCCCGGCTGTCGGCCAGCGCGGGCAGCGGCAGCGACGCGGCGGCGAAGGCCGCACCGAACAGACCGGCTCGGCGCATCAGTCCTCGGCGGCTGAGACCCTGCGGGTCGAGTGACTCCGCGGGAACCTGGGGGTCGGCCCATTCGGGCACGGGGTGGGACATGGCGCGACGTTCTCCTTAGTGCAGAGCGGCAACGGCCCGAGGCCCGGATCGCAGCGCCGCCGTGACAAGGGTTTCCTGATTCCGGAAATGTCGGGTGAACCTGGCCTGAAGGGTGGGGGTCGCACCTGTGGCGCGCCGGATGCGGCGGCTGCGGACCTGCTGGGCTGAGTCCGTTCAGCGCGATACACCGGGCATATAACGGCATGCATCGCTACAATTTGGGCATGGGAGAACGGCCTGTAGCGCCGACTGCGCCCGAACTCGTTCTCGAAACCGACGCAGGACCGACTGTGATGAGTCCGAGCCGGGATTACCACGTCGGGCGCGATCCCCTGAGCGACATCGTCATCGACGACGAACGGGTTTCGTGGCACCACGCGGTGCTGCGGCCCGTGGCCGACCACTGGTCACTGGAGGACGAGGACAGTACGAACGGCACGTACACGGAGGGCAGGCGCATCCATGAGTCGGGCGTGGGCCCCGGCAGCGTCATCCGGTTCGGTCACCCCGCGGACGGGCCGTGCGCAGTTCTGGTCGGCCAGGGCCCCCCGACCGCCGCTCTGCATCCGGCCGACCGCCCGTCCGCCGTCTCCATGCCCGCGGCCACCGGTACGTTCCGGCAGCCGACCACCGTGCGACCGCGGCCCGTCCATAACGTACGCATCGGCCGCAGCCCCGACAACGACCTCGTCGTCGACGACCTGACCGTCTCGCACCGGCACGCCGAACTGCGGGCACATCCGGACGGCACGTACGAGATCGTCGACCTCGGCTCGCACAACGGCACATATCTCAACGGCCAGCTGGTCGGCCGCGCCCCGGTCGCCGCGGGTGACATCGTCGGCATCGGTCACTCCGAGTTCTCTCTGATCGGCGACGTGCTGCAGGAGTTCGTCGACACCGGTGAGGTCTCGCTCGATGTGCAGGACCTGGCGGTCACCGTGGACCGGGGCAGCAAGACCCTGCTCGACCATGTCTCCTTCCCGGTGGGCGAGAAGTGTCTGCTCGGCGTGGTGGGTCCGAGCGGCTCCGGTAAGTCCACCCTGCTCAACGCGCTGACCGGCCTGCGCCCGGCCGACGAGGGCAACGTCCTCTACGACGGCCGCGACCTCTACCACGACTACGCCGAGCTGCGCCATCGCATCGGGCTCGTCCCGCAGGACGACATCCTGCACTCCCAGCTGACCGTGCGCCGCGCCCTCGGATACGCCGCCGAGCTCCGCTTCCCGCACGACGCCGCCCCGTCCGAACGCCGGGCCCGGGTCGCCGAGGTGATACGTGAGCTGGCTCTGGAAAAGCGGACGGAGCAGCCGATTCACAGCCTCTCCGGCGGTCAGCGCAAGCGCGTCAGCGTTGCGCTGGAGCTGCTGACGAAGCCGTCGCTGCTCTTCCTCGACGAGCCGACCTCGGGCCTCGACCCCGGCATGGACCGCTCGGTCATGCATATGCTCCGGGGGCTCGCCGACGACGGGCGTACGGTCATCGTCGTCACGCACAGTGTGCTCAGCCTCGATGTCTGCGACCGACTGCTGGTCCTCGCCCCCGGCGGGAAGACCGCCTTCTACGGGCCGCCGGACGACGCACTCGCCTTCCTCGGGTTCGAGCACTGGCCGGAGGCGTTCGAGGCGTTCGAGAACGACCGGGACCGGCAATGGTCGGCGGAGTACCGCGCGTCCCCCTTCCACCGGCAGTACATCGCGAACTCCACCGCGCAGCCCCGGCTGCCGCACGCCGAGGTCGCCCCGGTCGCGCCGCCGCCGAAGACCCGGAGCGGGGGCGCTCAGCTCCGGACGCTCGTCCGCCGCTATGCCGCCGCGCTGAGCGCCGACCGGACCTTCCTGGCCATCATGGTCGCTCTGCCGTTCGTGATGGGCGCGATGACCCGGGCCCTGGCCGGCAGCCGACTGACCCAGGACACGGCGATCAACGCGCTGCTGATCCTCTGTGTGGGCGGCGTGCTGACCGGCGCCGCCAACGCCGTACGGGAACTGGTCAAGGAACGGGCGATCTACCAGCGGGAGAGGGCTGTCGGGCTGTCCAGATCGGCGTATCTGATGTCCAAAGTGGTTGTCCTGGGCACCATTACGGTGCTGCAGGCCGTGGTCCTGACCCTCGTCGGTCTGGTGGGCGTCGATCTGAACGCCCCGGGCGGCAAGGGCGTTCTCCTGCCACCGCTGGTCGAGATCACGCTGGCCGTGGCCCTGCTGTCGTTCTCGGCGATGATGCTCGGTCTGGTCGTCTCGGCGCTGGTGCGCAAGGAGGAGGTCACCATGCCGCTGCTGGTGCTCCTCGCCATCGTCCAGGTCGTCTTCTGTGGTGCGCTGCTGAAACTGCACGGGGTGCCCGGGCTGGAGCAGCTGGCATGGCTGGTGCCGTCCCGGTGGGCGCTCGCGGCGATGGGCGGGACCATCGGGCTCGGCAGGATCGTGCCGGGAAAGGTGAGCGCGGATCCGCTGTTCGAGCACTCCGCAGCCGTGTGGCTGCTGAACATGGGGATGCTGGTGGTGCTGTCGGTCGTCTTCGGACTGGTGGTCTTGCGGCTGCTGCGCAGGCATGAACCCGCCATTATGCGGAAGAAGTAGCGGAAGCAGGTGACGCACGGCCCCCGGAGACCGAGCCACCGCCCGGGCGGCCGCGGTGCTGGTGTTCCCCGGGCTCCGGCGGTGGGCGCGGTGGTCAGCCGGCCATTTCGCCGCGCCGGATGACCCGGGAGCCGAGCAGGCCGCCGAGGAACCCGGTGACCAGCCCCCAGAGTGCGGCCAGAGCAAGTGCGCCGCCCATGTGCGGGCGCAGGGTGACCTGCCCGCCGAGGCCGCCGTCGACCTCCCCGAGGCCCAGCAGTGACAGTCCGTAGTGCGCGGAGACGGGGACAGTCAGGCAGATCGTCAGCACGGTGAGTACGAGCCCCACCGCCATGTGCACGGCGTGCTGCCAGGGCGGCATCCGAGCGGGCGAGCGAATCGTCATGAGGAGCGCGGCGGACAGGGTCAGGACCGCGGCGACGACCACCAGCCACCAGGACCGCGCGTCGGCATCGGCCAGAGTGGTGACGTCGAGGGTGGAGACGTCGGGGGTACGGAGTACGGAGTCGAGCACATGCGGCACGGGCAGCCCGAACGGGCCGTCCACCTGTCCCTCCCACGACGCCCCGAGGCCCAGCGTGAAGGCGAGCCACACAAGGTTCGGCAGCCCCAGGAGAATCACGGCGAACGTCTCGGCCGGGTGACCGCGGGTCACCGCGACGACGAGCCCGACGACCAGTCCCAGTCCGACGTACACGAGCAGCAGCACCACCATGGCGTACGCGGCCGGGCGCACCGACTCCTGGAAGCGCACCAGCCGGGCGGGGAGCGGCGCCGCCCGCGATACGAGGAGAGCGAGGACGAGAACCCCTGCCAGCCAGATCAGGCCGAGGACCAGGGTGAGGAGGACATCGGCCCGGAATCCGACCTCGGGGGATGCGTCGAACACGTCGCTGATGACTGTGCCGGTCGGGCCCCCGACCGCGACGGCGAACGTCTGGCGAGCGAGCAGCGAGAGGCCGATGAGCACCAGCGCCCAGAGCACTGCCACCCGGGCGACCCAGCCCGCCAATTCTCGGGTGCCCGCGACGGCCCGGTGACGCAGCGGACGCAGGAAGCCCGCGGCAATTACCAACGCTCCGGCGAGGGTCACCGAGAGCGGCAGCAGCGAAAGGTCCGCGTGGGTCTTCGCGAGGTCCCCGGCGTCCCCGGAGAGGTCGACCGTGCCGCCCGCCGCCATCACGACGACGGCCGCGACGACGCGCGGGAACGCACCGTCCGGCAGAGCGGTCGCGCCGGCCGCCCAGAGTCCGAGCGCGGCCGTGACGGCCATGGCCACCAGCCCGGCGAGCACCGCGACGAGGGCGTCACCCCAGCCGTGCGCAGCGCTGTGTGCGTTGCCGATCCGGTCCCCGGCTCCCTGTTCGCTCACGGGGCCACGCTAGGCACGGCGCCGGGCACTCCGCCCCTTGGGAGAGCCGGTCGGCGTCGGCTTGCGGGCCTCGCGAGCTCGCCGCAGGCTCCGGTGCCCCCGTCCACCGGAGCGCCGCCCCCACCGCCGGCGTCCGAGTCCGTGGCGACGCCCGCCCGGCCGGCCTCCGGCGGCACCCCGTCGGCCGGCGGGCGCCCAGGAGGGGATGCGGAGCGGCGTGGGCCGTCGATCTTCCGTGATCCCGGAGCGGTTAATCCGTCTGCCACTGAGCGGTGGCGAAGCGCGGAGGGGGCGTCGACGCTTGTCCCTACCCACCGATTCGCGAGGTGGGCGGAGCCTGATGGGGGTGAATCCGTGTCGGACGCCGGTGCACAGGACCCCGCGTCGACTCCGGGCGACGGTATGGGGGCGGCGGTCCTCCACACCCTGTTCGCCCAGTCCGCAGTGGGCCTGCATGTTCTGGACACGCAGTTGCGGGTGGTCCGGGCGAACCCCCTTTCCGACGTCGTCCCCGCCGAGCCCCTCGCAGGGCGTCACTTCACCGACGCGTACCACCTCGAACGGCCGGACAAAGCGGAGCGGATACTGCGCGAAGTGCTGGACACCGGCGTGGCCTCGCACGACCACGTGATCCGCGGCCGCCTCCAGGACGCCCCCGGCCCCAGTCGCAGCCTCAAGGTGTCCGTCTACCGTCTGGACGATGCGGACGGTCACGCCCTCGGGCTGCTGGTCACGGTCGTCGATGTCAACGAGC
The DNA here is from genome assembly GCF_042882185.1 of Streptomyces sp. NPDC058239. Lineage (NCBI taxonomy): Bacteria > Bacillati > Actinomycetota > Actinomycetes > Kitasatosporales > Streptomycetaceae > Streptomyces > Streptomyces sp. NPDC058239. Next base: position 73,299 of record NZ_JBHVWS010000048.1, read on the forward strand.
AGGAGAAGGCACGCACCCGGGCAGCGTGTCTCGCCGCGGTGCGCACGCAGGTGGGCAGGTCACTCGATGTGGCAGCCACCTGCGAGGGGCTCGTCGAGGCCGTCGTTCCGGTGTTCGCCGACTTCGCCGTGGTCGAGGTGGTGGATGAGGTACTGCGCGGTTCGGATCCGCCGACCGGACCCCTGGGGCACGATGTCCCACTGCGCCGCGCGGCGGTCCGAGGCGTCGGCCCCGACGGTCACCGGGACGGCCTGGTCGGAGAGATGCGCAGGCTGCCCGCCCGTACCCCCTACGCTCTGGCCGCATTGGATCTCCGGCCCCGTCTCGTCCAGATCGGTCCCCGGACACCATGGCTGGACGCGGACCCCGACAGCGCCCGGGTGATCGAAGCGACCCGGGCTCAGTCCTTGATCGTGGTCCCGTTGAAGCTGCACGGCACGGTCCTCGGTCTTGTGAGTCTCTACCGGTGCCGGGGGACGGAGCCCTATGAGGAGAACGACATCCCGCTCGCTCTGACCGCAGCCGCTCATGTCGCGCTGAGCGTCGACAACGCACGGCGCTACGAGCACGACCATGTGATCGCGTCGACGGTCCAGCGCCGGCTCCTCCCCCAGCACGACGGTGACCGGATCGCCGTGGAGACGGCACACGTCCTGCTGCCCGGGCACAACAGCGGCTGCTGGTTCGACACCATCAGTCTCTCCGGCGCGCGCACCGCTCTGATCATCGGCAATGTCGAGGGTCCCGGCCTGCAGGCGGCCATCACCATGGGGCAGTTGCGGACCGTCATCCACGCGCTGGCCGGTCTCGACCTGGAGCCGGACGAAGTGCTTGCCCGGCTGAGCGACACCGCCGGCCGCCTGGCCGTCGAACGGGCATCCCTTCCGCCCGGCGACCGGCTGCGCCGGGAATCGCTCAGGGCAACCTGCATGTACGCGGTCTACGACCCGTTCTCCCGTGCCTGCACAATCGCACGGGCGGGGCACCCGGCGCCGGTCCTCGTCACGCCCGACGGCACCACGACCGCCCTGGACGTACCCGAAGGGCCCCCGCTCTTCTCCACCGACAGTTCGCCGTTCGCCACCGCCGCCTTCGAGCTCGACGAAGGCAGCGTTCTGGCATTCTTCACCGGCACCCTCCTGACCGGCCACGGGTCCACGAACCGGGTACGGGAGGCGCTCGCGCAGCCCGGCCGGAGTCTGCAGGACCTGTGCGACGAGGTCGTCTACACCCTTCCGGCCGAGGACTGTCCCGAGGGCGCCGCCCTTCTCCTCGCACGTACCGGCGTCGTCCCGGCCGAACGGGTCGCGACCTGGGAGCTGGCCCACGACCGGACCACGCCCGCCATCGCCCGTACGCTCGTGCGCGACCGGCTCGACGGCTGGAACCTCGACGAGGAGACGACCGAGGCGACCGAACTCATCGTGAGCGAGCTGATCACCAACGCCGTCCGCTACGGCACCCCTCCGCTGCAACTGCGGCTGATCCTGGACCGCTCGCTCACCTGCGAGGTGCACGACAGCAGTCGGGTGTCACCGCATCTGCGCCATGCGCGCACCGTCGACGAGGGCGGACGCGGACTGTTCATCGTCTCCCAGCTCGCCACCCACTGGGGCACCCGGTACAGCAACGACGGCAAGGCCCTGTGGACCGAGCAGGAGATCCCGTCCGTGGCGGATGAGTCCTGACCTCGGCGGGCGGCACCCGCTGCGCACGGCCTCCTTCCTCGTGGCGGCCGTGTGCACACTGGTGATGGCGGTGGCCGCGACGGCGCGCAGCACCGTGGTGTCCCCGTCGTTCTACCAGTCGGTACTCGACGACGAAGGGGCCTAAGACCGGCTCTTCGACCAGGTGCTCGTGGATCCCCGGGCATCGGGCGTCACCAGGAATCTCCTCGCGCGGCTGCCGGTCCCGGAGGCGGTGGTGACCTCCGACATCGAGGTCGTGCTGGAGCCGGAGACCGTCCGGGAAATGACCCACCGGCAGATCGACAGCGTCGTCGGGTATCTCCGCGGCGACCAGAACACCCTGCGGCTGACGGTGGACATCACGCCGGTGGTGAACAACCTCGCCGATCTCTCCCAGATCTACTTCGGTGACCTGGTGGCCTCGCTCCAGCAGAAGCCCGAGCCGGACTTCGCACAGTTCTCGGCCGACCTGGACCAGACGCTCGACAGTCTGATCTCCGGGCAGGTCCCGAGCGGGTTGCCCGCCCTGCCCCTTTCTCCCGGCCAGGCGGCGCAGGCCACCGATGCGCTGCTGCAGGCGGTGCCCGCAAAGAGCCGGGCGGCGCTGCACCCCGAGGTCTCGGTCGCGCCGGCGGAGGGCGATGTCGCCACCGCACTGGCAGCCGTGGCCCCGGCGGCGGTCTCGGACCGGACCCGTGCCGCCGCGGCCGAGCTGCGTGCCACGCCGGCGGCGGCACCTGGGACACCCGGCGGGGCGACCACCATTACGCCGGTGGCCAGACGCGCCACCAGCACAGCCCACCGTCGCGGGCGGGAGCAGGATCGACGCGGGCAAGGTCAACGCCCGTGACTGGGTGCTCGACCGTGCGCACCGGTGCGAGCAGCAGCGGGGCAGTCCGGTGTATTTCGTCGCCGTCGACTACACGACGATCAAACACGCCCGCGGGGCGGTCGACGCGCTGCGGAGCGCCCCGCTCGACGGTCCGACGATCACTGACAAGTGCGGCGCCCCGCGGGCGGGGTTGGCGCGGCGGGCCCCAGGGAGGGGGGGGGGGGGCGGTGCCGGGGCGGGGGGGGGGGGCGCGGGGGGGGCGGGGCGACCC
>NZ_JBHVWS010000049.1:0-42099 GCF_042882185.1 Streptomyces sp. NPDC058239
TCCGCCATGAGGAGCATGTTCTCCTCGCCGGTGATCAGGCCGTCGACGGCGGAGAACTGCCCGGTGACGCCGATCGCGGCACGCACCGCCTGCGGTTCGGCGGCCAGGTCGTGGCCGCCGACGCGGATGTCGCCGGAGCCGGGGTCGGCGGTGATGAGGGTGGAGAGGATCTTGACGGCGGTGGTCTTGCCGGCGCCGTTCGGGCCGAGCAGAGAGAAGACCGTGCCTTCCGGGACGGCCAGGTCGATCCCGTCGAGGACGGTCTTGTCACCGTAGGACTTGCGCAACCCGTGCGCCGCGATAGCCAGGTCGGTCATGAGGAGAGCTCCTTCAAGGACTGCAGGATTCAGAGGCTGCGGGCGGCGATGTCACCCTGGAAGGTGGTCGCCTTAATGGTCAGACCGGGCGTGCCGTCGCTGTTCTTCAGCGCGTTGTCGATCCGGCCGTGGCCGGTGCCGGCGTCCAGGGAGGCGGAGACGCCGCGAGCCGCACCGACGGTGATGTCGCCCTGCTGGGTGTTCAGCGTGAGCTGCCCGCGCACGGCCTCGGTGATGTTCACGTTGCCCCGCTGTGTACTGATCTCGCCGGGACCGTTCAGGCGGCCGACCATGATGTGGGCGTCGAGTCCGGTGAGGCGGGCGCTGGTGGCCTCGTCCAGCTTGACCGAGCCGTAGCCGCCGTCGAACGCGACATCGCCGAACCGTCCCACGCCGCGGAACTCGGCGGCGGCCGCCTTCGCCTCGATACGGGAGCCGGCGGGCAGTTGGACGGTGACCTCGACGGATCCGGAGTTGCCGAGGATCCGGTTCCTCGCTTGCGGGGCCTGGATCCGCAGGACGCCGTCGGCGTAGGTGACCTCGGTCTGTTCGGCGGCCTTGACGTCGCGGCTCTTGGCGGCGTCGGCGGGCAGGACCTCGACGGTGGTGTCGGTGCGGTCGGCGGCGATGATCTGGATACGTCCCGCGGGGATGCCGAGGACGGCCTGGACGGCAGCGGGGGTGTCGAACTTCTGCATCATGCTCTCCTTCTCCGGTATCGCGCGCCCCTTCGGCCCGCTCTTTCCGATAGAGAAAAAGCTACGTTGCATTCATAGATCTGACAACAGATACGTTGCGCCAAAACCTCATCATTGCAGGTAGATACAGCAAAGTTGATGCAATGACCTCGCGCATAACGCAACGTCTCCATGTGCAGCATGTTGCAATGAATTGGGAGTGAACGCTATAGTCGGCACACCAGCCACCACAGGGCCACACCCAGGACACGAAGGAGACCGCGATGCCGGGAGGCAGGCTCACCCAGCAAGAACGCCAGCAGATCGCACTGGGACTGGCCGACGGCCTCGCCTACGCCGAGATCGCCCGACGCCTGGACCGCCCCACCTCCACGATCACGCGCGAGGTGATGCGCAACGGCGGCCCCACCGCCTACCGCGCCGAAGTAGCCCACCGCGCCACCGAACACCGCGCCCACCGCCGCAGGAAAGCCGCACCGCGCGAGGCACAGACACCCCCACAGCCCTACGGACGCGACGCCGAAGCCGTGCGTGAGTACGAAGAAGTGTTCACCACCGTCATCATGGCCTCCGGCGCACCCCTGATGATGTCCCGGGTAATGGCCTGCCTCACCCTCACCGACACCGGCAGCCTCACCGCAGCCGAACTCGCCCAGCACCTCCAGGTCAGCCCGGCATCCATCTCCAAAGCAATCACGTTCCTCGAGAGCCAGGGCATGGTCCGCAGAGAACGCGACGAACGCCGCCGCGAGCGCTACATCGTCGACGACGACGTCTGGTACCAGTCGATGATGGCAAGTGCCCGCTCCACCGCCCAACTCGTCGAAACCTCACGACAGGGCATCAGCATCCTCGGCCCCACCACCCCGGCCGGCACCCGCCTCGAGAACATCGCCCGCTTCCTCGACTTCGTCTCCGAAAGCATCGCCCGCGCCGCAGAACAGGCCCGCGACATCCTCCACACAAAACCCGAAACAACCCCCGACACCACCACCTGAACCACCCCCGACCACCAACAGACACCCACAAACACACCCCGCCCACACCTTCGGAAATGCAAGGGTCTGATGCACGACCGGGTGACATCTGAACCGACTTTCCCTGCGGGGCGGGTGGGAAGGATGTCGTCGCGCCGAAGCCGTATCCGGAAGAGCTCCGCGTGGATGCTGTGCGGGTCGCGAGGAACCACGGCCCGGGAGTGACGCCGGAGCAGGTGGCTGCCGACTTCGGTGCCCACGTGATGACGCTGCCGAAACGGATGCGCCGCGCAACCATCGACGACAGGATGAAACCCGGAACGACCAGGCAGGAGAACGCGAAGCTGCGGGACACGCGTCGGCGGATCAAGCTGCCGGAGCAGGAGAACGAGGTCCTGAACCGGGCCACGGCCTACCTGTCACAGGCGAATCTGCCGGGAATAAGGTTCCACCCGCTCGTCAAGGAACTGGCCGCGGGCAGGACCCCCGTCACGGTCACGTGCCAGGTCCTCAAGCTCACCACACAGCCCCACTACCGCCGGCTCGGTCACCCCGTGACCAATACCGTGCTCAAGGAGGCCCACCGCGCGAACGCGTCGTTCGATGCCCACCGTGACAACCCGGAGTTCGGCTACCGCTTCCCGACCGATGAGGCCCGCAGCGCGGGAGCTGCCATGACCGACCCGACCACGTAGCGGAACTGCCGGGACAACAGTCGGTGCAGCGTCTTCGGGAAGAAACGCAGCACCACCAAGAAGGCCGGCCCACCAGTACATGACGACCTCGCCCGCCAAGTCCTCAAAGCCGTCTCCTGAACTGCCCAGCCGGGCGACACGGCGCTGTACGACACGTGCAGCGCCGTTCGTGCGTCGCTCGATGGTCGATATCAGCTGGCGCGGCACTGCCGGACGTACCGCTGCCCGGGCACTGGTTCTCCGCCCAGTTCTAGGGATGGATGACGCATGTCTACCCGGCACTGCAGTCGGTGCCGTCCCCGTCCGGACCGGGGGTGTCCTGTCCCAGGCCCCGACGGATCGCGATCTCCACGGGCGAGTACGCGCCGTCGGCCCGCTCCAGTTCGTACGGCGCGGCCGGCACCAGCGGCGGCTGGGCCATGAAGCGCGGCCGCACCCCATGGTGCGGTTGCGCCGCGTGCACCAGGAACGGATGGCACAGGAAGACGTCGCCCGGGGACCCGGTGGCGAGGGCGAGTGGCCGGTGGTCGGACGCCGCCACCAGATCGGGCGCAAGGGCCAGCCCGCTCGCCCCGTCCTCCCCGTACTTCTCCAGCACCTTCGGCACGTCGAGGTGTGAGCCGACCCGGATCCGGGTCGGGGCGTCCTCCTCACCGACCTCGCTGAACAGGAACAGCATCAGCAGCGCCCGGCCCCGGGAGCGCAGATTTGTGAAGTACCAGCTCTCGCCCTCCGGCAGGTAGCTCCCCTCGATATGCCAGCCCGCGTCGTCCGGCTCCTCCTCGTGCGGGAAGCGCAACGGGAACGTGCCCAGCGAGTAGCGCGGCTCCCAGCGTCCCGCGCCGACGAGCAGGTCGTACGCGCGCTGCAGGGACGAGGAGTTGGGTGCGGCGGCGAACGGCCCCTGCGCCATGCCGGCCACCCAGTGCACGGGCTGCGTCCACGTCGCTGGATCGTCCGGGTCGCAGCCCGTCTCTCGCCACAGCAGCCGCGTGCAGTCCGCGGCCACGCGTGGCGCGACAGCGCCCTCCAACTTCACGAAGCCGTCGCGGAGAAAGTGGGATACCAAGGTCGTGTCATCCATGCCCCCATCGTGCGGCGACACCGGTCCCGATCACCCGACATTCTCCGCACCGCCTTTGTCGGGTGTGCACCGAGCCCCTTCTTGACCAACTACCTCCGGCCGGATCCGGCAACCCGTGAATGGGCGGAGGGCGTGATGGCCGACGCGCTCGCTGACGCGGAGCAGGCCGCTCGGGACGCGCATGCCGAGGTCGTCCGCCGCCGCGGCAGCCCCACCGTCATCCTGATGGGCAGCACACCGAACCAGCTGACAGGAGCCGGGCTGACTCCAGGAACCGCCCATGGTCTGTCCCATTGGCACCTCGACACGGCCTGGAGTGCCTGCGGGGACTTCCAGCATCACCCGGAGACCGGATTGACGAGGGCCTTGATTTTCTCGGATGGCGCATCCAGCGTCACCGGAAACTGGGCACTGACCGACAGTACTTCTACACCTATCCGGCACGGAAATCAGTGCGTTCCGCGACGGGCAAGGTGAAGGAACTGACCGGACGGCAGAACGTCGGCTTGTCGCTGGAGTCCTTGCTCCACCGACTGAACTCGGTGTTGCGGGGATGGTGCACGTACTTCCGTCCCGGAGTGTCGAACGTCGCTTTCTATTACCTCAGCCACTACACGTGGATGAGGGTGACACGATGGATCCGACGCAAGCATCCCGGGATCACTTGGAAGCGGCTCCGTCGACGCCGTTACGGCGGTGGCGGGTGGCCTACCACGGAAGAAGCGGAACTGTTTAACCCGGCAAAGGGTAAGCACGACCAGATACCGACACCGGGGAACACTCATCCCGTCCCCGTGGCCCACTACGGCATGAGGAACTGAACACCCCGAAACGGGATTTGTGGAGAGCACGGTGCCCGGAGAGACGGGCACGCCGGGTTCGGGAGGCAGCTCGGGGAAACCCACTGGTGGAAACATCAGCAGGGCGCCCCGAGTCGACCTCACCGACGCTTCTGGCCTGATTCAACAGCCCCGATCCTGCATTCGGCCTTGTGCCTGCGCTTGTACATTTCGCGGTCGAAACCGGGTGGCCGGCCGCCCGCCGAGCCCCGACGGAGACGGTGTCGGCCTCGTCCCGCTTTCTCCGGGATGGTGTGCGGGATCTGCAGTCGGCGCAGAAAACTCGCGGACCTCCCGGCATGAGTACGCCCGGTCGGTCAGGCCGCGAGCGGGCCGGGTGCGCGGGCTACTGTCCGGATCCGCATACCAGTTATCACGCCACGTCAATCGTGCAGCAGACGAACCGGACCAATCTCGACACCCTCTGTGTGGCGAGCACGTCCCAGACGCGTCATCCGGACGGCACGGACCCGACGGGACCAGATTTGGCCATCACTTCACTGTCGCACGTTCTTCCGGTCGCCATTCTCCGAGCGCTCGGAGAATATCGCGGATCCCGATGGATGCGAGGCGTTCTGCTGGTGACGGCGAGACTCCAGGGGGGATAGGATATTGCGCGCTGCTCGCGATGGTGGTCGGTGAGGTCGGGGGTGGGGGCACCGTGATTGAGCTGCAAAAACACGCAACCCAGGGCGGTCCTGCCCGAGGTCGTGAACGCGTGTTCGCTTTCTTGGCCGGCGGCGCTTACAAGCCACCCACAACACCCTCATATGATCACCACAAAGCGGTCCACGCAACAGCAGTAGGCCCTTTTTCTTCCGTGACGTTCGCGACCGGCGTCCACGCCTGGGGTCACGAAGTGGACGTGTAGCGAGAAGCGGGTGCTTCGTTTTCACGACAAGAGAAGTGTGGAGTGTGATGCCATGAACCGACTCGGCAAAGACTCGCGCCGATTAGCCTGGAGGCTTATGGAGCCGCCGGCGCGCATCGCGTTATCTGTTCTTTTGCTGGCAGGCGGCGCCATGGGAGCGACGGCTGGACCGGCCGCCGCTTCGACCGCCGACGGCACGCTGACAGTTGAGGTGCTGCGCGACTTCTTCGGCACCGGCGTGATCAACACGACGATGGACGTGCCGCAGCGGGGCATGAAGGTGGAGATCTCCGACCCCGCTGGGCACGTTGTCACCGGCGTCACGGATGCCACCGGAAAGGTCGTGGTGTCGCCGTCGACCGTGCTGAGCGGCGGCCAGTACCGCGTCGACGTCAGCATCCCGGCCCCATACAGCGGCTATTTGCAGGCGGCGCCTGCGTCGACGGCGGAGAACCACTTCGACAGCTTCACGTCGTTCGCGGATGTGTCGGGCGGAAAGAACGCCTCGGTGGTGACGGGGGTGTGGGATCCGGCCGACTACGCGCTGCCGGACTCGCGGTACTTCGTGCCGATCCACAACGGCGCCAACGGGACCGACAACCGGGCGTTGGTGGCGTTCGGGACGAAGACCCGGGGCACGTGTCCCACCGATGTGGCGTGCCCGACCACGCTGGCCACGCAGGACCAGGTGGGCACGACGTTCGGGTTGGCGTACGACAAGTCCCGGACCCGGCTGTTCCAGAGCGCGTTCGCCCGCCGGTACGCCCCGTACGGGCCGCAGGGCGGAGGCGCGATCTACACGGTTCCGGTCAACGGCTCGGGTGCGCCGGAGCTGTTCGCGCGGGTGCCGGACGCCGCGGTGACCCGGCACGACACCACCAACATGATCAAGGATCCCGGGTTCACCGACGCGCCGGGCAAGGAGAGCATCGGTGGCCTGGCCCTGTCGGAGGACGGCTCCACGCTGTACGCGGTGAACCTGCGGACCCGCAGGCTGGTGAGCTTCGACGCGACAGGAGCCACCGTCGCGGCGCCCAAGTCGACGGTCCCGATCCCGGACCCGGGATGCGCGAGCCCCGACGACTGGAGGCCGTTCGGTCTCCAGGTCCACAACAACACGCTGTACGTCGGCGGCGTGTGCAGTGCGGAGAGTACGCAGCAGCGCGCGGACCTGAAAGCCTTCGTCTCCACCTACGACGGCAAGCGGTTCACCACGGTGCTGAACCACCCGCTCACGGACGAACGCGGCAGCGTCTTCGGCTCGGGCGACAAGGCCACCCACTGGAACCCGTGGAACACCAGCCTGGACACGTGGGACGACCGGAAGACGGGCAACGTCTTCATCGATCCGCAGCCGGAGCTGGCCTCCCTCGCCTTCGCGCGCGACGGCTCGATGATCCTGGGTTTCCGCGACCGGTTCATGGACGTGCTCAGTTGGGGAGGGCTGGACCCCCGCCCGGGGAACGACACGGCGGAAAACGGCATGTCCGGTGGTGACATCACCATGGTCTGCGCCACTCCCACCGGTGAATACCAGTGGGAAGGCACCGGGAGCTGCCCCAACCACGCCACCCCCGCCAACAATGGCGGCCAGGCCGCCGATGTCGTCGAATATTTCCCGGGCGACTTTTACGCCAACGCGCACCAGGAGACCGCGCTGGGGTCGGTGGCCTATATCCCGCAGCAGCAGTGGGTCGTCAGCACGGAGTTCGACCCGGTCGTCAACGTCGCGACCTCAGGGACCGGGTACCACAACATCACGACCGGTCAGGGCCCTGGCAACAGCCCGACCGCCAACGGGTTCCAGTTCGTCAGCCGGGAACAAGGCGGGTTCGGCAAGGCCGGCGGGCTCGGTGACATCGCGTACGCGGCGGCAAACGCGCCGATCCAGATCGGCAACGTCGTGTGGTTCGACGGCGACCACAACGGGATCCAGGACCCGGGGCACGTGCTGCTGCCAGGGGCGACGATCAACCTGCTGGACGCGGACGGCAAACAGGTCGCCACAACCAGGACCAATGCCGCCGGCGAGTACTACTTCGGTGGTGTCGGCGCCGCGTACGAGCTCACACCGGGCGCGAAGTACACGGTGCAGTTCGACGTGTGCACCGCGGACACCAGCCAGGTGCCCGAGCAGCCCCCGGCGGGCGAGCTGAGGTTCACGCTCCCGCGGGCCGGTGCCAACCGTGCGCACGACTCCAATGTGACCCCGCCGACCACCGGACCGTTGTGCAAGGGCTACGCCCCTGTCACGGCGCCGGACAAGCCGGGCAGGGTCGATCACACGATCGACGCCGGGGTGTATATCCCGAAGGAGACGCCGACCCCGACCCCGACCCCGACTCCCACACCGACTCCGACGCCGCCAGCGGCCTCCACGCCGCCGCCTGCCAACCCCCCGGCCCCGGCCGGTGGAGGCGGGGGTTCGCTGGCGAACACCGGTACGCCCGGACTGGCGGAGATGATCGGCATCGTCGGTCTGCTGCTGGGTGCGGGCCTGGTCATCGCGTTCGTGACCCAGAATCGTCGCGCCCCGCAACACTGAACGAACCGCACAACGGTGATCTGCCTGTCCGCGATCCGGACGGCGCGGACAGGCAGATCACGTCTCGGCCGGTCCACGAGGGCCGGCCTTGGCGTCGTCTGCCACCGGACTGCCAAATGCCGCCGCGAGCCCGCGGCGGCCGGACGGTGTGGTGATCGAAAGGATGAATCGAAGAGTGTCAGCGTCGAACCGCGTGCGGAGCGTGAGAATCCGGAAAGCCCCACCGGGTCGTCCAGCTGACCGGCGCCGATGGCCGCGGTCGCGACGGGCCGCGGCCGTCATCGGCATCGCGGCCGTCGTGGTGGCCGCGGTGGCCGCGTTCCTGGTTGCCGAGGGCGGCTCCGGCGCCGACGGTCCGCGCCCGCTGACGACGGATGAGGCGAGCCGGCTGGCGATCACGCGATTCCGTAACTACCAGGCGCAGGGGCGCGCGGTGACGATCACCGTGCCGGGCACTGCCGGCGGGCTGACCGTCACCGGGTCCGTCGACTATCGGCGCAAGGTCGGTTACGGCGTGGTGCACGGCACCGGGCGCGACAAGTCCAGCGACGGGCTGATCCAGTGGACACCCTCCTCGGTGCACGTCCGCCCGATGACGGACGCCCCGGCGCATGCACCCGCGTCGCCGCCCCGTTCGGGCTGGTACGACCGTCCGTTGCTGTCGTCCGGCAGCGCGCTGGACACCTCCCTGTCCATCGCGCTCGGTCTCGGCGGTGACCGGCCGGACAACGCCGAACTGCTGCCGCAGAACGGCGCCGCCTGGTGGGGGCGGGAGCAGGTGGACGGGCGCTGGGTGGATGTCATGACCGGGCCGTCCTCCCCTGACCGCTCCGGTACGGCGGGCAACGTGCGCTACTGGATCGGCTCCGACGGCACCATGTACCGGGTGCGCGTCAGCGTGAGTTCGCAGCCGGAGCCGGTGGTCATCGATTTCGACACCCACAAGTACGTTCCGGTCAAGCCGGCACCCGGAACCACCCCGACCCGGTAGCCGCTGTTCAGGAAGTCTGCACCCGCGCGTTCGCGGCGAGCAGGGACGCCGGCGGCAGCCGGATGCCCTCCGTCTTCGGCAGGGCCGCAACGGGCGGGACAGCGGTGGCGCCCGCGGTGGCGGCGTCGGGGAACTGCGGCTGCGGAGCAGGCGCCGCGACCTCGGTGAACGGAATGCCACCGGGTGCCGTCGGCGCCGCCCATGTGCCGGCCGGCGAGGACGACCCGACCGGAAGCGGGCAGGCCGCAGTCGTCGCGAGCCGGGCGGGCACGGTGGTGCGCAGATCGTTGCCCCGCAGGCAGTTGCCCCGTCCCCGCGTGGCGGTGGGGAACGTCCAGCCGACGTCGACGCCGTTGCCGGTGAACGTGTTGTCCACGATCTGGTTGCCGACCGGAGGTATGTCGGCGGTCGCGGTGACCACCAGCCCGGCGTTGCGGTTGCCGGCGATGCGGTTGCGGATGAACCGGTTGTCGCTGCCACCGTCGATGCCGGCGCCGATGCCCCACCCGCCGTCGGCCTGCTCCGGGGTGGCCGTCTGCTGGTTGGCGGCGATCAGATTGCCCGCGATGACGGAGCCCTTCTGCGGGAGCAGTTTCTCCTGGTGGTCGGAGTTGGTGGTGAGTCCGACCCGGTTGCCGACCAGGCGGTTGCCGACCACGTACATGCCCTCGCTGGCGTTGGTGCCTTCGTAACCGACCGCGTTGAGTTCGGCGACGTTGTCCCGCACCACGATGTTGCAGGGCTTGCACTGGCCGACATAGATCCCCGAGTCGGCGCCACCCGACGCGTACGAGTGCTCGATGACACCGTTCTGGGCGGAGAACGCGTAGATGCCGTACAGACCGTTGCGGGTCGCGGTCACGTGGGAGACCAGGAACGACTTCAGGAAGGTGACGGGCTCGTCGCCGGTGTCGTAGCCGCCGCTTCCCCCCGGCAGGCCAGCGGCCGCCTTCGCCGAACCGGTGACCAGGACCCCGTTCTGCGTGTTGTTCTCCACGGTCAGATTCTCCACAGCCACCCCGGGCGCCGAGACGACGACGCCGTTCGGCTGCTGCAACCGCCCGTCGATGACGACCTTGTCCCGGGACAAACCGCGAAGAGTGATGCGCGCCGTTTCGATCTTCACCGACTCGTGGTACACGCCCGGCGCGACCAGCACCAGGTCACCGGGCCGAGCCGAGGACACCGCATCCGAGATCGTCGGGGCATCGGCAGGTACTCGGATCGTCACATGCGCACCGGCCGGGCGCCGGCCTTTGCCCGATCCGCCATCGCCGCCGCAGCCGGCCACCAGTGTCAGCGTGCCCACTACCGCCGCCAACACGCGAAGAGCTAATCGAGGCATGATCCCAGTCTGCCATGACGCCCAATTCCACGCCAGAATCGCAAGGTTGACCGGCACCCACGATTCGGGTGTGGCACTCTGCACCCCATGCGCCGAGCCGATCACCACCCATCACGCCGCACGTTCCTCGATGTCACCGGCGCCATGATGGCCGCCGGTCTGACCGCCGGGTGCACATCGGACTCCGCCCAGCCAGGCCGGCGTGCCCCTACCCGACGGGCCACGCCAAAGCCGGTTCCGGCGACGGCCCGCCATCAAGCAGGCATCACACTCCCCCAGCCGGCCCAGCCCAACCTGCTCGCCGTAGTGGCCGACCTCGGTGCCACCGTGGCTCCCGGCCCGTTACTGGCCGAACTCGGCCAGGCCATCCGCACACTCACAGCGGGGACCGACACGCGGCTGCTGAGCCTGCCGCCGGGCGACCTCACCGTGACCGTTGGCGTGGGCCCCCGGCTGGTGCGCACGGCCGGTGCCTCGCTGCCCGGCGCGACCGACCTCCCGCGATTCTCCCGCGAGCGGATCGCCCCGCAAGCACGCGGCGGTGACCTGCTGATACAGATCTGCGCCAGCGACGCGCTGCTCTTACCAGTCGTCGCCTCCGCGCTTCTGGACCAGGCCGGTGACCGCATCCGCGAACGCTGGCGCCAGTCCGCACGCCGCGGTACGAACGTGTCCGTCGGCAACGGCCTTACCGCGCCACGCAACCCGCTAGGTTTCATCGATGGCATCGTGGGCACGCACACGACCGCCGAACAACAACGCGACCTGTGGCTGGCGGGGCCCCCTGCGGTCGCCGGCGGCACCCTTGCCGTACTGCGGCGTATGGAACTCGACCTGCCGCGGTTCGCCGCCCTGTCCGTAGCCGAACAGGAAGCGGTCTTCGGGCGGCGCCGGGCCAGCGGCGTCCCCCTCTCCGGCGGCACCGCCGCCTCGGGCCCGGAACTCGGAGCCAAGACACCGGACGGGCGCTATCTCGTCCCCGCGGACGCCCACGCGCGCAGAGCGCACGCCACCGTGGTCGGGGTCGGGCTCATGCTCCGCCGCTCCTACAGCACCGACGAGCCCGCCCCCGGCCTGCTCTTCATCAGCTTCCAGAACGATCTGCGGACCTTCACCGCCACCCTCACCCACATGGACGCCTCCGACGCACTGCTGCCTTTCACCACCACGACCGCCAGCGCCACATTCCTGATCCTCCCCGGCTTCGACCGGCAACACCCGCTTGGTTCGCAGCTGTTCGGCTGATCACGATCAACTTGAGGGCGGGGAGACCGCGATGCCTCGCACTGCGTGTCGATTTGCATGCGTCGACTCACAACTGACTGTCCTGGCATCGCCAGTCGCCCGGCCCGCAGGGGCTCGTTCGCGGCTACGCAACGACCGCACCGGGGGCCGTCGCGGAGGGCGTGGCCATGTTTGGCAGACACATCGCGCACTTGCCGAACGGTGGAACGCGACCGTGGTCCCGCCCAAACGGGAGAGCGCAGTTGCAACCCGCAAGCGTCCCGATTCGCTCGCGGATGGTCGTCGCCGCGTCGAGGCGCTCCTGGAAAAAGGATCTCCCGGCCGAAGTCGTGCCGTACACCCGAGCAGCCATCGACGGCATCGGCTCAGGTAGCCTCTATACCGAGATGGGCTGGGAGCAGCGATGACGGTGCCGCAGCCGACGGCCGCTTCCTGGCCCGATCATTTCACCGCATACCGTGCCGGGCACAGCTGTCCGATGTGCACCAACGACTGGCAGGCCGACGACATCGGCTGGGGACTGCTGCTGCACCGCGGTGAGGTGGCCCAGTCGTACCCGTGGCGTTCCGTCGTTATCTAGTGTCTGGCGGCCATAAGGGCAGGTCAGCAGCCTTGATCACCATTGAGGCACATTAGGCAAGTTGGTTGAACCTGAGTCCAAGTGTTCCGGTCGGACACACTTGCCTTCGGTTGACTGCAAACGTCGTCAATCAAGCGGCGTAGTGACGTCAACCTGCAGGTTGATCCCAGGCAGGGGAGGACCAGGCACACTGAGAGCATGTCAACCAACGTGCTGCATAAGGCAGTTGATAGGAAGAGGACGGAGCGGCCCGTCCCGCTGTGGGCGGAAAGAGTCGCCCACCTCATTCCGCTGGTGGGGCTGCCGGTATGTCTCTGGCGGCTGCCCATCGGCTTCGGCTACGCGATGGGCGGGGAGAACACTCCGTCGGCGTGGTGGCACATCCCGTACGTCTTCGGACTTAGTCTCCTGACGGAGGCGTTCGCGCTGCTCGGGTTCGGGCTGGTGCGCCGATGGGGAGAGGTGATGCCCAACTGGGTCCCGAAACTGGGGGGCCGCCGCATACCGCCCTTCGCGGCAATCGTTCCCGCCACCATCGGCGGGCTCCTCCTCCTGGGGCTGATGGTCAACTGGTTCTTCACGGCCTTCCGTATCGACGGTTCGCCCGGTTTCCCGTACGCCCCGGGCTGGGACACGCTGGCGATGACGGTCAGTGGCCTGTTGACCCTGTGGGGCCCCTTGGTGCTGGCGTTGACCTACGGCTACTACCGCCGCCGCTGCCGCCCGGACGCCTGAGCACTCCCGCGCCCGGCACGGTCCTCCCTCCGGAAGTCGGGGCGTTTCCGCGCCCGGAGGAGGTTGACCGCCCGCCGATTTCCTGCCGCTTCCTGTCAGCGCATCGTCCGACGGGGAGCGGGGAGTCAGGTTCTGGCAGGTTGCTGAACCCGGCCTTGCTGGCAGATCGCGGGCCGTTGGAGGGTAGTTGGGGCAGTCCGTTCATCGATGAGCGACGGCGGCCGCTGTGGCTCCCCTTTGCCCACAGCACAGCGCCATCGCCATGTGTGCCTAGCGTGCTCGATAGCCTTGGACAGCGGTGAAGGCACGTCGGCAACGGGCCACGTACCCCCTTCTCCGAACTACCGCCAGAGAGGCCGTTAGCGTCCGACTGCGGCGTGCTTAGTCCGTCTTGTTCAGGTTCTGGGCTTCCCGGACCGCTAGTTGCTTGATCGTCGGCATGCCGACGAATACCGGCGAACTCTTCCGCCTCTCGCTGGCGTCAATCTGGCTGATCTTGTCGTGGGTTGCGGTGAGGCTGACGGTCAGTTGCTCGACGTCGCCCAGCCATCCTTCTCGTTCGGCTTCGGCGATCCTGGCGTGGAGGTTCTCGCGGATCTCTTCCAGACGGGGCCGTTCGTCCGGCCCCACGATCAGTACCGGGCATCGCACACAGGCGTGCTCGTGGACACAGCTACTTCCGTATGCTCGGCCGCACTGCCCCAGGGCCAGCTTGCGCCGCTCGAAGTGCCCGAGGAACTCCTGCCACTCCTCGTCGGTCACCGCCCGGTATTCCCCGGCGGGTCGTAGACTGCGGCGCCGGGCGATGAAGGCTCGGTGAGCCTCGATGGCATCTTCCGGGTAGATCGCGGCATACCCCATCGTGGTTCCAATGTGGTCGTGACCAGCAATAACCTGGGCGATGTGCGGCGGCAAGCCGTTGAGGATGGCGTCGGTGATGAAGATCCTGCGGAAGTCGTGCGGCTGGAAGGTCAACGGCTGTCCGTGGGCGTCGGTGATGCCGGTATCCGCCAGCAGCGTGTTGAGTGACTGGCGGATCGTGGTGATGGAGATCGTCCTGTTCTCCCCGCCTACGGGCCACTGGTAGAGCAGCGGCATGGGTGGGTTCCAGACTTTCTCGTGCAGGTCATAGGACGGGATGCTCGGCACCCTGCCGTCATGCCCGCGAACACGGCTGATCACGGCGCTGAGAACGTCGGCGAGCTCAGGGCTGACCAGCAGGAGGCGCTCTTGGTCCGTCTTGGACGGCGCGATCTGCAGGAGCGGGATCACCTCTCCGGTGGTCGGCAGCTTGTAGCTGATGATGCTGTGGTGGCCGAGTTCCCTGAGCTCTTCGATGCGCATCCCGGTGTGCCGGAGGATCTCCACGGTCGCCCAGCCGTAGAAGGCCAGCTTCTCTTCCGTTCGGAAGTCGCGCCTCGCTCCTGTGGCGTCAACGACCGTTGAAGGTTTGCCGCCGGCTCGCTCCGTAGACCGGGGCAGGGTGAAGCTCTCGCCGAGCACCGTGATGGTAGATCCCAGGTCAGCTGCCTCCAATGCCTCCAGCCGCTCCTTGGCCTCGTTCAGTCGGCGGGCAGCTGCCTGTACCAGCGCGGGCAGGACCGGCAGCCTCTCTCGGGTGCGGGCATCGGATCTGGTGCGGACCTCCTGCTCGACCTTCTTGGCAGAGCAGTCGGCTTCTGTCACCGGGGCCGGAGCGGCCCACGGTCCCCAGCGCTCGGGCTCGTCCAGAGCCCACTCGGCGATGTCCAGGTAGAAGCCCCGCACTGCCGTCCTGATACTCAAGGCTGCGATGCGCGGCTCTGTTGTCGTGGCGACCGTGCCGTTCGGCATGCGGTACTTGACCGTCTTGACCGCGATCCGGGCCTTCCACGCGTCGCGCACCTCCGGGGCCAGGTGAAGGCTGTCGATCCCGGGATGGTGCCGTTCCAGGTCGGCCCAGAAGTAGCCGACCAGATTGCTCGACAGTTGCACCAACGTGACGTAGTCGACGGAGGGCTGTCGCTCGGTCAGGTAGCTGACGAGCAGGTCGCGGATCGGCTTGCACTTCACGTCGAACCGGTCGACGAGCTGGGCCGGGCTCACCTGTCCGGCACGTATCTCGATGCTCCGCAGGGTCTTGGGTGCGTCAGGGGGAAACTGGCCGCGGCTCTGAAGCAGGGCGTAGGCGAGTCGCGTGTGGCTCGTGGAGGTCCCCGTGGCCGCCAACAGCAGTTCGAGGACATCGCCGACCACGATGTCGTCGATGCCGCCGCCCTTCGCCGCGAGGATGCGGGCCACGGCCTTGAGCGCCTTCGATGTGCGCCGCGGGTCCGGCTGTCCGGGCATGCGTGCGTCACGAAGTTCGGCAAATCCCCTGGGATCGCGGGCGGCTTCGATGGCTTCGCGCAGGTGAGGGGACAGGCTGCTGGCGAGCCACGGCATGCTGGGACGGATGACATCAGCGCAGACCAGGGCCAGCAGCCCGGACCCGAGCCCTGCCTTCTGTGGCCTCCTGCCGTGAACGATCCCCCAGGCAAGCGGGGCCTCGGTCCAGCCGACCGAGGTGGCGGAGCCCGGGCTGGCGTTCCAGCGTTGCTGCCAGGTCTTCCCCTCGAAGGTCTCCAGCCATCGCAGCAGCAGGCGCGCACCGACCATCCGCATCTGGTGGGTGGAGTCCTTGCCATTCTTGAACGGCGGCCGCTCCAACCTGTGGAGGACCTCCTCGCGGGAGATCCGGGTAGTGGGCCAGTCGGTTCCCGGGCTACGTGGCGGAAACCTCTGCAGCTGGGCATCGATCTCGCTGCCGGCCAGGCTCTTCGCGGTCAGGGCTGGCGGGGTGACGAGCGGGACGGTGGTAGTTGTCACCCGGGGCTCCCGCCGAAGAGGACGTCGAGGGAGTCCCGGTTGTAGGCCGGCGCGGGCGGGGCCGGAGGCGGGTTGTTGCGCTTGTGCTCCTGGCGGGCGTGGTGCGCGAGCCCTGCTGAGATCACGTCGTCCCTGGTGGGCCGGTTGTAGATGTCCAGCGTGGACAGATGCTTATGGCCGAGGATGTGCTGAACGTAGACCGGCGGCATGTTCGGATCGTCGAGCATCAAGAACGTCGCAGTGTGCCGCAGGTCGTGAAGAGTCCAGTTGGCGCCCAGGAGCTCGTTGGCGCGGTTGAACATCATGCGCGCCGCGTCGTACCCCAACGGCCGCCAGGGGCGGCGCAGAGTCCACCACAGCGGCTGCGCGCGGCGGCGGGGGACGCCCTTGTTCCAGGATTCTTCCTGGTAGAGCCGCAGCCAGACGAACGCGTCGGGGGTGGCGGGAAGTTCCTGGTAGGCGCGCGTGCCCTTGCGGATCACGCCGATGGTCTGCTGGCCGACGACCGCATCGCCCTGCTTGGCCGTGAGCAGTTCCTCGGCGCGGGCGCCGGTGGCGACCCAGAAGGCCAGGAGGGCACGGTCACGGTGCGAGCGGAGACCCGCGAAGACCTCGGTGTACTTCTCGTCGGAAATGCGGCGCGGGATCCGCTTGGGGACCTTGGGCCGGTAGAGGCCGGTGCGCTGCTTGTTGTATTCCTTCTCTGGGTTGTGGTGGGCGTTGGCTCGCGCCGAGCGCCGGCTGCGGACCAGGGGGAAGGGATTGACCAGCAGCGATCCGGTGTTGCGCTCCAGGTGGAAGTCGTAGAAGGTCCGCAGCACCGTCTCGCAATGCGCCCGGGTAGTGGGCGCGTACTTCTTGCCGACGGTGGGCTTGCCCGTCACTGGGTTCGGAGATCCCGGCGCCGGACTGTCATGCCGGGCCGGAGGTATCTCAGCAGGGTCCTTGCCGCGGTGACGCCAGTGGACACGTACCGGCTTGTCCGCCAGCTTCATCCACAGCATGAAGTCCCGGGCATCCTCCTCATCGGTGATGCCGGCCTGACGGCAGCGTTCGCGGTCGTCCGTCCAGGACGTGGGCAGATACAGCCGGCGGTCGATCAACGTCCGACCGCGCTCGGCGGCGTATGCGAGAAAGACACCGACCTGGCAGATCTCCGTCCGGCCCGCGGTGCCCGAGTACTGGCGCTGGACACCCGCCGACCGGGTCCCCTTCTTCAGGAAGCCTGTGTCGTCCACGATGAGCACGGCCTCGGGGTCACCGAGGTGCTCAACGACGTAGTCCCGCAGGTCCTCAAGGACCTCGTCGGCATCCCAGTCGATCCGGTTCAACAGCCGTTGAATGCGGTCCGGCCCGGCATGACCGGCCTGTTCCGCCAGTGTCCAGCCGTTCTTCCGCTCCAGCGGAGCGATCAGCCCCCGCATATAGGCCAGTGCCGACTCCCGCGGCTCTGCTCTGGCAAACCGGTGCACGAACCGCTCGTGCACCGCACTCAGTTCGTCCGCCCACACCCGCGCATCAGCCAGGTCCCCACCCATAACAACACCAACGAGCAACCTGCCCAACCGTCACGCAAAGCACCGTTGCAGTACTAGGACTCAAGCCCCGTCCGGGGCCCAATCAGCAGTTACGCGCGCACCGTTCCGGCCGCGATTCCCCAAAGGGCCGACCGAGCTCCCCTTGTCGTAGAGACGACATGTCGCAATCACGGCACCCGCAACAGGTGACACACGGGCCTCGGAAGCCGGAGTCTTGATCCGAACCGCGCGCTCCACGCCCGCACCTTCTCGAAGAGGCCCCCGATGCACCCACGGCTCCACCCCGCCGCGCTCGTAGCGGCAGGTGCCCTCATCGCCACCCTGGCCCCTGTCCTGGCCCCCTCCTCCCACGCGGCCGCCGCCACCGCCCGCCCGGCGGCCCCCGCCTCCCGGACCTCCACCGTCACCCTCGTGACCGGAGACCGGGTGCACCTGGAGCGCTTTCCCGACGGCCGCCAGGCCGTCTCCGTCGAGCCGGGCGGGGAAGGCGCGGGGGGCAGCTACGAGCAGGTGGAGATCGACGGCGACCTCTACGTACTTCCCGGCGAGGCACTGCCGTACCTGGCCACCGGCGCACTCGACCGCCAACTGTTCAACATCACCGGTCTGGTGGAGCAGGGCTACGACGACGCCCGCACCAAGAGCATCCCGCTGATCGCCCGCTACCACTCCGGTGTCCGGCTCGACTCCGCCGAGGAGCCCGTCGGTTCCGAGGCGGTACGCACGCTCGGCAGCCTGCGGGGCCGCGCGCTGAAGGCCGGGAAGCGGCAGGCCCACCGCTTCTGGGAAACCGTCGGCGCCGAAGCCCCTAAGACCTCGAAGACTCTGCAGACCCCGCAACTCGGCGCCGGTATCGACCGTCTCTGGCTCGATGCGAGGGTCCGCACCTCCCTGGACAAGAGCGTCCCGCAGATCGGCGCCCCCGAAGCATGGAGCGCGGGATACGACGGGACGGGCGTCACCGTCGCCGTCCTGGACACCGGCGTCGACGGCGCCCACCCCGACCTCGCCGGCCGGATCGCCGGGACCCGCAACTTCACCGACAGCCCCACCACCCAGGACGTCTTCGGCCACGGCACCCACGTCGCTTCCACCATCGTCAGCACCGGCGCCGCCTCCCAGGGCTCCCGCAAGGGCGTCGCGCCCGGCGCGAAGCTGCTCGTCGGCAAGGTCCTCGGCGACAACGGCATCGGTTCCCTCTCATCCGTCCTCGACGGCATGGAATGGGCCGCCTCCTCGGGCGCCGACGTCGTCAACATGAGCCTGGGCAGCGACACGGCCGGCGACGGTACGGACCCGCTCAGCCTCGGCCTCGACGAGCTGACCGAGACCACCGGCACGCTCTTCGTCGCCTCGGCCGGCAACAGCGGCCCCGGCGAGTACACCGTGGGCACCCCCGGCGCCGCGGACGAGGCACTGACCGTGGGAGCGGTGGACGGCGAGGATCACCTCGCCGAGTTCTCCAGCCGCGGCCCGCGCACCGACGAGGCGCAGAAGCCCGACATCACCGCCCCCGGCGTCGGTATCGTCGCCGCCCGCGCGGCGGGCACCTCGATGGGCGAGCCGGTCGACGACGCGTACACCGCCTCCTCCGGTACGTCGATGGCGGCCCCCCACGTCGCGGGCGCCGCGGCGATCCTGGCCGCGCAGCATCCCGACTGGCAGGCACGGCAGTTGAAGGACGCTCTGATCAGCACCTCCCGCCTCTCCCCGGACTACACCGTCTATGAGCAGGGCGGCGGCCGGGTGGACCTGGCACGGGCGGTGAAGCAGCCCGTACATGCCACCGGCACCGTCGGCTTCGGCGAACTCACCCCCGACTCCGGCCCGCAGAGCGCGCAGCTCACCTACACCAACACCGGCCCCACCCCGCTCACCCTGAACCTCACCACCGAGCTGCGCGACGCCGCCGGCCACCCGGCACCCGCCGGCGCGGTGCGCCTGCCCGACGGCGCGACGGTCACCGTCCCCGCCGGCGGCCAGGCCCACATCGACGTCACCCTCGACGCGAAGTCCCTGCCCGCCGACCGCTACGGCGGCAGCCTCATCGCGACGAGCGGCGACGGGAAGGCCGTCGCGCACACCGTGCTGGCGGCGGCGAAGGGAGCCCTCAGGCACAAGCTCACCCTGACCGCCGTCGACCGCGCCGGACGCCCCGCCTGGGTCACCCCGCTGGTGCTCGTCGGCCCCCACTCCCGCGACGACGTCGTCACCGCCGTCCGGCCGGGGGAGACCCTAACCATGACGGTGCCCGAGGGGTCCTACTTCCTGCACGGCGTGATCTCCGACCGCGTCGAGAACGGCAGCGTGGAGAGTGTCGTCGTCGACCCCGAGCTGACGGTCGACCGCGACAGGCACGTGGTCCTCGACGCCCGCAAGGCCGTCCAAGTCCGGATCGAGACACCCAGACCGGCCGTCCAGGAAGCCGTCGTCAGCTTCTACACCCACCGCACCGTCGGCGGGCGCAGCATCTCCAACGGCCACATGGACTTCAGCGCCGACGCCCGCCGCCTCTACGTCACCCCGACGAAGGAAGTCACCGACGGCGTCTTCGAGTTCAACTCCCGCTGGCAGCTGACCGCCCCGCAGCTGACTGCCCGCGCGCTGCGGGCAGGCCGCGCGATCGACCTCGAAGGCGGCCTGCTGGACAACTCGCCCACGGTGGACGGCCGCCGCAGCATGCGCCTGCTCGACGCGGGCACCGGCCGCCCCGAGGACTACGCGGCACTGCGCGCACGCGGTGTGGACCCGGCCGGCGCCGCGGTACTCGTGGACGCCACGGAAGCCCGCTACGAGGAGCAGGCCGCCGCGGCCTCGGCCGCCGGAGCGTCCACCGTCGTCCTGACCGAAGGGGAGGGCGGCGTCGCCTGGACGCACTGGAACCCCCGGGGCGAACGCCTGCCCCTCCCCGCCGTCCTGACCCGCTACGACATTGGGGAACGACTGCGCGAGCGACTGCGCTCCGGGATCACCGCACTGGAGCTGCACGGCATCCCCAACAGCCCCTACCTGTACGACGTGATGCAGGTATCCCGCCAGCGGGTGCCCGAACGGGTGGCGCACCGGGTGACTGCCGCCAACACCGCTACGATCACTTCGCGTTACCACCACACGGGCGGCGTCCCGTATGCCACGGAGCAGCGCTTCGGCTGGCGCCCCTGGATGAAATCCGCGATCAACCAGTACCGGCGCCACGTGGCCACCCCGCTGACCCGCACCGAGTACGTGAGCTCCGGCGACACCCTCTGGCTCCACCGTGTGCACCACCGCCTCACCTGGGACGACAGCAGCCCCCTGACCGCCGGCATGCTCCAGCCGACGCGGACCTACCGGCCCGGTGAGCGGCTGACGGAGAGCTGGTTCGCCCCCGTCGTACGCCCCGCCATCCCCCGCGGTGTCAAGGGCACGGCCTCCTACCGCAAGGAGGACGAACTGATCGTGCGCATACCGGAGTTCACCGACGCCACCGCAGGCCATTACAGCAGGCCCGACGGTGGCGACTGGGACGACACCCCCGCCGACGAGGTGCGAGCCGCCCTCTACCACGGCGGGAAGCTCCTCGCCGAAGCACCCGCCGCCTGGGAGGACTTCCCGGCAGCCGACACGGACGGCCGCTACCGCCTGGACCTGGACGTCAAGCGCACCACCCCCGAATGGTCGCTGTCGACCGCCACCCGCACCAGCTGGTCGTTCACGGCCCCGCGCCCACCCGCGGGCGAGTCCCCGCTGCTGCCCCTGCTGCAACTCGACTACGACATCCCCACCGACCTCACCGGCACCGCACCGCGACGCGCCCGCACCCTCGACTTCGGGGTGAAGGCACGCCACCAGGACGGCCTCACCGGCCCAAAGGTGGCGGGCATGGAGGTCTCCGTCTCCTACGACGACGGCGCCCATTGGAGTGAGGCGGCGACCACCCCCGAGGGCAACGGGAGTTACGACGTAGCTGCCCGCCGCCCGGGCGACTCCCGGACCCACGGCTACGTGTCCCTGCGCGTACGCGCCTGGGACGACCGGGGCAACGAGGTGACACAGGAAGTACGCCGCGCGTTCGCCACGAACTGAGCGGCACCCCTCTGCCGCCGGCCCGGTGAGTCCGTCAGGTGACAACCGACCTGACGGACTCACCGACGTTCACTGGGGTACGGGAACAGCAACTCGTATTGCATGACAGCCACCCCCTCTCATGACAGCCACCCCTCTCACGGCAGCCACCCCCGCCGCGCCGCCTGCCACACCAACTGCGTCCGCGTCGCGGCGCCGGCGCGCTGCATCAGCACCTGGATCCGGCGCTGCACCGTGCGCTGGCTGACCCGTAGCTGCGAGGCGATCGCCTTGTCCGCGACCCCGGCGACGACCAGGGACAGCAGATACCGCTCGTCGTCGGCGACGTTCGCACCGGGCCGCGGACTGCCGCCGAAGTCGGCCAGCTCACCGGAGTCCGTGACGTGCAGCGGCGACGCCGCCGCCCACTGGCTCTCGAACAGCGCAATCAGCGCGTCGAGCAGGCTGCTGCCGTGTACCACCGCGGCCGTCGGCTCACCCAACGAACCACCCGAACCGCCGTGCATCAGCGGGCAGATGGCGATCGAACCGTCCGCGATCACCATCCGCACCGGCAGCGTCCCGATAGCCCGTGCCTGCTCACCCGCGCGGATGCTCCGGGCAACATTGTCGACCATGCCGGGCTCCTCCAGCAGCGCGCGCTCGTAGATAGCCTCGTACCGCACCCCGCGGGCGAGCAGCTCCCACTCCTCGTGGTTCTCCGCCGCAGGCATGGCCACATGGCCGGCCTTGCAGAGCCACCGCATCTCACTGGCCCCGTACGCCATATGACGCAACCGCTGCCGGATGACACTCGCCCCCGTGATCACCTCGACAAGCTGCCCCGCGTCATGCCGCCGCCCCCCGGCCCGGTACTCCTCGGTGAGCTGCTCCACCCCCCGCCGCGCCGACTCCAGCGCCTCATGCCCACGCAGCAGCAGCGGACGCAGTGCCGCATCGGGCGCCACCGGCACATAGCGCACCGCGCCCCCCGTCGGCGAGACGGCCACCCGCCCCACCAGCCCCTTGTCGTGGAGCGAGGCCAACAGCCTGTGTGCCTGCGCCACTTCGAGCCCCAGCTGCTCCGCGATCACCGCGGCATCAGCCTCACGCACCCCGACGAGGAAGCGGTACACCCGCTCCTCCCCCGCCCCGATCCCCGCGGCCTCCAGCATGTGTCCGCCTCTCACGACGCCCCCACCCACCCCAACCGATGTACCACCCACCGGAGACAGCGTGATCTAACCACACCCGCACACCAGGACGATGTCCGCGTTATCACGCACGACGACCATCCGACTTCGATACGCGCAAAGTGGCGGCGAGCGGACATGTCACTTCTTCGTCAGGCGCGGCCGTAGCGTCGGTGCCCCTTCCTGTCGAGGCTTGACCCGCCGGTCGCGGAACCCTCCCTGCCGGCGGAAGGAGAGCGTTCAGCATGCGTTTTAGGCGAAGAGCCGCACTGCTCAGCTTCACCTTGGCGACCACCGTGGCCGGCGGCGGCCTGGTGTACGGTGCCACCCCCGCACCGAAGACCGGGGAGGACTCGGTAACCACCCCGTCCCAAGCAGAAGTCCGCACCGCGAAGGTCACCCTCGTCACCGGAGACCAGGTGACGGTGGCCACGAGGGCGGGCAAGACCCTCGCCGTCAACATCACCCCGTACCACCGCAGTGCGGCCGAGCTGCGGACGTACACCGTCGGTACCGATGTGTACGTGATCCCGCGCGACGTCGAAGCGCTGGTGCACAACGGCCAGGTGGACGGCCGGTTGTTCAACATCACCCAGCTCATCGCCCAGGGGTACGACGATGCCCACCACGCGTCCACCCCGATGATCGTGCGCTACGCGTCCGGCGCCAAGGACACCGCACCCGGCGGAGCCCGCCTCACACGGAAACTCCCCGGCGTACGCGGAGCCGCCGTCAGCGCCGACAAGCGCAAGGGCGCCGCGTTCTGGGAGGCCGTCGACGACGACAGCGCCCGCGCAGGTACCCCCAAGGCCCGCCTGTCGGGCGGCGTCCAGCGCCTCTGGCTGGACGGGCAGGTCAAGGCGCTCCTCGACAGGAGCGTCCCGCAGATCGGCGCCCCGGAGGCGTGGAAGGACGGTTTCGACGGCACCGGCGTGAAGGTCGCGGTGCTGGACACCGGTGTCGACGCCACTCACCCCGACCTCGCCGACCGCATCGTGGAAAGCCGCAGCTTCGTCCCCGGCGAGACGGCGCGCGACGGCCACGGCCACGGCACCCACGTCGCCTCCACCATCGTGGGAAGCGGAGCCGCCTCCGGCGGGAAGTACCGGGGCGTGGCACCGGGCGCCGGACTGATCGTGGGCAAGGTGCTCGACGACGGCGGCAGCGGCTCGGAATCCTCGATCATCGAGGGGATGGACTGGGCCGCGCACTCGGGGGCGAAGGTCATCTCCATGAGCCTGGGCGGCGGGGAAGGCGCCGACGGCACCGACCCCATGGCGATGGCGGTCAATGAACTGACGGCGGAGACCGGCGTGCTGTTCACCATCGCGGCGGGCAACAGCGGCCCCGGGGCGACGTCCGTCGGCTCACCCGGAGCCGCCGACGCGGCCCTGACGGTCGGCGCCGTGGACTCCACCGACGCGGTCACCGACTTCTCCAGCCGGGGCCCACGAGGCGGTAACGGCGGGCTCAAGCCGGAGATCACCGCGCCGGGCTCGCGGATCGTCGCCGCCCGCGCCGCAGGCACGGCGATGGGCACACCGGTGGACGGCTCGTACACCACCGCGAGTGGCACCTCCATGGCCACGCCGCACGTGGCCGGCGCCGCCGCGATCCTCGCGCAGCGCCACCCCGACTGGACGGCGGCCCGTTTGAAGAGCCAGCTGATCAGTACGGCCAAGACCACCGCCGCCACCTCCGTCTACGCCCAGGGCGCCGGCCGCGTGGACGTGGCACGCGCACTCCGGCAGCCCGTATCGGCCAGCGGCACGGCCGACTTCGGACTGCGGGACTGGGACGCCACCGCCCCGGTCGGGAAGAAGATCGAGTACGTCAACGACGGCGACCAGCCGGTCATCCTCGCCCTGAAGGTCGAGAACGCGGGCGAGGAACTGCCGGCCGGAGTGCTCAGCCTGGGAGCCGACTCGGTGACCGTGCCGGCGCACGGCACCGCCGCGGTCGACCTCACCCTCAACACCGCCGGCGTGACGACCGGATCCCACGGCGCGCACGTCACCGCGGTCTCCGCCGACGGTCGGACGGAGGCAGTGACAGCGGTCGGCTTCGGCCGCGACGTACAGCGCTTCGACGTCACGCTGAAGGTGCTCGACCGCGACGGCAAGCCGACGAGCGGCATCGCCGCGGTCACCGCCTGGCAGCTGGGCCGCCTCGGACTGCCCGAGACGTACCCGGTCGCAGCGGACGGGACCGTCGTGGTGCGGGTACCGCGCGGCGAGCACGCCTTCATCTCGGAGATCTTCCACTACAACTCCGACTGGAGCAGGCTGGAGGAGTACACCTACGCCGCCCAGCCGGGCACGGTGATCGACTCCGATCGGACCTTCACCCTGGACGGCGCCAAGGCCGGCCCGGTCACCATGACCACCTCTCGGCCAACGGAGACCAACCGCGCCCGCATCGGTCTGAACTTCCAGGCCGTGGACGGTGACCGCATCTACGACCGCGAGACGTGGATGGACGGCGAGACGGCCGTGTACTCCGTTCCGTCGCAGACCGCGAACGAGCGCTTCGAATCGCGCGTCGGCTGGTCGCTCAGCGCACCCGCACTCGACGCCCGCCTCGTCGGGCACGGCAACCGGACCCTGGACGCGGCCTACCTCGAGGGCTGGACGGGCTCCACACGTATCGACGGCACCCGCGTCCTGCGCGTGGCGAAGGCCGGCGAGGACGTCCGGGGCAAGCTCGCCCTGGTGAAGCGGAGCGCGGAGCGCACGGTAGGAGAGCAGGTCGACGACGCCGCGAGCGCCGGTGCGCTCGCCATCCTCATCTACAACGACATCCCCGAGAACTGGCTCACAGGCAACTGGGGCCCGACGGCCACCAAGATCCCGGCGATGACCCTCTCCGGCACCCAGGGCGAGGAGCTGGCAGCCCTGGACAACGCCAAGATCAGGATCTCCGGTACGGCGGTGAGTCCGTACTCCTACGAGCTGCTGAAGTACCGCAAGGGCGGCATCCCCGCCGACCAGCGCTACCGGGTACGCGACGAGGAACTGGCCACCGTGGACTCCTCGTTCCACGCCTCGACGCCGGCCACCGAAGGCGGATACGCCCGGCTGACGCGCTCGCCGATGCAGCCGACGGCGTACTTCGGCTTCGACCGGGTGGTCCTGCCGCGTTCCCGGACCGAGTACGTCTCCGCGGACGTGCCCACCTGGGAAGCGGTGAAAGCAGGTCCCGTGTGGACGTCGGACGGCTCCTGGAAGCTGACGAACACCTCAACACTCAAGGCCGGACAGCTCGTGCACCGCGACTGGAACAAGGCCGTGGTCCGCACCGCGCTGCCGGACGCACAGTCCAACTCGGCCGTCCGGCAGGGCGATGTCGGTGTGGTGGCGTCGGGCGGTCTGCTCGACACCGCACCGGACCAGTCCTTCTCCGCCGAAGCCGGCAGCGACAAGACGCTGTCCACCGTCTACCGGGACGGCCAGCTCCTCGGCAGCATCCGTTCGGCGCCCGTCGCCTTCCCGATGACGGCACAGCGCGCCGAATACCGCGTGGTCACCGACGTGCAGCGGGACGCCCCCGGCTGGACGACCTCCACCAAGGTGCGCACCGACTGGCGCTTCCACTCCGAGGGGAAGGAAGGACTTACCCTGCTCCCCGTCCTGTCGGTCGACTACCGAATCGACGTCGACCAGGCCAACAGCGCCCGGCCGCACTCCACCACCCGCATCGGACTGGGCGTGCGCTACCCCAAGGGCCTGAACGGCCTGAAGCTCGCCGGGGCGAAGCTGTGGGCCTCGTACGACGACGGCACCAACTGGCAGCAGGTCCGCCTCGACGGCGGCCTCAACGGCACGATCGGCAACCCCGCGAACGCGGGCTTCGTGTCGCTGCGCGTGCAGGCCACCGATGCCGATGGCAACACCATCGAGCAGACGGTGACCCGCGCCTACCAGATCCGCCGCTGACCGATGCCGGGGCGCCTGCACCGCAGGCGCCCCGGCGTGCGCGTCCAGCCAGCGACGGTGACATGGAGGGCCCACACGTGGAATCCGACCACTGCTGGGCGACCCGATGCGTCGAACCCACGCGGCGCGCCCAGCAAGGGGATCAGCATCATTCAGGTGCCGACCGAGGGCCACACCAGACTGACCGCGCGGAAGCCGGCGGCAAGCGGAGGTGACGGCAACGACCAGCAGCAGGCCCATCGTCTCAACGATCACGTGTCTCTTCCGCCCTGTCGTTCGCTTGCCCGCATCGAACCCACGTGCCTCGCCGCCCTCGCTGGTCTTGATCGACTGGGCGTCGATCACGGCGGCCGACGGCTCGGGATCGCGTCCGGCCCCGATCCGGGCCCGGCGGCGGAGCTCGTCGCGGACGCGGTCCCAGGTGCCGTCCCGCCGCCACTTGGTGAACCAGCGGTGTGCCGCGTCCCAGGGGCCGGTCGGCGTGCCGCTGAACGTCGGAGGCGGCGGCGCGTGCGTGCCCGGTGAGTTGTAGGGCGATCTGCGCGTAGTCGCGGGGCTGCATGTCCGGGTCGGTCCACGCCAGCACGGCCGCGACGAGGCATTCGTACGGTTCGCGGTCGAGCGGGAGCTCCGCCTCGATCAGCCCGTCGGGGTCGTACAGAACCGTGTGCGTGCTGCTCATCAGGGCCCCGCTGCAGTGGGCGTGGTCGCGTGCGGAAGCGGCCGGTCGGCGCCGGTGTGCCCGATCGCCTGGTGTTGGCCGCATCCCGACCGTACGGAGGGACGGGATGCGATAGGACTGACCGTGAGTACGGGTTTCAGTGCGCGACCACACCGCCGGCCCTCGCCGGACGGTTACCTGGGCTCTGTCGCGGGCCTGTCGCCCCTTCCCCGCAACGGGCTCCGAGCGCGCCGCCCGGCAGGGCGGGAGCGGCGTGCTGCTGCACCGCCAGGCGCTCCACCTCGCCTCCTACGACCAAATCCCGGACGCCGCCGCGTGGACCGCGCACACCCTCCACGGACGGCGCGACGTCCTCGCCCGCCGGGGCTGGTCACCGCAGTGGGCCGCCGCCCGCTCCCCCGCGACCGCCCTGGCCCGGCTCGACGACCCGCAGCCGCTGCTCTACCTCATCGACCGCGCCCTGGCCGACGACGACACCGCCGAGGCCGCGAACCTGAACTACTGGGCTCTGTGGCTGGGCGCAATGGCCGTCCCGCAGAGCGACGACACGTTCATGCGCGACCGCGACCTGGCCGGCTGGGACGCGCTGACCCTGCTGCGCGGCCTCGCCGTCGGCCTGGTCGAAGCACCCGGCTCTTCCTACGGGCCCGGTGGCACCCCCGCGACCTGCTGCGGGCAGCGTGACTACGGCTGTCACTTGTCCGGGCGGTCGCGGGGCTGCCGACGAACCGGGCTTGCCGCGCCGCGTCGTCATCGGGGGTGCGGGCGCGGGTGTACGCGGCTACTGGCGTGCCAGCCCGTGGCGGTCGGCCCAAGCGGTGATCGCCGCGGCCAGTTCCTCGGGCCTGTCCTCCGGGGAGTGGTGGCCGGCCAGGCCGTGGCGGGAGACCTCCAGGCCCGCGATGTGTTGCCGGCACCAAGCCACGGCCCCTCGGTCGGTCATCGCGCCCGGGCCCGGCTCGAACGCGGCGAGGAGCTTGGGGACTTCAGGGCTGGCGGCCAACCAGGCGTCGTAGCGTTCGACGCGGGCCACGACGTCGGCGGGCTCGGCGTCCAGTGGCATCATGCGCGTCCACGCCAGTACCGGGCGGCGGCTGTGCGGGGTCGGGAAGGGGCGGCGGTAGACCTCCAGGTCAACGGGGTTGAGCGGGGTGGCGAGCGTGTCCGGGAGCCCCTCGATGAACAGCGACTTCTCCAGGATCATCTCCTCACCTACCCCGGGGGTGCGCAGGAGGGTGAACAACTCCCTTCCGGCCGCGGGGAATTCATCGCCGACCAGCGGTTTGATGATGGTCTCGGTGAAGGCGAGGCCGCGGACGCGGCCCGGGAGGCGGGCGGCGCGGTCGAAGGCGAGCGCGCCGCCCCAGTCGTGGCCGACGAGGACCGCCTCGGCAAGACCGAGGGCGTCGAACCAGGCGTCGAGGTAGCGGGCGTGGTCGTCGAAGGAGTAGGCGAGGTCGGGCTTGCCCGAGTCGCCCATGCCGATGAGGTCGGGGGCCAGAAGACGGCGGCCGGGCGCTGCCACGCCCGGCAGGACGTTCCGCCACAAGTGGGAGGAGGTGGGGTTGCCGTGGAGGAAGACGAACGGCAGCCCGTCGGGGTCGCCGGACTCGCGGTAGTGGAGGGTGGAGTCGAGGACGGGGAGGGTGGGCATCGCGGTGTCACGTCGCTTTCCGTACAGGGGGATGTTCAGAGATTGAGGCTCAGGACGCGTTCGACGGTGATCTCGACGACGACCAGGTCCGGCGGGATGGGCGGGGCCGCGCGGTAGCGGACGGCGTAGCGGCGAACCGCCTCGGCCAGGCGCGCGGGGGCGTCGGTGACGGCTGCGCGGCCTTCGAGGGTGACCCAACGGAAGCCGTCCGCCTGGCAGAGCGCGACGCGGGCCGTCGGGCCGCCCGCCGCCACGTTCTGGGCCTTGCGGGCCCTGGCCCTGGTGGTCACGCGAGCAAGGCCGGTGGCCGCGTCGAAGGTGAAACGGACGGGGGTGACGTGCGGGGTGCCGTCGGGGCGGAGAGTGGTGAAGGTGGCCGTGTGGGGACGAGTGAGGAACGCCCTTGCGCTGGCTGGGATTTCGACGGTCGCCCGGCTCACTTCTTCTTCACGCCCTCGTTCCAGATCAGCTTGGCGATGTTCGGCTTCACGGCCGTGGTGATGACGCCCATGGCCATGCGGATGTACCGCTCGTCCTCCAGCTCGCGCAGCATGCTCGCGGCGAGGTCCACGCGGGCGGTGAAGACGCCGTCGGCGCTGGTCTCGGTGGTGTGGTAGTCCGTGACGGCGGAGTGCTCGAAGAGGCCCGAGGGCCGGACGAGGGTCCAGTCGAGGTCCGTCTGACGGATCACGGCCTCCATGCGGCGCATGTCCTCGTGGAGGGTGCGGCCGAGGCGTCGGTTCACCAGAGGGTCGAGCACATGGTTGAAGAAGTGCGCGCCGGTGGGCCGCCAGTTCGGGTCGGCGATGCTGGAGCTGACGGCGAGCAGCCGCTTGATGCCGTGGCGGGCCATGGTCCCGGTGATGGCAGTGGCGCTCGCCGAGTACGTGGTGATGGTCTCCTTGCTGAAGCGCGCGCCCAGCGCGGAGAGCACGGCGTCCGTCCCGCCGATTGCGGCGTCGACGGCCGCCGGGTCGGTGGCGTCGGCGACGGCCACGGCGAGGCCCGGCCGCGCGGGGAGGGAGCCGGGGCGGCGGGTCACGGCGACGATCTCGTGGCCGGCTGCGAGGGCCTGGTCGGTGAGGTGGCGGCCGGTCGGTCCGTTGGCGCCGAAGACTGCGATACGCATGATGTCGGGGCATCCCTTCAAGTGGTGTGCGGAACGCCCTTGACCCTGCCGATCACGAAATGCAGGCTCAACACTGATGAATAACGTCGCCCCTTCCCCCGCCCGCACCCGAGGCCGCCCCCGCGGCAACCCGCCGACCCGCGAGTCGCTCGTCTCGGCGGCCCGCACGCTGTTCCTGGAGCGCGGCTACCGGCGCACCACCCTGCGCGCGGTGGCCGGGGCCGCCGGGGTCGACCCTGCGCTTATCGCGTACCACTTCGGCTCGAAGAAGGGCCTGTTCGCGGATGTGATGCAGTTCCAGTGCGCCAATGCGCTGGCGGTGGACGACGTGCTCGGCGGCGACCCGGCCGCCCTCCCCGACCGCCTGATCGACGCGGTGACGGACCTGTGGGAGGACGCCGACTTCCGCCAGCTCACCACCCAGGGCGACGAGGCCGCCGAGGTGATCCGCGAATACCTGGAACACGAGCTGCTGGCCCGGCTTGTTGAATTTCTCGGCGGCCGGGATGCGACCGCCCGCGCCACGGCCGTGGTGACGATCCTCGGCGGCCTCATCTACACCCGCTACCTCAACCCCCTCCCCACCCCCGCAGCCCTCACTCCGGCCCAGACCCGCCAGATCCTCGTCCCGGCGCTGCGCGCGGCGCTGACCCCGAGGCCGCGCATCGCGGAAACCGTCAGAGCGGTCCGTCGGGGCTCGCCGGCCTCCGGTGGAGGCGCCGTCCGGCCTTGACCACGTCAGCGCATCCGGTGCGGCTACTCCTGCAGGTAGCGGTGCAGGGAGGTTTTCGGGATGCCGGTCTTGGTGCTGTTCTCCCCGTAGCTGCTGCCCTGCGACCTTCCCGACCGCGCCGCTTCCGCCCGGCATGACGAACCCACAGACCGCGGTCGACGGAGACGAGGCGACCGCATGGACCGCCGGTCCCGACGGCCGCATGGTCGTCGACCTGGGCGCCGCACAGCGCATCAGCGAGATCCGCGCCCAGTGGCGAGGCAGCCGTATCCCGGCCTCACCGATGGAGTGGGTGAGCCGCTGATTCTGCTCCCGCAGCCGGGCGATCCGAGCCTCGCGCGGGTCGGGCTGCCGGCCGGCAGCCCGGGGAAAGACTCCGAAGGGATCCGCCTCACCAGGCAACTGGTAGGCACGCCGCGTGTCGTAAACCGTCACCAGTTGCCCGTCCTCGTAGAAGGACAGCTTGGTGAAGCCCGAGAAGGCCACTGACACGGACTGACTGCCGTGGGACAAGCGACGCGAAACCTCGCCGCGAGCGCCTTCCCCCAGCCCTTCCTCGATACCGAACGCAGATGGCGCAGGCCGCGGTACGAGCAGCCGGCGCCTGCGGCTTCGGCCCCGGATCAATCCTCGGCGAGCCGGGCATGGGACAACTCGAGCGCTTCGTACACGGTCTGCGTGTAGTCGTCCAGGCGTGTGGCGGTCTCAGCCGGGTCGGCAACGGGGCACGGCATCCCGTTGCACAGGGGCCCAGCCTCCGTCACCACCGGATGTGAGACAGGGCCGTTGACCGTACAGACCCTGAACCGATCAAGACCGTGACCGGCAGCGAGTCCCCGGCTCAGGTCGGGGTAGTCGATGTTGTGTGGAGGGCATTCTCGTAGGAGAGCGGGGAGCGTTGACGGAGGCGGGAGCGTCGGTGTCGGCGTCGGCGTCGGGTGTTGTATCGGTGGAGCCGGCGGAAGGTGTCGAGTCGGGCTTCACGCTCGCTTGGCCAGTCCTTTCGTCCTTTCAGCGTTTCCCTTTTGAAGGTGGCGTTGAACGATTCCGCGGCGGCGTTGTCCGCGCTGCTGCCGATCGCGCTCATGCTCTGGCGGACGCCGGCGAGGCGGCAGGCGTCGGCGAAGGCCCGACTCGTGTACTGGGCTTCATGATCGGTGTGCATCAAGGCTCCGGCGAGGCTGCCGCGAGTCCGGATCGCGGCGGCGAGGGCGTCGGTGACGAGTTCGGCGCGCATGTGGTCGGCGATCGCCCACCCGGCCAGACGCCGTGAACACAGATCGATGACGGTCGCGAGGTAGCAGAACTTCCCGCCGCCGACGCTCGGGTAGGTGATGTCGCCGACGTACTTCGTGTTCACGTCGGTCGCGGTGAAGTCACGGCAGATCAGGTCCGGCGCCTTCACCGCAGCCGGGTCCGTGATGGTGGTGCGGTGCCGGCGCCGCAGGCGGACCCCTTCGAGGCCGATGGTCCGCATGATCCTCGCGACGCGCTGGTTGACCACCTGGCCGCCCTCGTCGCGGAGCTCGGCGGTGCTCGCGACGTCTGCCAAGCCCTCGACCACGAACTGTTGCCGAAGAACATCGAAGGCGCCCGCGCCAAGCTGAAACACCTCGTCAAGCTCAATGTCCTCACCGAGATCGACGCCGGCAGCTTCATCAGGAAGCAGTAGCCGACGGAAACTCCGCGACCAGTAGCCTGCCCCAACCTCACCCAGAAACGGATATCAGCTCTCGAACCCGTCCTCTGATCACCTGGCCCAAGCCTCACCTCGACGATCACGGAGGACATCCGGATCCGCGTGCGTCGCGCCTCGGCTCAACTCCCCCTCGGCACCTCAATGTCGTAGACCAGCGCATACACGATGTCCCGGGCCTGGCGCAGGTCGTAGCCCGTCGTGTCCACGATCACCTTGACCGCCCGGATGGTGTCGCCACCCAGCATGAACATGCGCGCGTCGGCCTGCGCCTCGGCCGGAACCGGCAGGACACGGGCTCGCCGTGGATCCACGCTCCGCGGGATCCTCGGCAGCCCGCCCTCCTTTTTTCGGCCCCCCAGCATCTTCAGTCCCCAACCTCTCACCCGTACGACCAGTTCGTGGAGCGCATCCTATGCGGACGGGCACTCCGGCAGATTCAACGTCCTCGCCAAAGCCGACGGCCAGTTCGGCGGCGCGCCCTTTCATGTGCCTGGTCAGGGGGTTGCGGTACTGGATGCGAAGTGGCGTACGGGGGCCGGTTCAAGGCGGCCGGGGTCTACCCCGGCCAGATAGATGCAGGTCAGGGCCCTCGTATGGCGGGTCCGGAGTGAAAGTGTCGTCGGTGGCCAACGAGCTTGCGGCGCTGACCGTCGCATCCCGCACAGTGCCGATGCCCAGCGCGGAATTCCCTTCATCCGACCGGCCCTTTTGTTGCGACGACCGGCCTCGGTCCCGCACCCCCGGGCAATCCACTGTCGCCGACCATGTGCGGCACCCGCATTCCGACCCCGCGGAGCACGACACCCATGACCACGATCTCCAACGGCCCGCGCGCGGGAGACCGACCGTGACCGTGCACTTCGACCCCGTCGGCGGCATCCTCCTGGTGGTGGCGTGCGTCGTGACCTACTTCGTCTACAAGCACACCTGGCAGGCCCCGACGGGCAAGGGCGACGTCGTCGGTGCGATCGGCTGCGGTGCCACGGATCTGACCGCACCGGTACTCATCCTCGGCGGTAGCCACCCGGAACCGCAGACTCCTGCGCTGCCCGGGGGCGGGACGCCGTCGATACCAGCGTCGCCCGCTCCCGGTCATTGAGCCGGTGCCGGCGCCCTGAAGCACGGCGCGGACTGACATCCGGCCCGGATATGGGGAGGTTGTCCGGCTCTCATGGCGTCGGACCTGCAGTTGAGTCGATCGACACAAGCCTGTCAATGCCGCCGGTCGAGTCCGCCCTTGCCTGGGCGGCCTGGAGCATCCGCTCGAACGTGCCGTCCAGGGCCCACCGGTGAAACCGGGTGTGCAGCGTGGCCCACGCACCGTACCGCTCAGGGACGTCCCGCCAAGCCGTCCCGGTACGGAACTTCCACACGATCCCGTTGAGCACGGTGCGGTCGTCCAGCCGCTTCCTGCCCCGCAACGAATTGGGCAGCAGCGGCCTGACGAACTCCCGCTCGACATCCGACAGTTCACGTGACATATCACCCGACCATGATCCACCGCTCGAGATCGTTTGAAGGCACCACCCAGCCGGGGCTAGGTTGGACCGATCGGCATGCAATCCCCCTGGAGAGGGACGTGAATCGGTATGACCGTCGCCTCACAAGCCCCGGCCCAAGTCCCGACTCAAGTCCCGGCCCAGGGCCGTGCCGCCCGGTTGGTGGGGCGGACCCCCGCCGGGGTGCGGCCATATCTGGAGTTGCTGCGGCTGGACCGGCCGGTGGGGGCCTGGCTGCTGGTGGTGCCCGGATGGATCGCCCTGGGAGCGATAGCCGGGCCCCGGGACGGGGTCCTGCTCGGGCTGCTGCTCCTGGTGTACGGGGTGCTGTCGAGAGGGGCCGCCTGCGGGCTCAACGATGTGCTGGACGCGCGGTTCGACGCACAGGTGCCGCGTACGGCGGGGCGGCCCGTCGCCTCCGGGCGGCTGGCGGCCGGGCGGGCACTGGTGCTGTGTGTCGTGGTGGGGGCCGTCGCTCCGCTGGTGATGGGGTTCTGGAGTGTGGGGGCCGTGGGGTGGGCGGCGGCCGGGGCGCCCCTCGCGGCGGTGTATCCGTATATGAAGCGGGTCACCCACTGGCCGCATGTGTGGCTGGGGATCACCATCAACTGGACGGTGCCGCTGGTGTACGGCCTGCTCACCGGAGGGCTCGGGGGCGGGGTGCTGTACGGGGCGCTGATCTGCTGGGCCGTGGGGACGGACGTGATCTACGCCTGCCAGGACCGGGAGGCCGATGTACGGGCCGGGGTGCGGTCGGCCGCCGTACTGCTGGGGCGGCGGAGCCGGGTGCTGGTGGGCGGCGTGTACGCGGGGTGTGTGGTGCTGCTCGCCTGGTTCGGGATCGCGGCCGGGCTCGGGCCGCTGTACTGGCCCGGACTGTGCGTGGTCGCGGGGCAGTTGGGATGGCAGGTATGGCGGGCCGACCCTGCGGATGTCGGAGCCTGCGGGCGGGCGTTCGGCACCAATCCTCTGTGCGGACTGCTCATCCTCGTGGCCGTGCTCGCCGGGCGGGTCGGTACCCTCGGCTGAGGGACACGGATCCTGGAGGTGCTGGTGGGACTGCGGGAACGGATCGCGGCGGAACTCGTGGCGACCATGCACGGCGGGGATCTCAAGCTGGAGCGGTACGCGGGGCCGCCCGGTGATCCCGGGCTGTTCGGGATCGCGCCGGGGGATCCGGTGTGGCGGGTGCACGGGCAGGCCACCGGGATGCTCACCGGCGGGTTCGCCGCGCTCATGCTCCAGTCGCTGCATCCGCTGGCCATGGCGGGGGTCGACCAGCACTCCGACTTCCGCGCCGATCCGGTCGGGCGGCTGAACGGAACCGTGCGGTTCATCACCACGACCACCTTCGGCTCCTCGGCCGCCGCCCGCGAGGTGATCGACCTCGTCCGGCGGATCCACACCCGGGTGCACGGCACCGCACCCGACGGCCGGCCGTACCGCGCGGACGACCCCGACCTGCTCACCTGGGTGCACACCGCCGAGGTACGCAGCTTCCTCGCCGGCCACCAGACCTACGCACCCCGGCCGCTCCGACTGGCCCCCGCCGAGTGCGACGCCTACTACCGCCAAGCCGCCCCCCTGGCCGAGGCGTTGGGCGCACGGAACGTACCGTGCACGTCCCTCGAAGCCGAGCGGTACCTGGCTCGCCTCCGCCCCCAACTCCACGCCACTCCGGCCGCGTTGGACTCGGTACTGTTCCTCCGCCGCTTCGGACGCACACGACGGGAGCGGCTGGTCGTGAGCCTGCTCACGAACGCCTCGGTCGGACTTCTCCCCGACTGGGCCCGCACCGAACTCGGCATCCACCGCCCGGCCCCTGTCCGCACCGGCTGGGACCGGCCCCTGGCGACGGCCGTCGGACGCACCCTCCAGTGGGGCCTCGGGCCCTCCCGGATCCAGGCCGCCGCACGGGGGCGGCTGGCGGGGGCGCGGCAGGGATGACGTCGAGGCGTCCGGCAGCAGCATGCTTCGGTGGAGGGGAACCGGCGGCTCACCGGGTTTCATGACCGGGCGCAGTCAGGCTTCCGCCCGCCGCAGCCCCCGACGTCCAAGGGAGAGATCGACTGCGACAGTGGCAAGGTGAGAACATAATTCTTGGCTTGCCCTTCTCCTACGGCTGTTCCAGTCCGGCTCAGCCCTGACAAGGACGCCTCCGGGCATGCGCGAAGTGCTCCCGCCCGGTCACGCGGGTGAACACGGCGGTGAGGCCGCGGAGGAGCTCGCTGTCGGGTAATCGGAGTCGGCGATGCGCGCCGCGCCGTCGTTCTCGATGCGAAGGAGGACGAGGGTGGCGTCGGACCTGTCGGGGAGATCGCTGAGCAGGCCCTGCCGTACCTTTGCCTGCCCCTGTCCGCCGCGGTTGTCGTGCCGGTGGGGTGTCCATCTGCACGCGGTAGCCCATGCGTCTGCGGCTCGGCGCCCGGCGCTCGTGCCGGACCACGCCGACGGACACCGCCGGCCCGAGCAGCGCGGCGAGCGCGGCCACCGACTGCACTGTCGGCACTCGGCCGGTCCACGCGGTCCGGTCACCGTACGAGCCCTTTGCAGTGGCGGGAAGCCACGTTACGTCCGACCGCTGGATGTTCTCCCGGCGTATGCCCGGGCCGGCCGGTACGCGGGAATCGGTCCTGCACGGGTTGCGTCATTGCGCCGGGTGCGGGCTGAACCTCCGGACGCGGTGGAGCCGTTCGGCAGTGCAGTTGCCGGTCGAGGGACTTGGATGCCGGGGTATTCACCGGCCATCCGGATTTCGTCCGCCTGGCGGTTGCCCCCCGGTGGCCCGGGCAGCCCTATCGTGCGCGCATGCCGGTACCGGACGCAATCGCCGACCCGCGCCGCTGCCGATGGCTCGGGTTCGCGGGCTCGGTCGCGGTCGCGGCGGGCGGGCTGACTGCAGGGGCGTTGCCGGTGCGGGACTCGGTAGGACCGTACGGCGGGCCACTGGGGCTGGCCGGCACGTACTTCGGGCTGGTGCTGCTGGTCGCCGCGTGGTGGTGGCTGGGGCGGGCGGTGCGCGGGCCCGAACCACCGGGAGAGCGGTTCCTGTTGGTGACACTGGGGATCTGGACGGTGCCGCTGGTGCTGGGGCCGCCGCTGTTCAGCCGGGACGTGTACAGCTATCTGGTGCAGGGCACGATGGCCGCCGCGCACATGGACGTGTACGCGTACGGTGCCGACCGGCTCGGCGGGCCGCTGGCCGCCGAGGTGCCGCCGATCTGGCAGCACACGCCGACGCCGTACGGCCCGGTCTTCCTGGTCGTGGCCAGGGCGGCGGTACCGCTCGGGATCGCCGGCATGCGGCTGGTGGCGCTGTTCGGCGTCGCCCTGATGATCGCCTTCCTGCTCGTTCTCGCCGGGCGCTGCGGCACCGACCGGTCGGCCGCGCTCTGGCTGGGCGCGCTCAACCCGCTGCTCCTGCTGCACCTCGTCGCGGGCGCGCACAACGACGCGGTGATGCTGGGGCTGCTCGGCGCGGGGCTGGTGGCGGCGTCCGGACGGTGGCCGGTGTCGGCCGCGGTGCTGGTCACGCTGGCCGCGCTGGTGAAGGTGCCGGCCGTGCTGGGGCTGTTCGCGGTCGCGTTGATCTGGTCGAACCGGCTTGACGGGCGTGCCAAGCTGGTCAGGACCGGACTTGCCACCCTGGCCGTCGCGGTGGTGACCACGGTGGTCGCCACCGCCGCCACCGGCACCGGCTACGGCTGGATCGGCGCCCTCGGCACCCCCGTCTCCGCCCACAACTGGTCCCTCACCGGTACTCTCGGCCGCCTTACCGGCGCCGTGCCCGCCTGGCGCTTCCTCGGTGTCGTCGCAATCGCCGTTGTACTGCTCCTGGTCTGGCGCCGCCGCCACGGGCTCGGCCCGGTGTACGCCCTCGGGCTCGGTCTGGCCGCCGTCGCCCTGCTCGGCCCCGCGATCCGCCCCTGGTACGTGCTCTGGGCGCTGTTCCCCATCGCGGCCGCCGCACCGCGCGGCCGGGTGCGCCGCTGGGCCGCCGTCGGTAGTTGTGTGCTCGCCCTGGCCGTTCTCCCGGACGGTTTTGCCCCGGACGTACGGCAGTTGGCACTCGCGGTGAGCGGCGGCGGACTGGCGGCGCTGGCCCTGCTGACCTGGCGGGCAGTGTCCCGGCCGCGGGCCGCCGCCTCCTCGGGAATCCTGCCGTGACCCGGCCGCGGCAGCTGCTCGGCACTGTGGTCCCGGTCGTGGGCGCCGTGTTCTTCATGGTGACGGTGCCGTTCTACCGGGGCTGGTTCGACCTGCACGTCTACTACGGGACCGTCGACGACTGGATCCGGCACGGCGGCCGGATCTACGACTACCTGCTGCCCGGGACCGGATACGGCTTCACCTACCCGCCCTTCGCTGCCGTCTGCATGCTGCCCATGCTCCTGGTCGGGCCCACCGGCGCGGTGGTGGGCAGCGTGCTGCTCAATGCCGCTGCGTCGGTGCTGCTGTTGCGCGGTCCACTGCGCGAACTTCCCTTGGGCCGAGGAGGGTTGTTGGTGGCCGGGTGCCTTTTCGTGATGCTGGAGCCGGTGCGGGACACCTTCAGTCTGGGCCAGGTGAACCTGCTGCTGATGGCGCTGGTCTACGCGGACGGCGGGCGCGGCCGTTTCGCGGGCGTCGGCATCGGCCTGGCGACGGCGTTCAAGCTCACGCCGGGCATCTTCATCGGGTACTTGCTGCTCACCGGCCGCCGCCGGGCTGCTGCCGTCGCCACGGGTACGACGGTGGCAGCGACCGTGATCGGTGTGCTGGCGGCGCCGCACGCGTCATGGGTGTTCTGGACCCGGGCACTGTGGGACACGCACCGGGTCGGCGCCTTGGACTACGTGTCCAACCAGTCGCTCCAGGGCGCGCTGGCCCGGCTGGGCGCAGCTCGCCCGGTGTGGGTGCTGGCCGTGCTCGTGGTGCTCGTCCTCTGGGCGTGCCGTGTGGGCCGGACGACGGCGGTCGGTGACGACGAGGCCGGGATGGCGCTCACCGGCGTTGCGGCATGTCTGGTCAGCCCGGTGACCTGGGTGCACCACCTGGTGTGGGCGGTGCCCGCCATTGCATTGCTGGCCAGAACCGGCCGTCGCGCCGTTGCCGCAGCCCTGTACGTGGTGCTGTGCAGCAGTGTCGTATGGCTGTGGCGTGATGACCCGTCCGGTGTGGACGGGTTCCTCGGCGGGAGCACGTACGTATGGATCTGCCTGGGGCTGCTGGCGCTGTGGCCGCAGGAGTCCTCCCGGCTCCCGTCGCGTGGCCGCGCGGATGAACCGGCCCTGGAGGCAGCGCCCTGAGCCGGCCGGCCGCCGGCTCACCTCGGGCCGCGCGTACTGCTCGGCCGCAGCGAGCAGCAGTTGGCCGTTGCCCGCGGCCGTGCCCAGACCAAGCTGCGCCGAACGTTTGCCGCGGCCCGTGCCGCCAACCGCGAGCTCGCCGCCCTGGCGGTCGGCCGGTGGCTGGCGGCGAAGAGCTTTCCGGATATCGCGGCGGTGACGGGATGGCTCCATCTGATCGCGGCGCTGGTGGTGGCTGGGGTAGGGGTGAGCACGCTGCTGCGGCATCTGCGCCGTCGGGAGCATCACCACCGCGGGCAGGGACACGACCATGTACTCGGGGGCGGCCACGGCCTCGGCGGTGGTGGCCGCGGGGACGGTGGTCCCGGCGCAGGCCGCGGCACAGCTCGCGGGGCCGTGACGCCCGTCCGGGAGAGACAACGCACGCGGCGTCGTAGCCACCCGTGTCACTGCCGCCGTCGGCGCCGATTGGTCCAACGATGGTCACCGCAGGGGCAAATGGTCCGACTAATTTGATTGCTTCATCGAAGCTTTCGGGGGACATGCGGCTGTGGAGCAGTTACGTCGGAAGTATTGATCGGATGTCTCTTCGGTCCTACCGTGTTCGCGCACCGAGGCAACGCACTCCACCCCGATCCGGAGGAACAGGACGCATGTTCAAGAGACCCATCGGCCAACCAGCCACACGCCGGCGCGTGTGGCGGCCCGTGATCGCTTCGCTCTGCATGTTCGCGGCGCTCGGCGGCAACGCCGTCGCGGCCGCACCCCCTGAGGCGCCGCCCGTGACGGCGACGGCACCGAATCCGGTCGTCGAGATCAACAGCTCCGACACGCAGGCGCAGATCCTTGAGAAGGCGGCGTCCGTCACGCCGTCGGCGAGGCAGTTGGCGTGGCAGCGGGAGGAGCTGACCGGGTTTGTCCACTTCGGCCCGAACACCTTCACCGGTGCGGAGTGGGGGACGGGACTTGAGGACCCGGACGTTTTCAACCCATCCCACCTGGACACCGATCAGTGGGCGAGGACGTTCAAGGAGGCGGGCTTCAAGAAGGTCATCCTCACCGCCAAGCACCACGACGGCATGCTGCTGTTCCCCTCGGAATACTCCGATCACGGGGTGGCCTCCAGCAGTTGGCGGAACGGCCGGGGCGACGTCGTCAAGGAGTTCACCGACTCGGCCCGCAAGTACGGTCTCAAGGTCGGCTTCTACCTCTCCCCCGCGGACGGCCACGAGTACGAGACCAGGGGCGACGGCGGCCGGTACGGCAACGGCAGCACCCCGCAGCCCACCCGGATCCCGAGCAAGGGCAACGGCAACGGCAACGGCAACGGCAACGGCAACGGCACGACCTTCGACTTCATCGCCGACGACTACAACCGCTACTACATGAACACCCTGTACGAGCTGCTCACCAAGTACGGCAAGATCAGCGAGGTATGGCTCGACGGCGCCAATCCCTGGCCCAACACCAACCAGAAGTACAACTTCACGGACTGGGTCACCATGATCCGCACCCTCCAGCCGGGCGCGGCCGTCTTCCAGGACGGCGGTCCCGACGTCCGCTGGTCCGGCAACGAGAGCGGCCTCACACACCGGACGAGCGAATGGTCGCCGATCCCGTACAACACCGACTACAAGGGCGACCCCGCGGATCCGGCGACCGCAGCCGACACGATCCTGCGCGTGCCCGGCTACAACACGGCCGCCGACCTGGGCAGCGACGCAGTACTCGGACAACAGACCAACGGCAGCAGTAGCTGGAAGCTGCTGCGCTGGCAACCGGCCGAGTGCGACGGCCGGCTCCAGGCCCCATCCTGGTTCTGGGACCAGGGCGCCCGGCCCGTCCCGCTGGACACGCTGAAGGAGATGTACCTCAACTCGGTGGGCAAGAACTGCCAGCTACTGCTGAACGTGGCACCCGACAACACCGGGCGGTTCCCCGACGACGCGGTCTCCCGGATGAAGGAGTTCGGCGACTGGATCCGCTCGGTCCAGGTCAAGACCTCCGCAAAGGCGTCGGCGCATGACGATGAGGGCACCTCCCACACCAGGGGCAACCTCCCTCGCAACGTGCTGGACACCGACGACGCCACCGCCTGGCAGCCCACGGCCACCACCGGGAACCTCGTGCTGAACCTCCACAGGGCCAAGACGTTCAACGTGGTGAACCTGCAGGAGAACATCCAGGTCGGACAGCGCGTCTCGCGCTTCGCCGTGGACGCCTGGGACGGCACCTCCTGGAAGGAAGTCGGCAACGCCACCACGATCGGCTACCGCCGCCTCCTCAAGCTGCCGAACCCGGTCACCACCACCAAGCTCCGGCTGCGGATCACCGCGTCCAGGGCACTCCCTCCGGCGATCTCCACCTTCTCCGTCCACCAAGACGGCGACCAGAGAATCAACCTGGCCTTCGACAAGCCCGCTACTCAGTCGAGCACCCTTCAGGCCGGCACCGAGGCCAGTAAGGCCGTCGACGGAAACACCAGCGGTAGTTTCAGCTCCGGCTCGGTCACCCACACCTCCGACAAACCACTGGACGCCAACCCGTGGTGGCAGGTCGACATGGGCGAGCCCCAGTCCGTCGGCACGATCGAACTCTCGAACCGGACGGACTGCTGCTCCAACCGGCTCCGCGACTTCTACGTGTTCGCCTCCGACACTCCCTTCACCTCCACGGATCCGGAGGCCACCAAGAACCAGCCCGGCGTGTGGAGCTCACACCAGACCGACGCCGTCGGCCAGAGGCTGACCCTGCCCGTCGGTCGCGACGCACGCTAC
Organism: Streptomyces sp. NPDC058239; assembly: GCF_042882185.1. Lineage (NCBI taxonomy): Bacteria > Bacillati > Actinomycetota > Actinomycetes > Kitasatosporales > Streptomycetaceae > Streptomyces > Streptomyces sp. NPDC058239. Next base: position 41,941 of record NZ_JBHVWS010000049.1, read on the forward strand.
ATCCGCGTCCAACTGGTCGGCTCGGACCGGCCCCTGTCGCTCGCCGAAGTACAGGTCTTCGGCTGACCCACCCCCGGGGGCGGCCCGGCGCGGGCGAGAAAGACGGGCCCCCCCCCCCTAAAACACACAGAACCCTAGCGCGGGGGGGCGGTGGAACGT
>NZ_JBHVWS010000049.1:42109-72546 GCF_042882185.1 Streptomyces sp. NPDC058239
TCCGTCCGCTTTTTTCGGGTTCGGGGCCTCACCCCCCCCGGGGCGGGGGGGGGGCGGTGCGCGCCGGCCCCGCCCCGACCGTTCAGTACCCATCGACCATTCCCGGGTCGCTGGTCGCTACTGTCCGAAAGAGCTTCCACTGACATCTGCTGGCGCTCGGCCGACGTGGATGATCTTGTGGTGAGAACCGTCTTACCAGGGGCTTCACGGCTGTGCGGGTGCCGACAAATCATCCCGCCAGGTCAGGAGCTTGATCGTCGCTGGCAGGCCTTCTGCTCGCGCGCCACTCGCGCCCGTGCTGTTCACCCGGATGGCCGTCGGCGGCATCATGATCTGTCGTGCTGCTGCGCCTGGCCTACCTCGCCGTCACCAATACGTTCACGCTCCTGCGGCTGCTGCCGATGAGTGAGCCGGACAAAGACATCGAGATCCTCACGCTGCGGCACCAGTTGCTGGTCCTGCAGCGCCAGGTCGGCAAGCCCGCGTTCACCGACACCGACCGTGCGCTGCTCGCTGGCCTGCTCCATCGTCTCCCGATGAACAAGTTGCGCCAGCTCCTGCTGCTGGTGCGTCCCGACACGATCTTGCGATGGCACCGCGACCTGTCGACGTGAGCTGCTGGACCGCACCCTCGTATGGGACCAGCGGCACCTACTCCACGCCCTGCGCGAGTTCGAGTCGTTTTACAACGGCCATCGCCCCCACCGGGCCCTGGGGCAAGCCACTCCGCTCCGCCCGCTGCCCACACCGACCGCCGAACCAGGACAGATCAAGCACTTGGAGATCGGCCGACGAGATCGACTCGGCGGAACCCTTCGCGAGTACCAACATGCTGCCTGATCAGGGCGGATGATTAATCGGCATCCGCAGGACTGGTGCGAGTTCTCCGCCCGGTTGTTCAGCCCCTTGTGCGAGCGGTGTTCCACCGAAATCATCAGTTCCCGGTGAGCCGGCCCGTAGGAGCGGCACTTGTCGGTCACCAGCACCCGGGGTACCCGGCGCTGCTTCTTCATGAGCTTGGCCATGAACCGCTTTCGCGGCCTTCACGCCCCGCTTGGACTGCACCAGAATGTCGAGGACAGTGCCGTCCTGGTCCACGGCCCGACACAGGTAGTGCCACACCCCGTTGATCTTCAGGAACACCTCGTCGAGGTGCCACTTGTCGCCGGCCTGCGGCCGGCGGCGGCGCAACGCGGCCGCGTACTGGGGCCCGAACCGGTCGCACCACCGGCGGACCGCCTCGTGGGAGACGGTGATCCCACGGGCCATCAGCAGCTCCTCGACCTCGCGGAAGGAGACCAGGAAGCGGTGGTACAGCCACACCGCGTGGGCGATGACCATCCGCCGGAAACCAAAACCCCTTGTACGACACTGCCGCCTCGGCCCCCACGGCCAGCCCCTCCCCGGTGATCATCCCAGCTCCCAGATTGCCAGCTCAAGTTGACAATGCCCGTACGGGAACTGAGCGAGGCGTAGTCGGCGGCGCCCGGTGGGAGCCGCGTGACGCCGCTCGCTCCCTGCCCCGCCGCCACCATCCGGTGTCACATGCCCCGTGACGGCACCTGGTCCGCGGCCGTACGGGACCGCGGACCAGGTGGACACCAGCAATACCCTGAGCGACGGCCACGTGCCGCCCCCGGATTCGCGCCGCGTGCCGCCGCCGGCGCAACCTCGCGCAAGAACATGCTCGTCGGCGATGGCGTGGCCGGTTCGCCGTGCCGGCTCAGCCGGCCGCGGAGGCGGGGTTGAACAGCCGCTGTTCGACATGGAGGAGGGCGGCGCGTACGGCGCCGAGGGCGACGGACTCCTCACCGAGCGCCGAGGCTTCGACGCGGGGCGGGAACAGGCACAGATCCGCCAGGTGGCGCCGCACGGGCTCGGTGATGGCCTCGCCGGCACGAGAGATACCGCCACCGACGACGACCAGGGCAGGGTCGATGGTCATGGCCATGGCTGCCACGCCGGTCGCCAGGTCGAAGGCGAAGCGATCGACGAGTTCCGCTGCGGCCCGAATGCCGTTGTGGGCGTCGGTGAAGACGCGCATGGCGAAGTCGCCCGAGGTACTGGCGGGGGTGTAGCGCCCCAGGCGGCGGTACGAGTTCTCCCAGTCCAGGAGCTTGAGCGTGCCGATCTCACCGGCGGCGCCATGATGGCCCCGGTAAGGCTTGCCGTCGATGAGCACGCCGGCGCCGAGCCGGTGCCCGGCGTGAATGTAGACGACCGCCCCGACACCTTTGGCGACGCCCCGCCACTGCTCGGCGAGGGCAGCCATGCCCATGTCGTCCTCGGCGCGTCCGGCTGCGGGGGACTGCCACGATCAGTATCGCCCCACCCGAGCGGCCAAAGCCCTTTCGCAAGGCGGCGGGAGTTTCTGCCGACGAGGTCAGAACGGCGGGTCCTCGCTGTGCTGGATCAGCTTCGTCCGCCTGTCCGCCGAGCGGCTGCGAACCGTCGAAGGGAACGAGATCATCAGGCACGTGACGTTTCCGCACGAGTCCTCCCCCACGGAGGGATGAGACATGTTGAAGCATCTGGAAAACCGTCGAACTTCGGCCCGTACCACCAGCCCGGCCTCGGGCAGGACCGGGACGGCCTGGGCCAGGGCGACCCCAACAAGAAACCCCACACCCCCAGCCTGCGCGCCCCTGCCCGAAGCAGCGCATCGGGCGGCCCGAACGCCCCCACGCCTGCACCAGCCCCGTCTCGGGCCGGCACACCTCGCATGGCTCGACATCCGGGTCAGCCAGGGCAATGAGTGCCTCATTCGGGTCAAGGTAACCGAGCGGGGCGTTGTACAGGCCGCACCCACCGCGGTGCAGCAGCGCCGTCCTGCCCGACCGCTGCGGCTGGATCTTCCACGACTGCTCGGCCCGCTCCCGGGCACGAGCCTTCTGCTGCTCCCTGATCTCCAGTTGCGGATCCGGGAGCGGGTCTGCCGCTGCGAGGGATCTCGCCGGACTGCCGCGCAGAAACGCCCGGCCGAGCGAGGCGGGCGCGGTTGAGCGCTTTCCGACGAGCGGTCCATCGGGTTTTGCGAGACCTTGAGGGGGAGCGCGCCCCACGGTGGCGACGCATATCCAGGGTGACACCCGCACCCAGCGAGGAAGGCGGGCTGTGGTGAGTGGTTCGGATACGGGCGCCGCGGGGCGGAGCCAGGGCGAGATGGCCCAACTCTCGGCGATCGAGTTGAACGTCAACGATCAGGTGCGACGGCTTGAGGTGGATCCACGGACCTCGCTGCTCGACGCGCTGCGCGAGCACCTGCGCCTGAGCGGGACAAAGAAGGGGTGTGATCACGGGCAGTGCGGCGCCTGCACGGTGCTGATCAACGGCCGGCGCGTCAACTCTTGTTTGACGCTCGCCGTGATGCATGAGGACGACGAGATCGTGACGATCGAAGGCCTGGGCGATCCCGATGGTCTGCACCCCATGCAACGTGCCTTCGTCGAGCGTGACGGCTTCCAATGCGGCTACTGCACTCCCGGCCAGATCTGTTCGGCTGTCGGCATGCTCGCCGAGGTGGAGGCGGGCTGGCCCAGCCACGCCACCGCTGACGTGACCTCGCCGCGGATCGCGTTGACCGATGAGGAGATCCGCGAGCGGATGAGCGGAAACATCTGTCGGTGCGCCGCCTATCCGAACATCGTCGCGGCCATCCGTGGCATCGCGGTGGGAGGCCCGGAATGAGGTCCTTCACGTACGAACGGGCGACGGACGCACAGGCAGCCGTCGCTGCGGTGTCCAGAACCGGCGCGAAGTTCATCAGCGGCGGTACCAATCTGCTCGACCTGATGAAGCTCGACATCGAGAAGCCCAGCCATCTGGTCGACATCAGTCGGCTTCCGTTGCGGGACATCGAGGAGCTCCCGGACGGCGGACTGCGCATCGGGGCCCAGGCGGCGAATTCCGATGTGGCCGCCGATGCCCGAGTGCGTACCCGCTATCCGGTGCTGTCGGAGGCGCTGGTGGCCGGAGCCTCGGGCCAGCTGCGCAACAAGGCGTCCACCGGGGGAAATCTGTTGCAGCGTACTCGCTGCCCCTACTTCTACGACACGGCTGCGGGCTGCAACAAGCGGGATCCCGGTTCCGGATGCTCGGCGATCGGCGGGTTCAACCGGATTCACGCCCTCCTGGGCGTCAGCGACTCCTGCATCGCCACCCACCCCTCGGACATGGCCGTCGCGATGACCGCACTGGAGGCGGAGATCGAGCTGCTCGACGCCGACGGGTCGGTACGCCGCGTCGCCATCGCGGACTTCTACCGGCTGCCGGGCGATACGCCGCACATCGAGACCGTGCTGCGTCCTGGCGAGATGATCACGAGCGTGCTCCTGCCCGCGCCCCCGTCGGGCCGGCAGATCTACCGCAAGGTGCGAGACCGGGCGTCGTACGAGTTCGCGCTGGTCTCCGTGGCGGCTGTCGTCTCGACCGATCAGGGAGCGATCAGTGAGGCGCGGGTGGCTTTCGGCGGTGTGGCGCACAAGCCCTGGCGGTCCGTCGAGGCCGAGGCCGCGTTGACCGGCCGTCCCGCCACGATGGTCACCTATCGCGCCGCCGCCGAGGCCGCGATGCGCGACGCCGTGGGGCAGGGGCACAACGACTTCAAGATCGAGCTGGCCAAGCGCACGCTGTGCCGCACGCTGGCGCAAGCGGCTCAGGCGAGCTGAGGAGACGAGATGATCGGGCAAGCACTGAACCGCGTCGACGGCCCGTTGAAGGTCTCCGGCCGGGCCACATACGCCTACGAGCAGTGGGGGGCCGGCCAACCTCTCTACGGGTTCATCGTCGGCGCAACGATCGGCAAAGGCCGCATCACCCGGATCGACACCGAGAGCGCCGAACGCGCACCTGGCGTAAAGATGGTGATGACCTATCACAATGCCCCCACCCAGGGTGTCCGTGATGAGTCCGTTCCGTCCGAATACTGGCGCGCCCAGCCGGTGCTGACCGGCCCCGACATCCACTATTACGGCGAGCCGGTGGCACTCGTCGTCGCCACGGCCCTCGAACAGGCCCGAGCGGCGGCCGATCTGGTCGAAGTCAGATACACCGGCGGGCGCGGACGTTTCAACTTTGCCGAGCAGGAAGACGAGGTGTACATCCCGAAAGTGGTCAACGCCGGTATCCCCACCGACACTGCGGTCGGCGATTTCGATGCCGGGTTCGACAGCGCGGCGGTGAAGGTCGACCAGCAGTACACGACGCCGTACGAGTTCTCGATGCCGATGGAACCGCACGCGTGTCTGGTGGAACCGCGCGACGAGGACCTGGTCGTCTACGTCAGCTGCCAGATCGTCGACGCGGCGCGGGCCTCGGTCGCCGGCACGCTTCGGATCGACCCGGAGCGGGTCCACATCGTCGCACCCTTCGTCGGCGGGGGATTCGGCTCCAAGCTGGGCATCCATTCCGAGACGATCCTGGCGGCGCTCGCCGCTCGCGAGTTGCGCCAACCGGTGAAGGTCGCGATGACCAGGCAGCAGATCTTCCAGCTCGTCGGCAACCGTCCCACATCCAGCCAGCGGGTTCGACTGGGCGCGGAGCAGGACGGACGGCTGACCGCGATCGCCCATGACGTCACCATGCACACCAACCCCGACGTGGAGTACGCCGAGCAGACCGCCGCCACGACCCGCAGTCTCTACGCCGCGCCCCACCGGTTGACCAGCCACCGGCTTGCGCCGCTCGATCTGCCGCCCGGGACGGACGTACGCGCGCCGGGCGAAGCGCCGGGCATGCTGGCGGTCGAGTCGGCGATGGACGAGCTGGCCCATGCGCTAGGGATGGACCCGGTCGAGCTGCGGATCCTCAACGAGCCCACCGTCGATCCCGAGCGAGACGTGCCGTACAGCGACCGGCACCTGGTCGATTGCCTGCGCGAAGGCGCGCGCCGGTTCGGCTGGGAGCACCGCGCCGCCACCCCGGCGAGTGTGCGCGACGGGCGGTGGTTGGTCGGCTACGGCATGTCGGCCGCCATCCGCGGGCACTTCCAAGGGCCGGCAGCAGCGCGGGTGCGGTTGGAGGCTGACGGCACCGCCGTCGTCCAGACGGACATGACCGACCTCGGCACGGGCACGTACACCGTCCTGACTCAGGTCGCGTCCGACGGGCTCGGACTGCCGCCCGATCGGGTGCGGATCGAGCTCGGGCGTTCCGAGTTTCCCACCAGCTGGGGGTCCGGCGGCTCGTGGGGCGCCGCCAGCTCGAGCAATGCGGTGCATGGTGCGTGTATGGCCCTGCGCGAGCAGCTCCTGGCCACGGCGCGCGGCGACACGCGCTCTCCGCTGCATGGCCTGGACCCGGCAGACGCCGTGTTCTCGAATGGCAACGTGGTTGTGGGTGGAGCGTCCGAGGCGCTGAGCGAGATCGTCGCACGCAACCATCCGGAAGGGTTCGAGGCGGAGGGCGGTACCCGCTTCATGGGCGATGATCCGAACTACACGGACTACTCGATCAACACCTACGGGGCCCATTTCGCTGAAGTGGGGGTCGACGCGGACACCGCCGAGATCCGTCTGCGGCGGATGCTCGGCGTGTTCTCGGTGGGCCGCGTGCTCAACGCGAAGACGGCTCGCTCGCAGCTGATCGGCGGCATGATCTGGGGAGCCGGCGCGGCTCTCGAAGAAGAGGCCGTGGTCGACCTCCGATCCGGCGCCTTCGTCAACCGGGACTTCGCGCAATATCTGGTGCCGGTCCACGCCGACGTCCCCGACGTCGACGCGGTCATCCTTGACGGGTACGACGACAAGGCCAACGTCCTGGGCGCGAAGGGCGTCGGCGAGCTGGGCATTTGCGGGGCCGGTGCGTCGGTCGCGAACGCGGTGTTCAACGCCACCGGCGTGCGCGTGCGCGACTTCCCCATCACCATCGAGAAGGTGTTGCCCGGTCTACCACTGATGGATAACTGAATCCGTGACAACGGTGCCGGTCCGCCGGCCAGTGGGGCCCTGCGTGACACATGCACCCGCTATCGCGTCAAGGGCATCCCCGGTGTCAAGGACGGCTCGTTCGATCTGGGCGGTCTTCGCAGCGTCCGCCGACATCGGCGGGGCCCGAAAGTACCCGCAAGGCCCGGATACTCGTCGCCCCGGAGATCGCGGGCCGGTCCGCGATCGACCCTGCCAGTGGCCGACAGTTCGCCCGGCTCCTGGCCGCACCCGAGCAGGCCGCCGCTCTGCTCGACTGGGGCGAACAGGGCCGCCAACAGCCGCCGCACGCGTCGCCACCGCGACACGGTGCCCGTGATCAGAACGGCGTCCGCGCCAGCCGCCGCATACGACTGGGCCCGCTCAAGCGCCTTGGGCCGGTCCGCACCGGAGCTCAGCGCCTGGGTGCGGGCGATGAGCAGCACGCCGTCCCCGACGACAGCTGCGGTGCAGGGCGAAGGAGTTGGTCCTGGGATAGGCGCTGTCCTCCAGGTACAGGGCGGCGACCCCGGCATGGGCGAGGTTGTCCGCGAACCGGCGGGCGGTCGCGATCGACCCGCCGACGTTGTAGACATCGACGATGACCGGCCGGGGCGCGGTGCGGGCCAGGGCGCGCATGGTGTCGGACAGGTCCCGCGGGCCCAGGGCCATGGAGACTTCCAGGCCCGGCCGCACACCCACGGAAGGACAGACAAGTGACCTACACCCACCCGGTGACGGCGCTCGTCGGGACCCCCTCAGGCCTGAAAGATCAGGACGCCGGTTGGGTAGAGGGGATGGGCGGAAGCCATGCGGGGGTTTTGTCGCGGAAGCTGTGGCCGATGGGCATGATCTCGGCACAGTTGTCCAGGGCCGAGAGGCAGATGCCGAGGTAGTCCTCCCCGTCACCCGCCGCCCCCAGGTGCGTACCGCACGCGGGACAGAACCATCGCTCCATCGTGGGCCAGGACCGAAACGAAGTGGGTATGCCGGGCCCGGTCCAGGTGAAGGCGCTTCGGCGGAAACCGACCCAGCCCATGAGCGGGCTGCCGGACAGGCGTGCGCAGTGGGGGCAGGAACACAATTCCTTGTCAAGTCCTTGTGTTCACGTCTTGTGCCTCCTCAGCATGACGGCGCGCGGTGGTGACTGTGGAAGGGATGGGACGGCCACCCTCACGGTCTGGACGAGCAGTTCCTGTCAGGTCGACTGTGGCTTGTTCACCGGCATGGTGTAGGCCACTTCGATGAAATTTGATGCACCTGTTCGCGTTCCCGGTGCCGAGCATGTTGCCTATGTGGCGGAACATGTGGGGGCGGCTCTCAATTCATCGCTGGTGGACCCGATGCTCCACTCACCCACATTCTTCGTAGCGCCCGGAATTCTCAACGTCCTGGGATGTGGTCTCACGCTTTCGTCTCGGCAGGCGTCGATAGTCAGAATTCGTCTAGGAAGTAGCCCAGCGCCTTTCTGGACTCGTTCCTGTTGAGCATCCCCTGGACTTTCCTTGGACTGCCATGCGGCACTCGCAGAGTTCTCCGTCATCGACGCTGAGCATGACCGCGGTGGGCCCCGGCCCGGGAGTTCGCGTCCTGCTCGCGGGCGAGAACGGGATGCCGGCCGGGGCCATCGAGGGAGCAGGTGACGTTGCCGACCAGTGGACGGGCGGTCAACCAGCCGCGCTGTGCTCGGTCTCCGGCGCCGACGGCAGCCAGTGCACGGCGTTGTCGCGGAAGGACGCGTGGATCGGCACGAGGTCTGGGCCGCTGGTGTCGTCGAGGGCGGTGACGTTGATGCCGATCTCTGGGATGTCGCTGTCGATCGCCGCAAGACGGCTGCCGCAGGTCGGGCAGAAGCCGCGTTTCGCCTCGCCTTCGAAGGTCTCGTACCAGGTTGGCTCGCCACCCTCACCGGTCCAGGTGACCGTTTCGAATCCCACCCACCACATCACTGGTGTGCCGCCGAGCTTTTGACAGTGGCGGCAGACACAGGTGTGGGGGAAGACGGCCGGACCTCGGGTGGTGAAGCGGATGCGGCCGCACAGGCAGCCGCCGGTTCGTTCCCAGGCTGATTCGGCTCCATGGCTGTCGGCGGTGGGGGTGGCGTTCATCAGGTGGTCTCCCGGGCGCGATGGGCAAGTTGGGCTAGATTCCGATGTGGATGAACGGGGACCAGGCGGTGGGGTGGTCGGGCAGCCGGGTGCGCTCGGCGGAGACTGCCGCGTGGAGCAGCCGGACGCACTGCTCGGGGTCGACGCGGCCGTCCGCGGAGATCAAGCCGCTGTACAAGTTCCGTGTGACGCGCGCCGTGGAGCGGTCGGACGAAGGGGTGAGCGTACCGATGACGTTCGGGCACCCCGTGTAGTGGAGCGTCGCGGCGAGCGTGATCATTTCGTCGGGCAGCTGCTCGTCGGTAAGCGCCGTTGCACAGGCTGCGAGGTAGGCGAAGTCGAGGCGATCGACACTTCTATCGACCAGATCCTCGACGGTCAATGGCCGGTCGTGCAGCACCAGACCGCTGCGCCAAGGATTATGCGGATCCCTGAAGCTGTGGCAGTCGAAGTGCACCGCCTCGTGGCGAGCCAAGGCAGGCAGGACCCGACGTACCGAAGCCTTCTTCCCGCTGAGCAGCGTCAAACGGATCGGCGGAACGAGCTTCTGGATCTGCTTGCGCACCCCCGCCGTGCCTGGAAGCGATTCGAGACGGGATTCCTCGCCTGCGGTCACCAAGAGCATGCTCGGCGCCCGCGACTCGTCGGCGCCCGTTGTGGCTGCCTTGGCGTCCCGCGTCTCCCGGGCCCAGACCAGGCTGCGAACTGTCGGCGTGTAGGAGGACGTCATGACGTCGAGCAGGCAGCTGAACGTGGCTCTCCTAATAGCACCGGGAACCCAGCCACCACGCGCCCGGGGGTCTCTGACCTCCGTGACCGGCGTGTGGCGACCGGAGTTGTAGGCGTCTTTCTGCGAGAACGACGCCAGGGCGTGCAGCGGCAGCGTCGCCAGGAGTCCAGAAGGACACCACCAGACACGTCGCGGGACGTCCGCAGGGTCGAAGTCCGATCCGAAGAGAAACCACGGGAGCTTGCGGAACATGGGGTAGAGCTGTTCGAGCGTCTTGCGAACGGTCTGCTCCCGCGTTTCACTGCTGACATCGTCAATGGCGAGGAGATACTCCTCCATGTCCTTGTCGAGCCATGACGCGTCCCCCAAGTCCAGGACTTCGGGGGCGTCGTGGCCCTCCTTCACCAGGAGTGCCACGATCCGGTGGTCCCACCTCCATACGCAAATGACCGGTCCTTCTGCGGCCGCAGGCCGGATGTCCCGCGCGTAGTTCGGTACGAGGAAGGTGGCCTCGGGTTTGTCGGTGTCGTGCCGCTTCGCCTCCGCGCGCAGTATGACGTGCGCTCTGCTGGACATGGCGTCCCAGATCCGTTGATGCTGGACTCGGCGCATTTTCAGTTGGCGGTCGGAACGGCGCTCCTGCCTGTCCCGCCGGCGCGGTTCCGCCATGTGGCGGAGACCGGCTGCGCCACCGTGCTCATTGAGGCAGTCGGCGGCCCGGTCCATGCGCCAAGCGACAGTCGCCGCCTTCGCCCGCACCACGGCCCGCGCCGTATGCCCGACGACGCGATCCCACAGCACTCCACGGCTGGCTTCGAACAACTCCATAGCTAGGGTGGGGTTGTTGTCGTAGAGCGCCAGACCGATCAGCTTGTTTAGCGCGTCCGTCGTCTCCCGCGCTGGCTGCCTCCGGTTCCCTTGCGGCCCGATCCACGCCAGGGTCCGTGGCAGGGTCTTGACGATCGCTTCGAAGGCCGTGCGGAAGCCGGTCCTACCTTTTGAGATGTGGCAGAGCGCAGCCACGCGATCGGCGAGCGGCGCGGAAGGCATCACGGCCAGGCACAGGTTGACGCTTTCGAGCGTCGGCCCCCGCTGCAACAACACGCCGCTAGCCTCACGCTGCCGCTGCACGCGGCGGAGCGTGGCCAGCCCGCGTGCCGCGTCCGGCGAGTCACCGGGTCTGGCCCACACCGCCCACCGGGCACAGACAAGTGCCTCTTCGAGGTCCTGCGCATGTGGGGCGTATCTGGCGTTGAAGTCGTTCATGGCTCTCGTGTCGTGGCGCTGGAGCACCCTCAGCTCGCCCTCTCGTTCGGCCTGCTCCGCCTTCCAGCGCAGCTCGAAGCGGTCAACTAGCGCGTTCGCCAGATTGTTGACGTGCGAGAACTGCGGTGTCTTCCCGGCGCGGCCGACGAGCGCGCGCCTGAACTGATCGATGGCCGCGTCAAGTCGCGCCGCATCGCCGCTCTCTACATACGCCCGGTACTCGCCCATGCCGACGCGGGCGGCCCGCCGGACGGCGCCCACCGACACCTTCGTGTCCGAGACCGGCAGCGGATCATCCGGGCGGTATGACCGCCAGCTCGGATTAGCCCATTGGACGACCTGGGAAGGTCCGTCCTCTCGTGAGTAGGACACATATGCCACAGAAGGGGAGAGTAGCGTCGGCGCGCTCTGCCGGGGTCGCTACTACATTTGTTGACCTGAAACAGGGGGAGTCCTCTTCCCTTCCTCCATATTGTGCTTCGCGAGGACGTCAACCGAGTTGCGGTGCACGCCTCCTGCGGTGCCTCGTCAGGCGGATGGAAACGAACAGACCCGCGAGCAGGCCGATTCCGGAGAGCGCGGCGGTGAACCCCAGCCCCGCGTGTCCCCCCTCCACCACGGTGACGAGCAGCCAGATCAGCGACGCCGCCATGCACCCGCTCGCCACATGCCCCGTCACAACCGTCCAGCGGTGCCGCGACGTGACGATGTTCGCCACGCTCATGGACGATGCCAGCGCGAACGAACCGAGCAGCGCGATCAGCGCGGGAACCGTGGCGTGCGGCACCCGCACCGTGTACGCGAAAGCCTGAATCGCTGTGAGTCCCATCAGGATGGCTCCCACGACGCCCGTCAGTCCCAGGTTGAGGCTCTCCTGGCGGCGCCGCAGCCCGCGTTCGACCAGCTGACCGGCGAGGGCGCCGATCTGGTCAGCACGCTGGACCGCGTTCTCGACGTAGTGGGCGTCGTCGTCGAGCTGGCGGAGGAACCAGTCCGCCAGCGCGCGGTCGTCGGCGAACACCCTGCCCGTGCCAGCGGCCCCCAGGCTCTCCATGTTGCCGGTGGCGATCTCCACAGTCCGCCGCACCTCCCTCAGGCGGGTCAGCCCGTCGATCAGCCCGAGCTGGCACCACTGCAACGCGTCGACGGTCCGCGTCGTCGCCATCGCGGCACCCACGTCAACACGACTGCGTACACCGGAAGTCGAGGACGGCGTCGCGGGCAGGAGCTTCGCGATCGCCGTGTCGGCCGCGCGGCGCAGCGCGAACAGCGGTTCCCGTCCCGCACGCCACACCCGCAGCTGGTAGCGAAGTTTGGCGGCATGGAGGAGGTAACGCGCGAACCACGAAAGCGGCAGGTCGGGACCCGCCCCGATCCAGCTCGTGGCGCTCGACTCGTGCCGCAGCGCTTCCGGGCACAGGACCAGCAGCCGACGCTCCGCCTCCTCCTCGCCCGCCGCCGACGTGTCCCACACAGTGAGGCCGCCGTCGAGGCGCGCGCCGTGGTCCGGCCATGACGCCGGCGCCCCAGGAGCGGCAGGAACCAGCTGGCGCACCTGCGCGGGCACGGCCTGGCGGGGCGGCGGCGTCCTGGCGGGGTGAAAGGCGGTGTACAGCCGCGCCACGCCGATGACACCCTCTGTGGGCTCGCCAAGCACCTCCGTGCACAGGGAGTCCAGGTCGGCCCACCCGAGCTGTTCGTCCGGGTCTGGAGCGAGTACGAGCGATACGCACCACGTATCGGCCTCACGCCGCAGTACCGCTTGACGCACCCCGCCACCGGACCGGCCCCGGGCCGCGAGCACGCCCACCTCGCGCGGCTCCCAGGAGTGTGCGGGCGGCTCCACCGGGTAGCCAAGGGCGGGGACCGGCTCCGTCATCCCTAGCCGCTGACCACAGGCATCCCACACACTGGCCAGGTAGTTACGATCTGCGGCCGCGCCAGGTCCATCTGCGGCGACGAAGAGATGGACCGCCATCTCGTGCCACCCCGGACTCCGCACGGCCGTTTGCCTGTTCTGGGACATCGGGAGCCTCCCCTGCGGCCGAACGCGCGTCATCAAGAGAATGTATGAGGGTGTTGATGCGCTCGCGCAACGGCGCCTGCGCCGGCAGGACCGCGGCCCGCTCGGCGCGCACTGCACGGCGAGGCCCCGCGGCCTCCAACTCGTACACCCCGCGCCGGAATGCAGCGGCATCCCCCGCCGACAGTGCACGGCCTATTGCGTCGACCAGGCGCTCGACCTCTGGCCACCGCTCCGCCGCCAACCGCCACTCCGACGCCTCGCGCAAGACATCGAGGGCCTCGGCCCTGATCTCGTCGTCCATGCCGGCCCATGCTAAGGGGTGTCTGACAAATTCCGGGCGGGCGCCGCCCTGCACGGCACTCCCCCAGCCTTCGGCCGGGGACCCCCACGCCGTGTTGCCGAAGAGTCTTGGTCCCGCACCTGCACTGATCGGTCAGCCTTTCTCGCTCGTGGGCAAGAGCGGGCGCTTTCCCCAGATCGGCAAGATGCGCAAGGTCGCGAAGAGGGTCTCGACGCAGGAGCTGAAGCGAATCGTCGAGCGACGCAACCTCATTGCGCATACAAGCGATCTAGCCTCGAAGTTTCGCGTGCCCAGCAGACCGGAGATCAACTACGTCTTGAAGACCTCCGGTCTGCTGGGCGCGCGAAAGCACGAGGTTAATCCCCGGACGGGCGGAGCGGGATGACGTTGTCGGGGGCAGGCTGGTCCTGGCTGTCGGGTTGCCGGAGGATGAGGACGGCTGCCGCGAGGGCCATCTGCTCTGCTCGATGCCGGGACTCAGCCTCGGCAGCACGGGAGTCCTTGAGGGCCTCCTTCAGCCGGACAACCTCTTTGCGCAGTCGCCTTTCAACTTCTGGCGTCTGGTGCGTTTCCGTACGGACCCGCGCGTAGAACTCCTCCTTGGGGTCGGCGTGGCGCTTTTGGAGAGCCATGCGGTGAACACTGGCCTCTGCGGCGAGCGCGACCACCGTGAGGCTGCCGTTGGAGCTGGTGGGCTGGCCGGCCAGGAGGCGGTCCATGGCCGAGCGGATGCGGGACCGTTCGTCCTCGTGCTGGGGCATCTGCTGGCGGGCGGTTCGACGGTCGAGCGGCTGGACCGGGCTGTGCCGGCCCTGGCCGCTGTCGCCGTCACCGGCGTGATCGGGTCGTTGCTGCGGTCGGCGTCGACTTCGGCGACTGGTGGGCTGGAGCCGAAGGTGCAGCGTGTGGCGACCGAGCGGTATCTGTCACTGGTGGCCCGGGTGGAGCTGTCCGCGATCGAGGACGATGAGTTCCACCGGTTGCTGGACTCTGCCGGCTACGGGGCTGACTCGGCACGTCGGATGGTGAAGTACTGCACCGCGGTCCTGAACTCGCTGATCTCCCTGGCCGCCGCGGCCGGTGTACTGACTGTTCTACACGTGGCGCTGTTGCCGTTGCTGGTGGCGATGACTCTGCCGAGCGCGTGGAGTTCGCTGACGATCGCGAAGATGCGCTACGTCTCCTTTCATCAGTTCGTTCAGCATGCCCGAGCTGGGCAGTTGCTGGGGCGGCTGCTGATCGACCAGCAGGCGGCCGCCGAGGTCCGGGTCCACGATGTCGGCCCGTTCCTGCTGACTCACTTCCGCGGCATGGCGCAGACCAGTGAGCGTGAGCAGACCCGACTGGCCCGCGAGTCCGCGCGCAGGGGGCTTCTCGCCGACGGCGCCACGGGCCTGGCGACGGTCTTCACCTACGGGGTGCTGGGTGTGCTGCTGTGGACCGGGGGGATGGAACTCTCGGTGGCCGGCACCGCGGTCCTGGCGATCCGCACCGGCTCGGCAAGCCTTGACCAGCTCGTGCTGCAGATCACCGACCTGCACCAGGAAGCCTTGTTCGTCGCCGACTTCGAGAAGCTGTGCGTGGAGGCCAGAGACCGGGCCATCCCGACAACCGGAGTCGACCTGCCGGTGCGGGTGGAGGAGATCCGCTTTGCGAAGGTCACCTTCACCTACCCCGGCAGTACCACCCCGGAGCCCTCCTTGCGGGATGTCGACGTCACCATTCCGGCAGGGAAGATCGTCGCGCTCGTGGGGAGCAACGGCAGCGGCAAGTCGACGCTTGTGAAGCTGCTGTGCGGCCTCTATCAGCCGGAACCGGGAAGCGGACGGGTCCTGTGGGGCGACGTCGACACCGCCGAGGCGGACCGGTTCCAGATCTTCGGACGGGTTGCCATGGTGGCCCAGGACTTCTATAGGTGGCCGTTCACCGTTATGCCGCCTGTCAAGATATCCCAGACGCGAGTGTCTCATCGTTGGCCGAACTCCCGGCGATCGCCGGCGCAGACCGCGCGACCGCACACCGCTACTTCGACGACTTCGTCCTCCGCCGACTCCCCGCCGCGCTCGCCACGGCCCGTCAGGACACCGTCACGGCGGCCGTGGCACCGCTGGCCGAGATGTTCGCCGACGCCGGGCGGCATGGTCCAGCTGAGCCGTGAGCAGGCTCGCGGCCGGGCCGGCGACTTCGAGATCATCGAGTACATCCTGCGTGCTCAGCCCGGAGGCGTGCCCGGCACCTGGGGCCACTACTTCGACGGCTGCCTCCTGCACGCTCCCCTCACCGACCAGCACCGCAACAAGATCGCCCACCAGGCCGCGCTCATCGAGTCCGCACTCGGGAGCGACCCGGCGGACGTTCCGAGCACGGCCCCCCGCGCGCGCCACCGGCCGCCGCATCCTGCTGATCGCGTCCGGAGGCGCCGCCGACCTGCGCCAAGTCGAACCGGCTCTCCTGCACCCCGCCGACCGCCTGGTCCTCAACGACGTCGACCCCAACGCCCTCCAGTACGCCCTCACACACCTGCCGCCCGCGACCCGCGCCCAGACCGCCGCGGCCCCCTGGCAACGTCCTGCGCACCACCGCCCATCTGGCCGCCGACCACGGCCCCTTCGATCTGGTCCTGGCCGGAGGCCTCTTCGACTACCTCGAAGAACGCTTCACCCGAGCCCTGATCCGCACCACCCTGTCCCGCCTGTGCCGCCCCGGAGACACGTTCCACTTCTCCAACATCGCGACCCCTAACCCGTACGCCGCCCTGATGACCCACATCGGCCGCTGGAACCTCGTCGAACGCACCCCCGCCGACATCGAGGCCGACGTCCGAGCCGCCGCGCCGCCGGGAAGGAACCGTCGCCGGACCGGACATCACCGCCGATGCCACCGGCCTGACGCTTTTCGCGACGGTGCGGCGCGCTGACGAGCCGGGGTGATCCCCGCAGCCGGCATCGTGTTCCTCCCTGACGCGGCATCGGTCGTCAGTCGAGGCCTTCGATGATGCGGAAGTCGCGCTCGACGCCGTCAGCAAGTACGGCCAGCGCCTCCTGGTAGGCCGCACTCTCGCGTGCGGCGACCGCCTGTTCGAAGCTGTCGAACTCGATCAGGACGGTGCGCTCGGCGATTCCGGCGTCGTGTGCGACGACCCGGCTGCCGAGGGAGAGCAGCCGCCCGCCCGCGGCCTTGACGGCTGGACCGGCCAGCTTGTCGTAGGCAGCCACCTTCTCGGGGTCTGCGATGGTGTGGTAGACGCTGACCCAGTAGCCCTTGGCCACGGTACCTCCTGTGTTCAGAATTGATGATCAGAAGCATGCTCAGATCCATGGCCGGCGCGCTGTGGGTCAGCGAGCCGACGGAGACGGCGTCGAAGTCGGACGGCTTCGATCAACCGGCTGGGGCTGCGATCGGATTGGTCTCGGGTGAGCGTCGGCGGGCGAGGACGAGCCAGAGCCGGTCGAGTCGATGACTGGCCTCGCCGGAAGGGCGGCGGCCCGGACTAGAACGAAGAGGAGCCGACAAGTAGGGAGGAGTCGCACCAGTACGACGTGATCGGCCATCAACCCTGAGCCCCTGCCACAGATGCCGCCAGAACTGGCCGGGCTCTCACCGGAGCAGTCGGACCTGCTGCGCACCGGCACCCTCGCCTTGAGCGCGCAGGCCTCATCGCATGACCGTGCGCACGATCGCTGCCTGGCCACCGACTCGGATCCGGTGTCCCGTGCGGTCGCGGTGCACGGTCGCTGTGATGGTCGACGGGCTGCCGAGGTGGTCACCCATGTCGACAGCGAGGCGGTGTGCGCCGAACCCGGCAGCATGCGCTGCCAGGCAGGCCGTGCCGTTGGCGTTGGCGATGTCCTCGGGGACGCCGATCGACGGGGCGAACATCCGGGCTGCTGCTCGGCCGTGTCGGTCCGGGGGCGAGTAGGCGTAGCAGCCCAGCAGACCGTAGCGGTCACAGGCTGCGCGCAACAGGGTTAAGTCCGGCGTGAGTTCGGCCAGTGCGGCGCGGGATCGGATGGGCAGCAGAAGCCTTGGCCGCCCGTTCGACGCCACGCAGGCGTCGCCGGCGACCGCGTCCTCCGTCAGTCCGAGGCCGCCTGCGACTGCCCTCAGTTCGGTTCCACCGGCGCTACGCAGGCTGACCGGGCCCGGGTCGAACGACGCCGTCAGGCCGTCACCGTTTCGGCTTGCCCGACCGTCGAAGTTACGGTGGGCCGTACGCAGGACGGCGCGGTAGTCGTGGTCGCCGCCTTCGCGTTCGGCGAGCACGGCGAGGGCGGCGACGGTGCCGTGGCCGCAGGCGGGCAGTTCGTCCTGGGCGGTGAAGAACCGCAGTGTGTACGCGGGCTGACGACGCTCGATTCCGGTATCGCGGAGGAAGACGGCGTGCGATGTTCCCAACTCCGTGGGAATGCGGCATCGCGCCTCGTCGGTGAACGGCGCATCATCCAGAACGGCGGTCGGGCTGCCACCCGCGCCGTCTCGCTGACACGCGTCGACGACCGCTACCTCGGACATGGCACCGGGCCGGTGGTCAGCAGCATGGTCAGGTCCAGTGCGGGCGCGCTGTGCGTCAACGCCCCGACCGAGATGAGGTCGACGCCCGTCCCGGCGATGGCGAGAACTGTGTCCGGGCGGATGGTACCCGAGGCCTCCAGCAGGATCCGGGAAGCGTCGGCCCGCCCGGCCCGGACCTTCACGACCTGCTCGATGTCGGCCACCGGCATGTTGTCGAGCATGATCCAGCGGGCTCCGGCGTCGAGGGCCTCGACGGCCTGTGTGACGGTCTGCACCTCGACATCGCTCTCCACGGTCTGCCCGGTGCGCGCCATCCCGCGCCTGACCGCCTCGATCGCGGCGGTCACCCCGCCCGCCGCGGCGATGTGGTTCTCCTTGAGCAGGACCATCGCCGCGAGATCGCGGCGGTGGTTGTGGCCGCCGCCGGCGGTGACCGCGTACTTGTCCAGGGCGCGCAGGCCCGGCGCCGTCTTGCGCGTGTCCAGGATGCGCGCCCTGGTCCCTGCCACAGCTTGGATGTAGCGGTCGGTCAGCGTCGCGATGCCGCACATGCGCTGCAGGAAGTTCAGTGCCGTACGCTCCCCGGTGATCAGGCTGCGCGCCGAACCGGATAGGTGCACCAGGACCTGGCCGTCGGCCAGTCGGGCGCCGTCGGCGACGGCCGGCTCGACCTTGACCTCGGGGTCGACCTGCGCGAAGACCTCGGCGACCACGGGGAGGCCGGCGGCGATGCCGCTTTGCCGGGTGCGGATCTCGGCCGTGGCCGCCAGGTCCTCGGGAACGCTCCACACAGTGGTGATGTCCTTCCCTGACGCGTCCTCGACCAGGGCGGCAGCGGCGGCGGCCCGTGCTGCCGCCGAGGGAAACTCGGTCGTGGTCATCTGGTCTCCAGCTCTGAGTGGACGTTGGCTCGGTGGCGGCAACCGCTGACGAGGCAGCACTGAAGTTCCGCTGGGCCGGTTTACAGGACCTGGTGGATCCTGTACTCGATCTCCCGCGTACCGGTCACCCGTCCCCCCGCCACGAACAGGTTCCGGGTGAGCCGTCCGTGCGACTCGGCGCCGACGTCGAACTCGGGGCACCTTGCGCATGTACCGGTCCTCCCGGCCGGTCTCGCCTCCGTCGACTCGGGCTTTCAGGAACGCCTGTCACCCAGGTCGTCGGGGCAGGTGCCACAACAGCCTCCTCCGTTTCGATTTCCGAAGCGGTCGCCGATGCTAGCGTGTCGGAATTCGAAGCGTCAATCCTGGAGAGCTGGACATCCCGACATGGCAACACCCAGACCTGACAATCCTGTTCGCGGCTCGACCACCGGCCGCCCCCTCATGGCCGCACTCGATCTGTTCGGGCGGCGGTGGAGTCTGCGCATCCTGTGGGAGCTTCGCGCGGGTCCGCTTGGATTCCGCCCCTTGCAGAAGCGGTGCGACGACATGTCCTCCAGCGTGATGCGGCAGCGCCTGACCGAACTGCTGGATGCCCAGGTGATTCACCAACTACCGGACAGCCGCTACGAGCTCACCCCGCTGGGACAGGAGGCGCGCCACGCCCTGAACCCCCTCGCCCGCTGGGCGGAACGCTGGGCGGCCACGATCGACCCGCAAGGGGCGGACCACACCGACGACCAGTCCGCCAGCCGCATCTCACATCCGGACACCGTGGGCGACGGGACGCCGGAGAGGGACTCCGCGGACTGACGCCCCGACTCGGATCGGAGGCGGGGCGGGACCGCCGTGTCACGAGGTTGCCGTGGCTCGACCGAGCGCCGGGGAGAGGCGCGAAACCTCCGCCAATCCTTCTGCTTCGGATTTCGAAGCGGTAGTGTCCAGCCTGCCACAGCGCTTCGATATTCGAAGCGCACTTGGTCCGACTTCGATCAAGGGGGCGGCATGACTCAGCAGAACACCGACACGGAACGTTCCACCATCCTGTCCTGGAGGGAACCAGGGCCGCTCTTCGCCTTCAAAGGGGAACTGACGGACAAAGCCATCACCGCTGGGGCACACCACCAGGAGGAACCAGTGTCATACCCGCAACCGCTCACCCCCGAGGAGAAACTCGCCGACGCGAAGAAGCAGCTGAGCCTCCCGCGTATCGTCGTGATCTGCGGCTCCACCCGTTTCATGACCGAGATGACCGAGGCCGATCTGCGGGAGACCAAAGCCGGAAAGATTGTCGTCAAGCCGGGTTGCGACATGAAGTCGCCGCACGAACTTTGGTCCGATCCTGTCGAGGCCGAGGCGCTGAAGGTTCGACTCGACGATCTGCACCGAGCGAAGATCCGGCTCGCTGATGAGGTGCTCGTAGTCGGCGACTACATCGGAGACAGCACCCGAGCCGAAATCGCCTACGCCCGGTCACTGGGCAAGCCCGTGCGGTTCACACACCCCGAAGTCGACCCCGACGCCTGACCGCCCACCCCCACCCTCCGCAGGCACCCCTTGGAATGATCATCTAGCCGTCGGCCGCCCGATGCGAAAGGCGGCCTCGTTCGCTTGTCTACCCAAGCGGGCGCACCGCTCCACGGGTCGCCTCGTCGACCTGAGATCGGAGTTTGCGGGGCGTCCTCTTCCAATTCGGCATTGCGCAAGGTCAGTGCCTGGATCTGGTTGGCGTAGGTGGCGACGGTGTCCTGGAGTTCGCGGAGCTCGGCGGCCTTCTCCTTGCGGAGGTCACGTTCAGCCTTACGCAGGCGCGTGATCTCGGCCTTCAGTTCGTCGACTTCCGGTCGCCTCGCCTCAGGGGCTGACAGGATTTCCTTGATCGCGGCAGCCACCGGGGAGCGGTAGTACGAGGCTCGGCCCACTCCCGCCTCTGCCGCGATGTTCACGACGGTCAGGCTGCCGTCGGTGATCTGCGGGCGCCCGTCCATGAGCTCTTCGAAGGCGCGCATGATGCGGCGATCTACGTCGGTCAGGTGGGCGTGTTCCCGGACGAGACGAGCGAAGGCTGTCTGCACGATGCGGGCCTCGGTCATGCCGGACCGTCCTTCGCGTCGTGAATCTCCGCGATCAGGCGGGTCAGGGTGGAGAGGTGCTCGGTAATGGCGATCTGCTGCAGCTGCGGCAGGCCGTCCAGGTCGGGAAAGTCCTCGCGCACTTGGTCACGGACTTGGAGCAACCGGGGCAGGTGAACGGCCGACCTACGAGAGTTGGGGCACTGAAGGCACATGCTGAGCATCGGCAGCGGCCGTCCTGAGGGCTTCGCCCGCTTGTTGCACACCGCTGTCTCAGCCTGATGGAAGCAGTCGTTGAGCATCCCTGGGTGCAGAGTGCGGGTCAGGTGTCTGAGCATGGCGCGCAGGCGCGTGGGGCTGGAGCCGATCAGCATTCGCTTGATCTGCGCCAGCGTGAAGTGCCGGTCCTCCCGCATCCCCATCGCGCGGATGGTCTGCCGCAGCAGCAGCCTGAGCATGTGGACAGCGAAGGTGTGTCTCAAGGTGTGCGGATGGACCTCGAAGTCGATGCCGAACCTCGCACATCTCTCGTTCGCTCGCCGGAACGCCGACTGCCAGGTGGAGCTCCGCAACGGCTGTCCATCCTCACCCAGCCACAGCCACAAAGGCCCCACAGGCCGCCCTTGGGAATCCACCGCCATCAGCCGGCGTCGCTGATCGGCGTCGATCGCGGAATAGGTCCAGGAGCGCCGGGCACCGTCGACGGCCAGGGCCTGCCGACTGGCACGACGCACCGCCAAGCGGTCTCCGCAGATGTCGTAGGCGCCAGCCACCCGGCAACGCTGGACGAGTTCGTCCCGCTCGATACCCAGGTAGTGGTGCAGCTCCCGCAGCACCTGCCGACGCATGAACACCGTCCGGGGACGGTGCCGCTTGACGACTGCCGCCGACAGATGCACGTCACCGCGCTCCGGAGCGAGAGGCGGCAGCTCGGGAACGAGAAGGCTAGCCGCCTCGCCCAGCCGCATCCCGGTGCACACCACCAGGTCCGCGAACAAGGCGTTGCGCTGGCCGTTTCGGCCTCGCCAGCCAGGATCACGCCCGCCGTCCGGCAGACGCCCCAGCAGCCCCACGTCCCGCCACAACAGATAGTCCTCATAGGGCAGGAACGTGATGGGCGCGCGGTGCCAGTCGACCTCGGCCTCCGCCATCACCCGGACCTGCTTGACGCCCTGGGAGGTCATCACCGTCTTGTCGACGTACCGGAACGGCTCCTTCGTCAGCAGTCGCTCGTACAACGACCACCGCACCCACTTGTCGAGTGCGGCCATCGCCCGCCTCCACGTGCTCTCCTTGATCCGGTTATCCGGGTTCGCCGCGAACAACCGGGCCTGCTTGTAGGCCCGCAGATCCTCCCCGTCCATCTGCCAGATGCTCTTCCCGCCGCGCGCTTCATGCAGGAACCTGCAGATCAGGGCAATGTCCGAGCAGTAGGCATCGATTCCGTTCTCCGACTTGACACCCCACTCGGGCAACTCCCGGAAGAACCGGTTCAAGTGCAGGGCGTACGCTCCGTCGGGCACCAGGACGAACGGAACACACTCGGTGGCACCTGCCCTGTCGAGCACACCGATGGCGTCCACGAGCGAATCCGATACGGCGCGCGACCTCCTCATCCGCGCCAGGACCCACAGCACTCAAGCCGCCGATCCTGCGTCGTCTGCCCGACGGCACGTTCCTCTCCCGCGTCGGAGAGGTCACCGTCCGCGTCATCGAGGCCGCCGTCACCGTCACCCCTGCTGACAGCGCCGACGAGCGCGCTGTCACCCACGGCACCTACCGGCTCGTCACCAGCCTGCTCAACCCCGACGAGGCATCCGCAACCGCTCTGATCAGGCTTTACCACGAGCGCTGGGAAGTCGAGACCCGCTACTGCGAGCTGAAATCGACCGTCCTCGGCGGCAGAGTCCTCCGCGGCCGCCACCCAGCAGCCGTCACCCAGGAGACCTGGGCACTTCTGGTCCCCTACCAGGCGCTACGCACCGCGATGAGTGACGCTGTCCTGCACCGACCCGACATCGACCCCGACCGCGCCGCATTCACCATCGCGCTGAACACGGCTCGCGACCAGATCGTCCGCGCCGCTGGCATCATCCCCCTCCCCCACACCCGAGTCGACCTCGTCGGCCGGATCGGCGCCGCCATACTCGACGACCTACTCCCCGCCCGCCGGAACCGGACCCGACCCCGTGTGAAGAAGCGAGCGATCAACTCCAAGTACCGCGCCGTCGGCCGCGACATCGACCACCGAACCCACAGGACCACCGTCCACATCGCGATCAACGCTTTGACAAGCACACCAGACGGCTGACCGAGGCATATGGCCCTGGCATCTGCGCAGACCGAGAAGTTACGCCCCGGCGGGACCTCCTCCTCACACGCGCCGACCTTCCAGGTGTCCGAGCTTTCCCACTTCACGCTGACGCGTAGCGAAGGACGAAGACGGCCATGGCCTGGTCGCCGACGCAAACAACTTGGCGCGGGTGGTGTTGTGCCGACGTTTCCACCGTTTGAGCCGCCGACCGCGGAACGGGACGCGGACAAGGCGGTCGGCGCCGTGATACGCCTTGTCCGCGTAAGCCCCCCGGCGTCGGCCAGGGCTTCCGGCAGCCTCCCGTCCTGGAGCACGAACGCCGGCGCGAGCGCGGCCGGTTGACGAGCGAGGTGCCGCAGGTGGGCGCGGGAACGATCGATCGCCGATGGGGTGGACCAGCACGAAGCTCCCGGGGAGCACGGTGGATCTTGGTCGTGACACCGTCCATCAGGAGCTTCGGCGATCCGCACACCAGCCTCCCGACCGGCCAGCCCCGTCAGTAGGGCAGAAAGGGGATCAGCGATCCGGCATTACGATGCACACAACGCCGACACCCGGTAGCTGATCACCACGGAACTGTCCCCGCCGTCAGCTCTTGAGGCTTCCGGCGGACAGTCCCGAACGCCAGAACCTCTGCAGGGCGAGAAAGGCGATGCAGAGAGGAACCACCGACACCAGGGAGCCGGTGACGACGATGTCGTACCAGGGCTGGTCCCGAAGCTGGCTGTTCCAGAAGTAGAGCCCCAGGGTGAGCGGCCAGCGTGAGTCGTCGGCGAGCATCATCAGTGGCAGGAAGAAGTTGTTCCAGATCCCCACGAACTGGAAGAGGCAGATGGTGACCAGCGCGGGCGACATCAGCCGCAGAGCGATGGTGAAGAAGATCCGGAGTTCTCCCGCGCCGTCGACCCGGGCGGCGTCGGTGAGTTCGTCGGGTACGGAGGCTTCGGCGTAGACGCGGGCGAGGTAGACCCCGAAGGGGGTGACGGCGCTCGGGATCAGCACCGACCAGTACGTGTTGACGAGGCCGGTCGACGAGGCGAGCAGATACAGCGGGAGGGCGAGCAGCGGCGGGGGGATCAGCACCGCTCCGAGGATCACGGCGAAGACACCCTCCCGGCCTTTGAAGGGATATTTGGCCAAGGCGTATCCGGCCATCGCGGCAAACAGGGTGGCCACCAGGGCCCCGACTCCGCAGTACAGAAGGCTGTTGAGGAGCCAGCGGCTGAAGATGCCGTCGCTGTGCCGGAAGACCTTCGTGAGGTTGTCGGCGAGGTGGAAGTGCGAGCCGAACCAGAAGCCGTTGCTGCCGAACAGGTCGCCGTTGGATTTCGTCGCCGAGACGATCAGCCACCAGATCGGCAGCAGGAAGTAGCCCGCGATCGCGAACAGCAGCACGGTGGTACTCAGTTGGGCGGCCGATGTGCCGCGACGGCGGCCGGACAGCGCCTCCCGCCCGGGGTCGGACCTGCGGTGTCGGGCTGTGGGCTGCATGCTCATCGCGATCCTCGTGTGCTCAGGCGCAGGAAGCCGTAGGACAGGGCGAACGTGGCAAGGGCCAGGACCACCGCGACAGCCGCGGCGAAGTTGTAGTCGTTGAGGCCGAAGGCGGCCTGGTAGGAGAGCATCACCGGGGTGTAGTTGCTGCTGACCGCGGAGGTCATGGGGCGCAGCACCATCGGTTCGCCGAACAGCTGCAGCGTGCCGATGATGGAGAAGACGCCGGTCAGGGTGAGGGCCGGGCGCACCAGCGGCACCTTGATGTGCCAGGCGATCCGGAATCCGGAGCATCCGTCCAGCTCGGCGGCCTCGTACAGCTCCTTGGGGACGGACTGCAGCGAGGTGTAGATGATCAGCATGTTGTAGCCGGTCCAGGACCAGGTGACGATGTTGCCGATCGAGAAGAGGATCATGTCGCGGGAGAGGAAGTCGACATCGAGTCCGATGCTCCTGCCGACGTCGTTCAACGGGCTGATGCCGGGCATGTAGAGGAAGGCCCACAGCACCGCCGCGATCACACCGGGGATCGCGAACGGCAGGAAGTACGCCACGCGGAAGAAGCGCTTGAGCCGCGCCGCTTGGGAGTCGAGGAGCAGGGCGAGCAGCAGGGCGAGACCCAGCATCACCGGCACCTGGATCAGGCCGAAGACCAGAACCCTGCCCACGCCCTTGAGGAACGTGCTGTCGGTGAGCACCCGCGTGTAGTTGTCCAGGCCGGCGAAGACGGTGCGCGGCGCCCCGAAGCCGAGCCCTGAGCGCTCCACCCGGAACAGGCTCTGATGGACGGCGTACCCGATCGGGATGACGAACACGGCCAGGAACAGGAGGCCGAACGGGGCGAGCAGCACGGCGGCGGAGCGGTTGCGTCGGGCGGCGAGCTTGCTGCCGGAGCGGCCGCGTGACGGCCGCCGCTCCCGGCCCGGGTCATCGGCGAGCCGGTCTCGGCCGTGATCGCCCGACAACGCCGGCCGGTCCGCGACCGGCACCGTCGGGGAATCCACATCGCGGGTCATCTGACCTTCACACCCTTCGACTTGATCGCCGCGAGCGTCTCCTTCTGTACATTGTTGAACGCGTCGAACAGCGTGCCGGAGCCGGCGTAGGCCTTGGCGGTTGCCTCGTCCAGATCGACACCGAACTGCGACTGCGCTGGACCCCACTGCCAGTTCGTGTCCGTGTGCTGGGCGGCTTCGCCGAACACCTTGTAGATGTTCTGGCCGCCGTAGTAGTCCACGCCCTTGTTCACTTCGGACAGCTTGAGTCCGGCGGTGGCGGCCGGGTAGATGCCGGTCTTCGTGATCAGGTTCTTGAGGCTGTCGGGGTTGGTGCTCATCCAGGTGGCGAACTCGACTGCTTCGTCCTTGTGCTGACAGCCCTTGAGCACGGCCGTGCTGCCGCCGCCGTCGTTGCCGAACTTCTTCTCCCCGGCAGTCCACTGCGGCATCGGGGCGACGGCGAACTTCCCCTTGGCCTTGGGGGCGTTCTGGGCGATCAGCGGGTTCAGCCAGACCGCGCCGATCGCCGTGGCCACCTTGCCGGACTGCAGGCCGCTCCACCACTCGGGGCTGTAGCCCTGTTCCGTGGCCACCAGCTTCTTGTCCACCAACTTCTGCCAGTAGTCGGCGAGTTGCCGGGACTGGTCGTCGTTGACGCCGACGTGCCACGCGTCACCCCCGGTGCCGAACCACTTGGCGCCCTTCTGCCAGGCCAGGCCGGACAGGGTGATCGCCCGCAGGTTCACGATGTGGGCCTCGGGGTCGGCCTTGTGCAGCTTCTCGGCCGCCTTGGCGTACTCGTCCCAGGTCGTCGGCACCGCGATGCCGTACTTCTTGAAGACGTCCTTGCGGTAGTACATGGCCATCGGGCCCGTGTCGACCGGGATGCCGTACGTCTTGCCCGCGACGGTGACCTGGTTCCACGTCCACGGAACGAACTTGTCCTTCGCGGCACCGGCCTCCTGGGAGATGTCCTCCAGGGCGCCCTCGAGAAGGAACGTGGGTATGGACTCGAAGCCGATCTGTGCCAGGCAGGGGGCGTTGCCCGCCTTCACCGCCGAGAGCATCTTGTCGTAGCCGCCCTGACCACCGGACGGCAGCTTCTTGAAGGTGACCTTGATGTTCTTGTGGGTGGCGTTGAACAGCTCGGCCGACTTGTCGTAGCCGGGGGCCCAGCCCCAGAACTCCAGGTGGACGGTGCCGCCGGTGGCCTTGTCGTCGCCGCCCCCGCCGCACGCCGCCGCCGTCAGGACCAGGGCGGCCGCGGACAGACTTCCGAGTACAGCCCGTCGTCTGCGGCGCGCGACCAACTTAGCAAGCATTTATGTCCACCGTCCCGTTGCGAAGATCTAGTAATTACTCAGATTCTTGGGCAAGTTGAACTTGAGGGGACTGGCTCTGCCCTCGAAGGCCGGGGGCGGGGCTGAAGTCTCCAGAGGCGCCAAGCTCCGGTGCCTGTATCCACCGCGAGGCGAGGCTCAGTATTTGCGGGACGCCCCATGACGTCAAGACCATAGATCCGATACATTCCATCCATGGAGACCTGTAGCTCAGAAACATTGAGTGGACATGGAACCGGCCGCAAGCCTGCCCTTATCGCGCCGGCCGCGATCCCGCCGTCGGACATCAGGCAGGGACCGAACCGTACCGGCGGCTGGAGCGCCATGCGGAGGTCGAGCGGGCCGCCGGCAGGTGTGCCACCCGGACTTCGGCCTGGTCGCGGCAGCCCCGCATCGCGACCTCCCGGACCGGATCCGACAGGAGACCGCAGACTTCGGCACCGGCCGTCTCCCGATGGGCGACCGTCCCGACCAAGGCGCGATCGGCGCCTGCGCCACTTGGCCCCGGCGTCACGCCGAGTGCGGTGCGTCCGGCCCTCTACGGCATCGGTCCGACCTCCACGGTCGGCGCGACGCCCCCTTGCCCGCCACCGTCCGCGTCGACGACGTCGGGACGCTCACGCGGCTCGGCCCGGTCGCAGGAACGGCCCGAGCCGCACGATCGACAAGCCCTACCGAAAGACAGAAAGGCTGACACCGTCATGCCGGAAGTTCGCAGCTACGAAGCCGAACCGTGCTACAGCATCTCCGCAGAGGTGGGCGCCGGATACCGGGAGGCGGTCGCCGGACTCGCTCCGGGTCTCGTCCTCGCCGTCGACGGCCCGGTGGCCGTGGACTGGGAGGCGGTTGCCGCCGGGATCTGTGCGGCGCTGGCCGCTCGCGCCGTCGCGACCAAACAGACCGACCTGCGCGAGCACTTCGCGCCCTGGCCGGACGTCCTCGCCCTGACCGCGTCCGCGGTACTGGAGGACGACCCGGACTTCGCCCCGCTGTCCCGGGCCGGGCTCGCCGACTTCTTCACCGGGCTGCCGGAGCCCGAGGCCGCCGACGACACCGTCACGGTCGTCTTCGGACCGGGCGCGGCCCTGGTGCCGCACGACCGGCTCTGGTACGCGGACCTGCCCAAACGGTACGCCGAGGCCCAGATCGCCGGCGGGACCGGCCGCAACCTGGGGCAGCCTCCCGGTACCGGGGCGGGCACGACCCGTCGGCTCTTCTACATCGACTGGCCCGTCCTTGACCAGCACCGCGACACCCTCGTCTCCGGCGTCGACCTGTGGCTCGACACCCAGGACGCGCAGGCTCCGTCCTGGCTGGAGGGGGCCGCCCTGCGCGCTGCCCTCGCAGACCTGGCCGGGCGGCCCTTCCGTACCCGCCCCACCTTCAACACCACGTCCTGGGGCGGACATTGGGCCCAGGAGCAGCTCGGCTTCAACCAGGACGCGGCCAACACCGCGCTGGGCTACGAGCTCATCGCTCCCGAGAGCGGGATCCTGGTGGGCACGCCGGACGGTCCGCGGGTCGAGGTGCCCCTGCAGGCACTGGTCGCCTCGCACCCCGAGGAGATCCTCGGCGACGACGTGCACGCGAGGTTCGGCACCTCGTTCCCGATCCGCTTCGACTATCTCGACACCGTCGGCGGCGGCAACCTCTCCGTCCACTGCCACCCGCAGTCGGACTACATGCGCCGCGTCTTCGGATGGCCGTACACCCAGCACGAGACCTACTACATGATGGTCGGCGGGCCCGGCCGGCAGGTCTTCCTGGGGCTGCACCAGGACGCCGACCTCGCGGCCTTCCGAAACGAGGCGGACCGGGCGTACCACGACGGCGTGCCGTTCGACATCGAACAGTACGTCCAGACCTTCCCGGCCGATCCGCACCAGATCTTCCTCATCCCGGGCGGCACCCCGCACGGCAGCGGCGAGGGCAATGTCGTACTCGAGATCAGCGCGACGCCGTACCTGTACAGCCTTCGTCTCTACGACTGGCTGCGCAAGGACAGCGAAGGCAGGTCGCGGCCGGTCCACGTCGGCCACGCGTTCGAAAACCTGGACCCGGACCGGTCGGGGGAAGCCGTGGCCAGGGACCTGGTCCCCGCGCCGCGCACCCTGCGCTCGGGCGACGGCTGGCACGAGGACGTCATCGGCCGCCTCCCCGAGATGTTCTTCGAGGTCCGGCGGATCGCACTGGCGCCGGACACCGTCGCAGACGACGACACGGACCACCGCTTCCACATTCTCAACGTTGTGGAGGGCGACGGAATCCTCCTGGAGACCAGCGGCGGCCACCGCCATGTGCTGGCATACGCCGAGACACTGACCGTGCCCGCCGCGGTCGGCACCTACCGGGTGCGGGCCCTCGGCGGCGGACCGGTGCGCTATGTGAAGGCGCTGGTGCGGTGAGCCCCGCCGGCGAAGCCACCGTCTCGGTCCTCGAGGTCGGCGGCACCCATGTGACCGCGGCCGACGTCGACCTCGACGCCCGCGGCCTCCGGTCCGGCCGCTCGTTCCGTGAGGCGGTGGACAGTAGCGGCAGTGCCGAGGAGATCCTGTCGGCCCTCGTCCGCTGCGCCGGCCAGCTGTCCGGCCTCGGCGCGGGCCCATGGGCCGTGGCACTGCCCGGTCCGTTCGACTACGAGCGCGGGATCGGGCGGTTCGAAGGGGTCGGCAAGTTCGAGGCCCTGCGGGGGGTCGATCTGCGGGCCGCCCTGACGGCGTCACTGCCCGGCGCCACCGCGCTCAGCTTCTGCAACGACGCGGACGCGTTCGTACTCGGCGAGTGGTGGGCCGGGGCGGCGCGCGGGCACCGCACCGTCGCCGGCATCACGCTCGGGACCGGTGTGGGCTCCTGCTTCCTGCGCGACGGCCGGATACTGCGGCACGGCCCCGGGGTCCCTCCCGAAGGCTGGGTCCACACCCTGCGGTACGCGGGCGGTCCCCTGGAGGAGACGGTGTCCCGGCGTGCCCTGCGGCGGGCCTACGCACGGGCGACCGGCGCGGCGCCGCCCGACGTCCGGGAGATCGCCCGGCGGGCACGGCACGGGGACCGGGCCGCGGCGGAGGTGTTCACCGAGACGTTCCGTGCCCTGGGAAGGGTGCTCGGGCCGCTGCTCGCCGCCTTCGAACCGACGGTTCTGGTGGTCGGGGGCGCCATCGCGGGGGCCTGGGACCTCCTGGCCGAACCGCTGCGCTCAGGGCTCGCCGAGGCCGATCCGGTCCGCAACCGACGCGTCGTCATCACCCCGGCGCACCGGCCGGACGAGGCCCCGCTGCTCGGTGCGGCCTACCTGGCCGGGGCGTGCGGTCGGCCGGGCGACCGTACCGCGCCGCTCGGAGACTCCCGCTGACACCGGCCCGGCACGTGCGGGACACCCGGAGGAAGCCGGATGAAGGACGAGAAGAACGGTCTCACCTCGGTGCCATCCTCACTTCCTCACCGGCGGCGCATCAGCTCGCCGCCGGCCTCGCCCCTCGTGCCGCTCGGGCCCGGC